>CAXUHL010000204.1:0-5837 GCA_964250745.1 uncultured Acidobacteriaceae bacterium
TACCTGTACAAGGACGCCGAGGGCACGGTCATCTACGTGGGCAAGGCGAAAAACCTGCGCGCGCGCACCCGGTCGTACCTGCTCGCGGCCTCGCAGGCGCACGCCAAAACCGGCTCGCTGATGCGCGAGGCGGTCGATATCGACTACATCCTGGTCGACAACGAGCACGAAGCGCTCGCGCTCGAAAACAACCTGATCAAGCAGAAAAAGCCGCGCTTCAACATCCTTCTGCGCGACGACAAGACCTACCCCTACGTCAAGCTGACGCTCGGCGACCGGTTTCCCAAGGTGTTCGTGACACGCAAGCTCCGCAAGGACAAGGGCGCGTACTACGGTCCGTACTTCCCCGGCAACCTGGCCTACCGCATCGCGGAGCTGCTGCGCCGCTCGTTCCTCCTGCCCTCCTGCAAGGTGGACCTGAGCCGCTACCACCCCCGGCCGTGCCTGCAGTACTACATCAAGCGCTGCCAGGGCCCTTGCGTGGAAGGGCTGACCAGCCCGGAGCAGTACGGCGAAAGCATCCGCGACGCGCAGCTGCTGCTGGACGGACGCGGTGCCGAGCTGGGGCGCAAGCTCGAAACCCGCATGATGGACGCGGCGGAAAAGGAGCTGTACGAGCTCGCCGGCAAGTACCGCGACATGTTGGCCACCCTGGACACCCTCCAGGAGAAGCAGCGCATCGCCTCCGCCGACGAGGACGACGCGGACCTGTTCGGCTTCCACTACGAGAACGGGATGCTCGCGGTGAACCTGTTCCACGTGCGCGCGGGCAAGATCGTGGACCGGCGCGAGTTCTTCTGGGAGGACGTGCCGGAGTACGAAATGGGCGCGGAGGACGAACCCGGCCCGGGCTTCCACCCCGGCGCGTTTTTCGCTTCCCTGCTCAAGCAGCTCTACCTCGACCAGCCTTACGTGCCCTCGACGATCTTCACGCCGGTCGACTTCGGCGACCGCGACACTTTGGCCTCCGTGCTGTCGAAGCGCGGCCGCAAGGTGTGCATCGAGGTCCCGCAGCGGGGCGAGAAGCGCTCCCTGCTGGACTTGGCCGGGACCAACGCCAAACAGAGCTACGATCAGCGCTTTCGCGTGCTCAAGCCGAGCGAAAAAGCCATTGCCGAGGCGCTCGAGGACGCGCTGATGCTGCCGGAAAGCCCGACCCGGATCGAGTGCTTCGATATCTCGCACATCCAGGGCTCGGAAACGGTCGCCAGCATGGTGGTGTGGGAGCCGGGCGGCATGAAGAAGGCCGACTACCGCAAGTTCCAGATCAAGACGGTGGAGGGCGTGGACGACTTCGCTTCCATGCGCGAGGTGATCGGCCGCCGCTACAAGCGGCTCGTGGACGAGGGAAAGGCTTTGCCGAGCTTGGTCCTGGTCGACGGCGGGCTGGGGCAGCTCCATGCCGCGGCGAGCGCGCTCGAGGAACTCGGGCTGATCACGCAGCCGCTCGCGTCCATCGCCAAGCGGGAGGAGATCATCTACGTGCACGGCAGCGAGGACGAGCCGGTCGTGCTTGATCGCCGCTCGCCTGTCTTGCATTTAGTCCAGCGCATCCGCGATGAGTCGCACCGGTTCGCCATTGCCTACCACCGCAAGCGGCGCGAGATCCGCGACCGGACCGGCCGGAGCGCCGACCTGGGCGAGATTCCCGGCGTGGGAGAGCGGACGCGCCTGCGCCTGGTGCAGCATTTCGGCAGCGTGCGCGCGGTTTCGCAGGCCGGGGTCGAGGCGCTCACCTCCGTGGTCCCGCGCAAGACGGCGGAGGCGATCCACAGCCACTTCAACCCGGAAGAGCGCGGCAAAGCAGCCGAAGGAGCGGTTTTCCCCATCCTTTCCTCGTAGCGCGCCGCCCGCGCCCGGTAGTCTGGCAGAACAGGCATGAGCGCAAGCGTCCAAACGTTCCCGGTCAAACGGTTTTCTCCCCCGCTGTTCGGGCCGGAGTCGCTGCTGCCCTTGCTGCTGCTCTTCGCGGCGCTGAAGGTCGCCGTGCAGGCCGGCATTACCCTGCTCTCGGTCCACGCGGGCTACGGCATCTTTCGTGACGAGCTTTATTACCTGGTCTGCGGACGGCACCTGGCCTTCGGCTACGTGGACCAGCCGCCGCTGATCGCGCTGGAGGCCCGCGCGGCGGAGCTCCTGTTCGGCTACCGCCACCTCGTTCTGTTCCGCATTCCCGCGTACCTGGCCGGGGCGCTCACGGTGGCGCTCACCGGCCTGCTCGCCGAAGCCCTGGGCGGCGGCAGACGGGCGGCGGCGCTGGCGATGCTGGCCGTGTGTTTCGCGCCGGTGTACCTGGCCACGCAAAGCTTCCTGTCGATGAACGCCTGGGACCCCGCCCTGTGGACGGCGATGCTGCTGGCCTTCGCGCGTCTGCTCGCGACGCCCTCCGTGCTGCGCTGGTGGGTGCTGCTCGGGGTGGGCGCGGGACTGGCGTTCGAGAACAAGGCTTCGGCGGTGTTTCTCGTCGCCGCCTTGCTTCTGGCCATGGCGCTGACCCCGGCGCGTGCGCTGTTCCGGCAGCGCGGGTTTGCCCTCGCCGCGGCGCTGGGCGCGCTGCTGGCTCTGCCCAACCTTCTATGGCAGGCGCACAACGGCTTCCCTACCTGGCAGTGGCTCCACGCGGTCTCGCACAGCAGCAAGGACGTCGTGCTGTCGCCGCCGCAGTTCGTGGTGGAGCAGGCGTTCATGCTGTCGCCCTTGCACCTGCTCGTCTGGCTGGGCGGGCTGGTTTGGCTGCTGCAAGCGCGGGAAAGCCGCCCGTGGCGGGCGCTGGGCGTGCTGTACCTCGTCTTTCTGGGCATCATGCTGCTGCTGCACGCCAAGGACTACTACCTGGCCCCGGTGTACCCCGCTCTGTTCGCGGCGGGGGCCATCTTCTGGACCCAATGGGCGGGGCGCGCGCGCGTCCGGTCCCGCCTGTTGACCGCCTATGCGGCCGCGATGACGCTGTTCATCCCGATTACGCTGCCGTTCGCGGTGCCGATCCTCGCGCCGCCGGCCTTTACACAGTACAGCCGCCTGCTCGGCTTCGAGCTGGTCGACAGCGAGCAGCACCCCGGCGCTGCTTTTCCTGAGTTCTTCGCCGACCACCTGGGCTGGCAGGCGCTGGCCGACGGAGTGGGCCGGGTGTACCGCGCGCTGCCGCCCGAGGAGCGGGCCCGTACCGGCATCAAGGCCGGCAACTACGGCGAGGCCAGCGCGCTCCAGGTCTTCGGCCGGGGCCTGCCCCCGGCGATCAGCACCCACCAGAACTTCTGGCTGTGGGGGCCGCGCGGCTACTCCGGGCAGGAGATGATCGTGGTTTCCGACAAGCCCCTGCGCGAGCTGCTGCGCACCTACCGGAGCTGTACCCTCAGGGAAACGCAGCGGAGCCGCTGGCAGATGCCCTGGGAGCAGCGGGCCATCTATCTGTGCCGCGACCGCATGCGGCCCTACGCGGCGGACTGGGCCGGGTTGAAGCTGTACTGGTAGGCGCCTACGATCGACGCCGTGCCACTGCCTCGTACAGGGCCCCGTACTCGGCGGCGGGGCGCACCCAGCTGTAGTTCTGCCGCATGCCGTTCTCCATCAGACGCCTCCACTTGCCCCGGTCGCCGAACGCCGCCAGGGCGCGGTCGATGGCGAGAAGAAATTCGGAGGCCGCATAGCCATGGAACTTGAAGCCCGTCCCCTCCGAGGGGTCCGCCGTTTCCTCGACCGTGTCGTCCAGCCCCCCCGTCGCGCGCACCACCGGAACGGTCCCGTAGCGCAGGCTGTAGATCTGGTTCAGCCCGCACGGCTCGTAGCGCGAGGGCATCAGGAACAGATCCGATCCCGCTTCGATCTTGTGGGCCAGCGTATCGTCGTACTCAACGCGCACGGCGAACCGGTTGGGGTGCCGCTCGGCGAGCGACCGCAGGAGGTTCTCGTAGTACGGCTCGCCCGTGCCCAGCGCGACAAGGAACAGGTCGCGCTGAGCCAACTGCTCGGCGATCTCGGCCAGCAGGTCGAACCCTTTCTGCGTCGCGAACCGCGAAACGATGCCCAGCACCGGCGTGGTCACGGCCAGGTCCGGCGCGCCGAAGGCGTGCAACAGGTCGCGGCGGCACTCCGCCTTGCCGCCGAGGTCCTCCGGCGTGTAGTGGGCGGCGATGCACCGGTCGTGCGCGGGGTCCCACTGGCCGTAGTCGACCCCATTCAGGATGCCGTGGAGGTCTGCCGCGCGGTGCCGGAAAACCCCTTCAAGTGAAGCGCCGAACTCCGGCGTCTGGATTTCCTCGGCGTACTTGCGGCTCACCGTGGTCAGCGCGTCCGAGTACACCAGCCCGCCCTTGAGGAAGTTGAAGGTGTCGTAGTGCTCCAGGCGATCCATGCGGAAGACCTCCCAGGGCAGCAGCAGGCGCTCGGTGGTCTGCGGCGGAAACCAGCCCTGGTAGCCGGCATTGTGGATGGTGAAGACGGTGCCGGCGCGCGCCAGCGTGGGATCCTCGGCGTACAAGGTCCGCAAAAACACCGGCAGCATCGCGGCCTGCCAGTCGTGCGCGTGGAAGACGTCGGGCGCGCCCAGCTGCTTGGAGGCCTCGAGCACCGCGCGGCCGAACAGCGCGAACCGCTCCCAGTTGTCCGCGTAATCCGTCCCGCCGGTCCCGTACAGGGCCTCCCTGTCGAAGAACTCCGGGCAGTCCACGAACAGGAAGCGCACGCCCTCGCGCATGCCGCCCTCGACCACGGAGGCGAACCGGTTGTAGCCCAGAAAGGGCACGGTGATGCTGGGGATGACGACCGATCGCTTCCTGAGCTGCGCCGCGACGGGGCGGAACAGCGGCAGGTAGACCGTGACCGCGTGGCCCTGGCGGACCAGCTCCGGCGGCAGCGCCCCGATCACGTCGGCCAAACCGCCGGTCTTGACGAACGGCACACACTCGGACGCGGCGAAGACGATGTTCATGGTCGGTGAAGCCCTCCCCAAATCGTTCGCCGGAGCGAACGCGAAACATTCGCGGCTGCGAACGCCTTAGTCTAAAGGATGCCGGGGGGACTGAGTGGGACGGAAGCAAAGGACGGTGCTGGGTCAGAATTTCCTCGTCGATGCCGGGGCGCGGCAGCGCATCGTGGACGCCCTCGGCGAGGCCGGGCGGGGCGAGGTGGTCGAGATCGGGCCGGGCAAGGCGGCCATCACGGCGCTGCTCGCCGGCCGCGCGCGCCGCTTGACGGCGATCGAGGTAGACCTTCGTCTGGCCGCCGCTCTGCGGGCCCGGTTCGCGGGGCAGCCTTCAGTCGCAATCCTCGAAGCCGACGTGCTCGCGGTCGATCTCGCAACGCTGGCCGAAGCGCCGGGCCGCTCGCTCGCGGTCGTAGGCAACCTGCCCTACTACATCACCTCGCCGATCCTGCACAAACTGTTCGCGGGGGAAAGCCGGATCGCGTGGGCGGTGGTGCTGGTGCAGCGCGAGGTGGCCGAGCGGATGGCCGCCGCGCCCGGCACCCGCGACTACGGGCTGCTTTCCGTGCTGTGCCAGGCACACGCGCGGGTGGAGCTCCTGTTCACGCTGCCGCCGGAGGCGTTCGCGCCGCCGCCGGAGGTGCACTCGGCCGCGGTGCGGCTGGAGTTCGCGCCGCGGTGGGCGGAGCTCGGAGTGGAGCCGGGGCCGTTCCGGCGATTCCTGGAGCAGGCGTTCGCGCAGAAGCGCAAAACACTGGGGAACAACCTGCGCGCGGCCGGGTTTGCGCCGGAGGCGGTCGCCGGGGCGCTGCCGCGGGAAAAGGCACGGGCGGAGGAGCTCACGCCCCGCGAGTTGGCCGCGGTATTCCGCGCGCTCGAAGAAACCGCCGATGGAGTGCGAAACCAGGGGCCATCC
>CAXUHL010000205.1:0-4539 GCA_964250745.1 uncultured Acidobacteriaceae bacterium
CTTTCTGGGCCGGAGCCGCGGGCGCGGTGGCCGCTGCCGCTGAGGAGGAGCCGCCGCCCGTAAGCCCGGTGAGCTTGAGCAGCATCAGGTAGTTGAGCGCGCCCGAGGCCGCGACGGTGCCGTTGCCGGAGGCGGTGCCGACGCCGGTGACGTCGAGGGCGATGTTGTCGGTGGTCAGGTTGTTCGCCTGCTCGCGGATGTTCATCGAGAGCGATTTGATGTTGGTGCCGGAGCCGGTGGCGTTGCCGATCTTGCCGCCGGTGATCGAGGAAAGCGTGCTCAGCTTGGAGCCCAGATCGAAGCCCGCGAGCGTGGTGCCCGCCAGCTGGACGGGGCCGGAGATGGTCGGCGTCGCGGACGAGCCGGACACGCTGAGGTTGGTGGTCATGGATCCGCCCCTGAGCTGCGAGCCCTGCGGCAGCGTGATGCCGAGGGCGGGCAGGAAGGCCTCGAGCGCGTCGATGGGGACCTGGTTGCCGGCGACCTTCATGTTGAGAGCGGTCGATGGGCCGGAGGACTGGAAGGTTCCGTTGATGTTGAGCACCGCGCCGCCGACCGAAAGGGTGGCGTGCTGGACCTGGCCGGTGTTCGCGTTCAGGTCCTTCGAAAGGGCGAAGTCCACGTCGAGCGGCTTCGGCGAGGGAGTGGCGGCGCGGGCGAGCCGAATGTCGTCCACCTGACCCTTGCCGGCCGCGCTCAGGATCTGCCCATTGGAGTTGACCTGCGCCTGCATGCCGAGCGTGCCGCCGATGCCGGAGTCGGCGGGGAGCAGGCCGGCCTGGCCGAGCTGGATGCCCTTCAGGTTGACGTTGGCGGCGAGCGGCGTCTGGGCGGAGTCGACCTGGTTGTACGGCCCGAGGCGGCCCTGCGCGGCGACCGAACCGGACCCGGGCAGCTGCGCGGTAAGGGTGAACGGCGACTGCGACTTCGGGGTCAAATTGGTGAGCTTGGCGTTGATGGCCTGGTAGACGACCGGCGGCCCGGCCTTGCCGGGGGTGGTCAGCGTCACGGAGCCGTCGGTGATCGAGGCGGTGTCGACCGAAAGGTTCTGGAGGATGCTGGTCTGGTCCTCGGGTTTCGGCGCGGCCTTCGGCTTGGGTGCGTTAGTCTGCGCAATCGTCAAGGCCGGCTTCGCGATGGTCAGCTGCGAGATGTGCATCTGCTCGCCGGTCCAGGCCGCGTCCACGGTGAGCGAGTCGATGAGCCCGGAGATGCCGGCGGACGAATCGACGAACCCTGCGGCGAGCGGGTCCAGGTGCTTGCCTTCGAGGTTGAGGGTGAAAGGGGTCAGCGAGGCGTCGCGCTGGTTGATGGGACCGGCGGTGCCCTTCGCGCTGAGCGTGCCGGACCCGGGAAGGGCGGCCGACAACGTGAAAGGGAAGGCTGCGGTCGAACCGAAGTTTTTCACCGTGAGGTCGACGTTCGAGTAGGTGTGGTCCGGCGCGGCCGCGGTCAATGGGCGCTTGCCGACGGTGATGGACCCGTTCGCGATCTCGATGGACCCGGCGGTGAGCGAACCCAGGCTGCCCTGGGACGAAGCCGCCTTGGCCTGCGGGGTGGAGGAGGACGCGCCGAGCGAGGCGTAGTTCCAGGTAGTCTTGCCTGCCGCATCCGGGAAGGATTGCAGCAGGTTCACCTTGGGATCCTGCAGGGTGAAGCCCTGGATGTGGACTTCCTTGCGCAGGATCAGCGGGAACAGCTCGACGCGAATCTTAACCGAGTCGGCCTGAAGGAAGGGCGCGTTGGAGAAGCGCGGGTCGTCGGCGATAGAGACCTGGTTGGCGACCAGACCGCCCGAGAAGATGGACAAGGCCAGCTTGCCGATGGCGACCGGCCGGCCCAGGGACTTGGTGGCTTCGGTCTGGATGCGCGCGCGGAAGGAGTCGGCGTTGAGGAAGGCCGGAAGCGCGACCGCCGCGACGACGACGAGAAGTACGAGTACAACGACGATGCCGAGGATGAATTTGACGAGCTTGCCCATGGGTGTGGTCTCTCCCGATCTTTCTGGTGGCCTGATTGCAATGAGATGCGCGGCGCGGGGAGGGGTGTTGGACAGGGTACAGACGAGGTCAGGGAGTCTCCGGCGGCAGAAAAGCCTCATACGGCGGGCGGATCAGAACCTCGGCCCGCCAGAGCGCGTGCAGGATGGGATCGGGGGACCGGGCCAGCTGGTTTCGGATGTAGCCTGCATCTCCGCTCGGAATATAGAGCAGGTTGCCGCCCTTGAGGGCGCGGGCTTCGAGGGCTTTTTCGGCAGCGGCGTCGGCGGGTCGCGAGGTGTTGAACAGTTCCGTGACAAAGGGCAGCCAGAGCGCGGGGTCCTGCTCCTCGACCGGGTTGAGCTGGATGAAGCGGACGTAGTCGTCGATGACCGCACGAGAGGAAGGGCCGGAGGGAAGGACGATGTACAGGGTGTCCAGCATGCCCCGGTACTCCACGAAGCGGCAGAGCGCGCAGGCCTGGCTGCCGGAGTAGTCGAGGCGCGCGCGGTCAAGCAGGAAGCGGACGTCGGCCGGGTCGGGCTGGAGGTCCGGGGTGTGGTCCCGGTAGCGGCGGTTGCGGTTGCCGTCGCTGAGCGAGAAGAGGCGCAGAAAGGGTTCCCGGAGATCGTCGTCGAAGGGAACGAAGTCGATCTTCGCGGAGCGGCCCGGGGTGCCCTTGAGCTCGCGCGGTTCGATCGCGGGCACGTCGGTCTTCGCGATTGCGCGGAGACTATTGAAGCGGTCGATCACCTTGGCTCGGTCGAGGGATGCGTCGCCGCAGGTCTCTCCGCTGAGGCCGCGCGTCAGGAAGGACCGGTACGAGGCGAGAAGCTGCGCGGCGGGAACATGCTCGCCGTCGAGCCGGGTAAGGACAGCGGAGACGGCTTTGGTGAGTATTTCCCAGCGGTCCAGCGCGTTGAGTTCACGATCCGTCGGGGACAGTGCATTGACGGCTCGGGCGAGCGAGCCCGCGAGCGCGGTCCAGGCTTCGCGGTCGAGCTGGGCGGACTGGAGGGCGTCAAGGTAGCCGAGGAGGGCGCCGGGCGAGTTGACGGCGGAAACCGCTTCCGGGAGCGGCAGCGTTGGGCCGAACTCGGACCAGGTGGTGAAGTAAGGCTCGTAAAGAGGAACGGTGGCCTGCTCGCAGGAGACCGGGGCGGCAGGGAGCCGGATGGACTGGAAAAGGGCGAGCGCGGGCTCGGAGGCGTGCAGGGCGAGGAGCCGGTGGACGACGCCGAGCTCGATCTCGAGCTGGTCGGCATGGCTGCCGGCAACGGCAAGGCTTTCCTCGTGGATCAGTGGCGAATTTTGAGACGGAAACGGACCGCCGTAGAAGAAGTTCGAGGGGAAGTGTGCGGTGGAGGCGCGCTCGGCCAGGTCGAGCAGGCGGCGCTGCTTCTGGGTTGTTGTCAGAAGCGAAGGGGCATGGTCGAGGGCGGAGAAGAGGATGGCTGCCTGGTACTCGACGGGGAGGTGGGCCGTTTCGTCGAGGAGAGAGGAGAGCTCTTTCGCCTGCGGAATCGCCCGCGCCGTGCGAAGCGCATTGGGTGCGGGAGGTGCGGTGAGAGCAAGAATCAGGCTTACGAGCGCCGTCACTGCGAGAACCATGCCGGATCACCATGTACTACTCGCAGAATAGGATAATGGGATACCGGCAGTCTAGGCCGGGAGCGAATAGGTGGATGAGCGTGCGAAGAGGGCTGACGGCTCTCGAAGCGAAAATGTCCGTCCCACCCGTAAGAGCCGATCGGACGTTTGTTCGACACGTCTGACATGAATCGGCAGACTCCTACCTACTGACGAAGTGCCCGCGCTTCGGCTAGATTGATTTTGGCGCGGTGCCCATGCCGCTCGAGCATGCCGAGAAGCTCTGCCCCACTTACCAAGGTTAATGGCTTGTCCCTGACAAACTCATAAGCGTCGGATCCGTATGTAGCGGTCGTCACAAGAATGCCTTTCATGGCACCTTCATGCTGAACCGTTCCGTACAGGTCCCGCACCGCGGCGATTCCGACAGTATTGGTATAGCGCTTTGCTTGTATGATGATCTTTCCACCCCGAAGAGGGTCGGGATCGAAAACAACGGCATCGACGCCACCGTCTCGGCTGGCACGGGTGATCTTTACTTCACCCCCACTCCTGACAAACTCTTTCTCGAAAATCTCACGTATCAAGTTCTCGAAATCCTGCTAGTCCATAGCCGCTAAATTGGTACGCTCATCAAGTGTTTCTGCCACGGCATAGGCTTCGACGAAGCGCGAATCTGCTTTGTTCAGATGCAGAATCGGGCGTACAGGGATTAAGTCGACAAGCTTGCTGCTGGCAACGCCTTTTAAGCTTCTGAAACATGCTTTTGGGTCCACGCGCTTGAGATCCAGAGGCATAAACTCATCTCGGCCCGCCTGCAAAGACAAGATGCAGCCGTGAACTTCCGCGCCGGTACTTCGATCAATGCTCCGGACCCAACCGTTGAACACTATCGAATGAACGGCCGCCCTGTCGTCAGCAGTAAAAACGCGGTATATCAATCCGAGTGCCATTTGGTAGAGCATTGAGT
>CAXUHL010000205.1:4639-5810 GCA_964250745.1 uncultured Acidobacteriaceae bacterium
GTTTGACTTCCTTGTATTTTGGCAAGTTTTCCTTATTCGGGAGTTCGAAATCAATCACCAGAATCCTGGTATCAGATTCGAAGGCGTGATTAAAGCCGATGGGAAAACCTTCCGGGAGTGCTGTTCGGGTCAAGACCTCGCTGATAAGAAAGTCGACCGCCTGTGTTTGGGTATCTTCATACGCCTCCTTAAGCTGATCGATCAACTTATTCTGCTGTGCCCGCCGTTCTCCGTGATCCGCTTTTTGCTGTTGCAAGATCTTCAGCTCGCCTTCATAAGCTGTCAACCGTGAGGCGTAGTCTGCCTCAAGTGAGGCGACTTCCTGCCTCCATGCCGCTAAAGCAGAGCTATACCTGTCTTCAGCAGCCTGTACCTTCGCTTGCCCTCTTGCCTTGAGCAATTTATCCGTGAAAGTGAGTGCGATGGAATAAAGCTCTTTCAGCGGCTCCGGTGGTAAGGCGGGCTTTACTGGCTCCTTCGGGGCCGCAGTCTTGAAATGCGATCGATCTTTGAAATCCGTCCATGATGCGACTGGATCCGAAATCAAGCGCTGAAGCAAAGATTCAAGAGAGCGCATTGCTTCCGTCGCTTCCTCAGTGAGCTCCCGAGCCTCCTCCGAAAGCTCGTGCGCCAGTAGCTGGCGTTTTCCTTTGGCTGCGCGGGCATCCTCTGCGGCCTGCTTTCTCGCAGCGCGTTCGTTCCACACTGCAAGCTGCGCAGCAGCTTTTGCTTCCACATCGGCTGCGGTCGCTCCCTTGACCACGCGATACGCATGGATCCGAGAATTCTCAATTGTCATCTCGTACACGATCACCTCGGAGCCGTCGCGCTAAGAACTCGTCGGCTTTGTGCTGCGACATAGTCTAAACGCGCTGTAGCTTTTGCTCTAGATGACCTCGGTAATTGGTTTGGGCGAGAATAGAGCCATGGCGGGCAGTGATTTCGCGCAGACGGTGAAGGCGCAGGCGGACATCGTCAAGATCGTCGAGGAGCATGTGCGGCTGCGTAAGGCGGGGGCGCAGAACTGGGTGGGGCTGTGCCCGTGCCACTCGGAAAAGTCGGGGTCGGGCAACGTTCACGCGGCGCGGCAGTTCTTTCACTGCTTCGGGTGTAGGGCCTCCGGGGACGTGTTCACGTTCGTGATGCGGGTGGAGAACGTGCCGTTCCCCGA
>CAXUHL010000206.1:0-5792 GCA_964250745.1 uncultured Acidobacteriaceae bacterium
GACGAATGGGGTGAACCACCCGGAGGCCAAGGTGTTTCTCGAACGCGTCGAAATCGCGGTCTCGATGGAGCAACTCGTGGCCGTCCAGGAGGCAGAACGTGGCGATCAACGTGTCCACCGGCTTGCGGATTGTGATTCCACGCGCCCGCAATAGGCGGTAGTTCCGAGCCGCCGCGGTTGCGAGTCTCTGTCCTCCGGTATCGAAGATCGTGCACGTTTGCAGGAGTTCTCCGTGCACGCGCCGAAAATCTCTTTCCGAACGCAGCCCTTGGAGCACCTCCATCAAGACCAGATCCGTAATGCCGAGCTGGACGCGGGCGATTTCGTTTTCCAACCAGACCGTCTGCTCAGTAGGCGAGCCACGAAACCACTCGATCCAGATAGAGGAATCGACGAGAATCACTCCTTGACGTCCCAGGGGTCGGGAAAGCGGCTCAGGCGCATTTCGTGCAGGTCGCCTTCCCACTGAACAGTCCCCTTCAAGGCGCGCAGACCTTCCTGCCCCCGAATCTGGACCAAGAGCCTCAGCGCAGTCTCCACTACTTCCTTCTTCGTCTTGCTCCCTGTGCTTGCAAGTGCCTTCTTCATAAGCGTGTCGTCGATGTCGATGTTGGTGCGCATGGGTCTCCTCCAGCCGATGTGTAAGGATTCCACAATCGTGTGTATGGACGCAAGATAGGCCCGGTACACTGTGGTATCTGCTCCCTGCGGGAACCCTCCCGCATCGAATAAGGACTGATGGCAGCCGCTCTTCTCCCCATCCCGACCGCGTTGCCGCCCGCCGCGGCGCAGCTGCAACCGGGGCTGACGGACAAGTTCGGCCGCAGGATGAGGGATCTGCGCGTTTCCGTGACGGACCGCTGCAACTACAGGTGCGTGTACTGCCGCAATGGCGAGGACGACGCAAAGCCCACGGAGCTGCCGCTCGACGACTACCTGCGCATCATCCGCGTCTTCGCGTCGATGGGCATCGAGAAGGTCCGGCTCACGGGCGGCGAACCCCTGCTGCGGCGCGGGCTGGTCGACCTGGTCCGAGAGCTGAGCGATCTGAGAACCCCGGAAGGCATGCCGCTGGAGCTGGCCCTGACCACCAACGGCCACCTGCTCGCGCCCCTGGCGAAGCCGCTGCGCGCGGCGGGCCTGAGCCGGGTTACGGTGAGCATGGACGCGCTCGAGCCGGAGCGCTTCGCGCGGATCACCCGCGTCCCTGGCTCGTTCGACCACGTAATGCGCGGGGTACGCGCGGCTCAGGACGCCGGGCTCGGTCCGGTCAAGATCAACTGCGTCATCCTGCGCGGCTGGAACGACGACCAAATCGTGCCGTTCGCCGAGTGGTCGCGTGCCGAGGGCGTGGTGGTGCGCTTCATCGAGTTCATGCCGCTCGAGGAGGACAAGATCTGGTCGCCGGAGACGGTGGTGCCTTTGAGCGAGATGCTCGGCCGGCTCGCGGCCGTGCGGCCCGTGGTGCCACTGCCCGCGACCAACCCCAGCGAAACCGCGCGGCGGTACACCTTCGACGACGGAATCGGCGAGATCGGCTTGATCGCGCCGGTGTCGAGCGCATTTTGCGGCGCGTGCAGCCGCGTCCGGCTTACCTCCGACGGACGCATCCGCACCTGCCTGTTTTCGCACTTCGACCACGACCTGCACGGGGTGATGCGCCGGGGCGGTTCGGACGAGGAGCTCGCCGCCTTCATCCACGCCACGATCCAGAAGAAGGAAGCCCGCCACCACATCGGCGAGCCCGGATTCCTTCAGCCGGGGCGGACGATGGTGCACATCGGGGGGTAAGGCAAGGGTGAAGGGTGAAGGGATTGGATCCTTCCTTGTCTCCCATGTTGCTTTCGCCCTCTGCGAATTCCAGCTCACGTGATTGCGAACGCCTAAACCCTCCAGCCTTGCGCTTCCCTCTACCCTCGCTTTCCCCTCTACCCTCCACCCTCGCTTTTCCCCCTTTACCCTCCACCCTTCACCCTCTACCCTTGCCGTATGCCCCTTCTCCGCTCCGCCTTCATCGCGCTGTCCCGCAACCGGCCGCTGCGCCGCTTTTCCGAGTCCTCGCCGGCGGGCCGCCGCGTGTCCTCGCGCTTTGTCGCCGGGCTGGAGGCGCGCGAGGTCCTGGGCGCGGCCGCCTCGCTGAACCGCGAGGGCATCCTGGCCACGCTCGACTCGCTCGGCGAGAACGTCCACTCGCCCGAGGAGGCCCATGCTTCGGCCGCCGTCTATCACGGGCTGATCGAGGCGATCGGTCGGGGCGGGCTCGGCGCGAACGTAAGCGTCAAGCTGACCCAGGTGGGCATGGATCTCGACCGCGATCTGGCCGAGCGGATCGTCTCCGAGATGGTGGAGCACGCGGCACGGGTGGGTACCTTCGTGCGCGTGGACATGGAAGGCTCGGCGTACACGCAGGAGACCCTCGACCTGGTCTGCCGCCTGCACCGGCGCTTTTCCGGCTCGGTCGGCGTGGTGATCCAGGCCTACCTGCGGCGGTCGGTCGCCGACGTGCGCACGCTGCTCGACGAGGGCATCCGCATCCGCCTGTGCAAGGGCGCGTACCAGGAGCCGCCCGCGCTGGCCTTTCCGGATAAGCGCGACGTGGACGCGAACTTCCTCCGCATCACGGCGATGCTGCTCGAAAGCGGCGTGTATCACGGGATCGCCACGCACGACCCCCGCATGATCGCCGGCACCGCCCGGCTCGCGCGCGACCGGGGTATTTCGCGCGATGCCTGGGAGTTCCAGATGCTGTACGGCGTCCGCCGGGACCTGCAGCGGTCGCTGGTCCGCGCGGGCTACCGGATGCGGGTGTATGTCCCGTTCGGCAACGAGTGGTACCCGTACTTCATGCGCAGGCTGGCCGAGCGGCCGGCGAATGTGTTGTTTCTCGCGCGGAACTTGCTTCGGAGCTGAGTCGTGGTCTTGGTCCCGTGGCAGTTCCGGAAGGTCGCGCCGCATGCCGATCCGGAGCGCCTGTTGCGTCGTCAGGTATACAGGTGTCCGAAGTAGATACCGACAAGGAAGAACTCGGCAGCCGCGGAAAGCAGAAGAAAAGCACTGAGCCTCCTGGGCCAGACAGACGGGACACCGGCCGACCTGTCTTTCCTTAGCTTGCGAGCGACCAAAAAGCCTATTATTGCGCTGTAGAAGCTCAAAGGAACCGGCAGGTGATTGATGTGCAGGATGAGCCAGTGCATGGGCATCTCTCCTAGAATCCGCATTGATGGGCATGGATCGCACCCCAGGCACCCGTGCCGACAGTGGTCCAGCCGAGAATGCTCGTCCATTCGGCAGCGACCAGAAACGGTCCTGTGATCGGGAGTGTCATGATCGTCACCATGGCTATCGCGAGCCCGGCCGACACGATGGCGAACCCGTCCGTACCGCAACTCCAAAGCGGAGTGTTTCCACCGCCTCCCCCATCGCCGCCCTGCACCGGTTGGGGACCAGGGTGACCCGTACTTCCTCCCCCAACCGGGTCGGGAGGGCCGGAAGGCGGATCGGGCTGTGTAAAGAGCGGGCGGGTGACTTCAGCATTCGCGCTCAGAACGACGGCAAGGTTTGCTGCCTGGTTCGCGAGGGCAAGGATGCTCGGACGCAACCCGGTTTGCTGAACAGAAACGATTGTGTTTTGAATCTCGTTTGGGGATGCCTCATCGATGAACGCTAGAGATCGCTGCACATCAGTTGCGGTCACCTGTGGGGTGAAAACTTGCAGGTCTTTGACGATCGATCCTTTATCCAGGCTGTCGCTGCGCAACCAGGAAGGTTGAAATCGCGAAGCAGCCGCCATCACCTGTTGATCGAAATCATTCTGTTGCCAGTCGGTTGCGATAGATACAAGAGGCGACCAACATGCCGCCCAGCAGCTGCCGACTGCGCTGTCGGATCGGTTGTACAGGGACTGACCCCCGGCTAAAGCATGCGCCGCTTTACAGTTTGCGTACAGCTGCGCGCTGGAAGCAGACTGCCCTAAGGCGGGGGGGTGGGCGGCAGCACAGGCGCCGGCCGCCGCAAATGACGTTGACTTCAGAAAGGATCGACGATTGACCTGCAAGGGACACCTCGGGGGTGAGTGAGACCGAACGCTATCAGACCCGCAACGCAGCACGCAAGTCAAAGGTCCGCGAGTGACTCGACCCGTAGTTCGGATCAGGCTATCTGGTAAATCGCTGTCTTTGCCGGGTGTTCGGAAATGTCGACGACGGTGCTTTCGCTGATCCAGCATACAAAGCAAACGCGGGAAAGCAAACGGGAACACCTCGAAGCTGTCCAACCGGCTCCTTCCAGAATTCGTTCAGAAGCGGCTCGTCGTTGCCGCGCTTATCGGCGGGAAAGAATTCGGAGAAAACCGACGCTTGCCATACATCCTACTTGATCGTTGCCTCAAATCGTCCCTAAGGCGCGTGATACGGCTCGATCGACAGCAAGTTGCTCAGCACCCCGCGCTCCTCCGGGGTGTACTCGGCCTGGAAGCGGGCGGAGCCGAGCGCCTGCTCGCGCGCCTCGGGCGGCATTGCGCGCAGGTCCCGGAAGGCATCGCGGACAGCCTGTTTCCGGTCCGGGGCCATGCGGCCCAGGGTGTCGCTCGCGGCGCGGACCTCCTCGCGGCGGGCGGGCGGCAGGGCCTCGAAGCGCTCGTTGCGCTCCATCATGCGCTGGCGCTGGGCGGGCGGCAGGGCGTCGAGCCGGTGCAGGCGGTCGACGATCCGGCTCTGCTGCTCGCCCGGCAGCCGGGTAAAGCCGGGCTCCTTACGCAGAGCGTCGGTCTGCTGGTCGGGCGCGAGGTTCTGGTGCTGGGCAAACCACTGGGGCAGGTGCTGGCCGGGGCGCGCGGGCTTCGTGACGGTAAAACCGGAGGGTCCCGGCTTCTGCGTGCTCTGCGCGAAGGCAGGGGCTGAGGCAAGCAGGCCCACAAAGGCCACCCCGAGAATCGCATTCCGCCGCCGTCGCATCGCCCGTTCCTTTCCTGTCAACCTTTGTACCGCATCCGCCGCCGCTGCCCTTGGAACTAGTTCGCCTGCGCCCCGTCCGGCTCATCCAGCGCGGAAAGCTGCTGAAACACCTGCGCGTTCTCGTGCAGCGACTGGAGGTCGGGTACCGCGTTCGAAGCCTGCGCGGCCGGCGCTGCGCCATGTCCCTGCGCCAGGTCGAGCCAAGCCCCGCCCCCCCTCTCGGCATTGCGAGGCCCCGCTTGGGGCCATGCCAACCCAGGGCCGCACAACAGGCATCGCGTGCGTCGCCCTGGACCGCCGTGCTCACCCCGCACGCCTCGACGCCGGCGCACCCTACTCCGCCGCCCGCCGCTCCGCCGAAATCACCGCATTCACCCGCGGCATCACCTGCTCCGCCATCAGCACCTTGCTCCGCCGCGCGATGTCCCGGTCCGCCCAGTCATGCGCGGCATACAGCAGCGTCCCGAAATCCCCCACCTCCTCCCTGAACGCCAGGATGCGGTCCGCCACCTCGTCCGGCGTGCCATGGATCACCAGCCGGTCGCAGATCGCATCCAGCGTCACGCTGTCGTCCGGTTGCGCGCGGTCCTCCTTGAACAGCTCGCACCGCCCCGCCCGCTTCATCTTGGTCAGCAGCTGGCTGTAATAGAACCGGTACGGGCTGCCCGGCCCCGTGGCATAGCGCCGCGCCGTCTCGCGGTCGTCCGCCACGCAGATGCTCTTCGCCACCCGCCAGTTCGCCGGATCGGCAGCCCGGCCCCCCCGCGCGCACCCCTGCACATAGCCCGGCCAATGGCTCCGCACCCATTGCGGCATCAGGAAGTTGGCGCTGATCGGCTC
>CAXUHL010000207.1:0-1882 GCA_964250745.1 uncultured Acidobacteriaceae bacterium
TGCCTTTGAGGGTGATGGTTCCCTGGCTGGCGGTGGCGACAATGGCGATGTTGCTCAGCTTCGGGTCATTGTGCAGCGCCTGGCTCACATCCTGCTGCAGCTTCGCGTCGGGCACGGCGTACGACTCCTGCGCCCATGCCGCGCCCAGAGTACCGAACACCAGGGCAGCCGCGCCCGCCCGCCCTGCTTTGTGGAGAAGCCGTTGCTTCATGCCCGCACCTCGCTTTGCCTCAGCAGAAACACGAGCGGCCGCGCGAAGTTGCTGCTTCAGCGGCTCTTGTAGTGCGCCAGCAGCGCCACCGTCGAGGAGTCGTGCGCGTTCTCCTTCGACCCGTCCAGGTCGCCGATGATGTCCACCGCCAGCTTTTTACCCAGCTCGACGCCCCACTGGTCGAACGAGTCGATCTGCCAGATCGCCCCTTGCGTGAACACCATGTGCTCGTACAGCGCGACCAGCTTGCCCAGCGACTCCGGCGTGAGCTTGTCGATGAGCAGCGTGTTCGTGGGCCGGTTGCCCTCGAAAACCCGGTGCGGCACCACTTCGGGCTTGGTCCCCTCCGCCTCGACCTCCTTCGCGGTCTTGCCGAAGGCCAGCGCCTCGCCCTGCGCGAACACGTTGGCCATCAGGTACTCGTGGTGCTTGCCCAGCGGGTTCAGGCTCTGCTTGAAGCCGATCAGATCCGCCGGAATCAGCTTGGTGCCCTGGTGGATGAGTTGGTAAAACGAATGCTGCCCGTTGGTACCGGGCTCGCCCCAGAAAATCTGCCCGGTCTGGTACGCGACCTCCTTGCCCGCGAGCGTCACGTGCTTGCCGTTCGACTCCATGGTGAGCTGCTGCAGATACGCCGGGAAGCGCTTGAGATACTGGTCGTAGGGCAGGATGGCAACCGTTTGCGCGCCGAAAAAGTTGTTGTACCAGACCCCGAGCAGCCCCATCAGCACGGGCAGGTTTTGCTCGAACGGCGCGGTCCGGAAGTGCTCGTCCATCGCATGGAAGCCGGCGAGCATCGACCGGAAATGGTGCGGGCCGATCGCGATCATCGTCGAAAGCCCGATCGCCGAATCCATCGAGTAACGGCCGCCCACCCAGTCCCGGAAGCCGAACATGTTCGCCGTGTCGATGCCGAACTTCGCGACCTCCCCGGCGTTGGTCGAGACCGCGACGAAGTGCTTGGCCACGGCCTTTTCATCCCCCAGTTGCCCCAGGGCCCAGTCGCGCGCGGTGTGCGCGTTGGTCATGGTCTCGAGCGTGGTAAATGTCTTGGACGAGATGATGAACAGCGTCTCGTCGGCCTGGAGCCCGTGCGTTGCCTCGGCGAAGTCGGTCCCGTCGATATTGGAGACAAAGCGAAACTCGAGGTCGCGTTGGGCGTAGAACCGCAGCGCCTCGTACGCCATCACCGGGCCCAGATCCGACCCGCCGATCCCGATGTTGACCACCGTCTTGATTCGCTTGCCCGTGTGCCCGGTCCACGCGCCTGACCGCACCTTCTCGGCGAATGCGCTCATCTTGTCCAGCTGCTCGTGTACGTACGGAACCTGATTTTCACCGTCTACGTCGATGACCGCGTCCTTCGTCGCGCGCAGGGCCACGTGCAGCACCGCCCGGTCCTCGGTCGTGTTGATGCGCTCGCCCGCGAACATCGCGTCCCGCCGTTCCGCCACGCCGGACTGCTCCGCCAGCTGGAGCAGCAGCTTCAACGTTTCGTCCGTGATGCGGTGCTTGGAGTAGTCGAGGTAGAAGTCCTCGAACGTTGCGATCAGCTTCTTTCCGCGCTCCGGGTCCTGCGCGAACAGGTCGCCGAGGTGCTTCGGCTCGATCTCGGCGTAGTGCGCTTCGAGCGCTTTCCAAGCGGGCAGCTGGGTCAGGGGGGTCTTGGGG
>CAXUHL010000207.1:1892-5699 GCA_964250745.1 uncultured Acidobacteriaceae bacterium
TGCTCATCTGGGTGCTGGGTCCTTTCGCGTCGGCTCCATTCTACTGATGCGCCCCGGCCGCCTGGACGTGGTTTTCTGCAAAAAGCAGCCCCATTCCCATTTCGGGAATCGCTTTCGCCCCCCGCGAACCCCCGTTCGCCCGCGGATGGACCGGGCGCGTCTAACCCGCCATGCCCCCCAAAGACGAGGCCGCCGCGCGCCGGGAGGCCCAGGACCGGGTCCGGATCGTGCTGCGCCCCTACGCCAGCGCCCTGCCGCTGGGCTGCTTCGCCTTTGCCATCGGCAACGGGCTGTACTCGGCGTTCCTGCTGGGCTGGATTCCCGCCTCGGAAACCTCGACCCTGGCCCTCATGCTCCTGCTGTTTGCCGCGCCGCTCGAACTGCTGCCCTGCGTCATGGCCTTTCTGTCTCGCGACACCGGCGCGGCCACCGCCATGGGCGTTTTCGGCTTTTCCTGGCTGGTGCAGGGCGCGTCCATGCTGCAGCTGCACGGCGACCCGTCCAACGCCGCCACCGGGATATTTCTGCTCGCGATCGCGGTCTGCCTGGCGATCGTCACGGCGGTTACCCTAGGGGGCAAACCCATGCTGGGCGTCATGACGATCGTCGCGGCCGCGCGCGCGCTGTGCGCCGCAGGGGTGCAGTTCGGCTTGCACGGCGCGCTGCCTGCCACTACTGCCGTCCTCGGGCTGGTCGTCACCGCGATCGCCTTCTACGCCGGCCTCGGCTTGCTGCTCGAAGACGTTCGCGGCATCCTGCTGCCGATGACCTTCCGCAAACAGGCCGCGCAAGCCGCGCTCGAAGGCGACCTGTCCCACCAAACCAGCCACCTGCACCGGGAGGCGGGGGTGCGGGAGCAGCTGTGACTTTCCGGCAATACAAATATAACCGCGAAATAAGATCAAGATCTCAGGCGTCCCGCTTCATCGCAGACAGCAAGGAAAAGCTGCTTCACTTCGCGTGGCGCACGGTCCGTCTCTCTCATGCCGTTCCGAATTCGTGTAACAAGCACAGCGGAGGCTTTCGCTTGTGGGACTGCCGCCCCGATTGCAATCATTGTTTGAAGCTTTTCTACCGTCAATACCTTTGAATATGCGTAAGTGATGACAGAAGGATGCCGAATCCACGCGTGATCACGTTCGTCCAGACAGACCATAGTGTCCGACTTAGCGCGACGAGTCGTCACACTGGCGAAAACGACTTGATGCTCCCTGTTCGGATTCGTAATCGCGATGTGAAGGTGCGAAAGGCTGCTTACATCACCCTCATCGGACAGAAGAAAACAATCGCCGAGGCTGATCAATCAAGCGACCTCGAATTGCCGCTCTAAATGTCTCTCCGTTTCAAGTTCATCGATGACCGCATCGATTTCTTTCTCGTCTTCGCCCAAAGCCGTGAGAATGTCCCGAAGCGAAATCGGCAGGCTGCTGCCATGCGGGTTGCGCCACTCCGGTAAGTTATGTGTCTGATCGACAAGCGCCCAGCGGTCTTGGTGGCCATACTCGGCGAAAATGTCGTCCAGCAGCTTTTCCTCAGCTGCTGAAAGTTTCTGGGCTGTGATAGTTCCTGTTTTTAGCCGGACTTCATAATCCCCGAAAGGAGCCGAGATGTGCTCGGACCATGTCCGGGATCCGCCGTCCTTTATCAAATTTAAGGTTCTGCTGAGAACAGGGCCATTGTCCATGGAGACGTAACGATCATGACTGATCGGTATGCCCCAACGGGACAAGGCTTCTCTATCAGCCAGATACAAAAGTTTAATGAGCTTGATATAGTGCATTTGGCCACCGCGTAGATGGAGCAGATGTGCTGCAGCCTCAGTCACTTTTTGTTCGTTGAATCTCATGGCCCTCCATTCCTTTCGCAGCTGTAAGTGATCTGGCCCAGTTCGGCATGATCGTTACACCATCTTAAGCCGTCTCCGTCGCAAATGCCCGCGCCGCTTCCAGCAGCTTGTAGACCGACTCCACCGAGCAGGACTCGGAATAAATCCTCAGCAGCGGCTCCGTCCCTGACGCGCGCAGCAGCAGCCAGGTTTCCGCGGCGTTCGGCTTGCCGGCGGCTTCGGGGTTGCGGAGGAAGAACTTGATCCCGTCGAGGGTCGAGACGCGCTCAACTTCCATCCCGGCGAAGGTGAGTGAAGTCGAATCGGAGGAAGCGAACTCCTGAGCCGCGGCGCGGGCTTTCGCGATGGCGGCGTTCTTGAGCCGGTCGTCGATGTGGAGGTCGATGCGGCCGTACTGGTGCTCGCCGTACTTCGCCTGCAGGTCCGCGACCAGCTCGCCCAGGGTTTTCTTGCGCTCGGCCATCACGGTCGCGAGCAGCAGGGCATTCAGCAGTCCGTCGCGCTCGGGCAGGTGGCAGGCGATGCCGATGCCGCCCGACTCTTCGCCGCCGATCAGGATTTCCTCGTCCAGCATCAGGTCGCAGACGTACTTGAACCCGATGCCGTGCTCCCACAGCTTGCGGCCGTGCTTCGCGGCAATGCGGTCGAGCATGCCCGTGGTGTTGAAGGCGCGGGTGACGCCTCCAGGCCAGCCTTTGGTTTCGAGCAGCCATTCGAGCAGGATCGAGAAGATCTTGTGCGGGTCGACGAAGTTGCCCCGCTCGTCGATCGCGCCGATGCGGTCCGCGTCGCCGTCGGTGGCGAACCCGGCCTGGCAGTCATGCGCGACCACCGCCTCGCCGAGTGCGCGGATGTGCGGCTCGATCGGCTCGGGATTGATGCCGGGGAAGAGCGGGTTGTGCTCGGCGCGGATCTCGATGTGCTCGACCCCGAGCTCGCGGAAGATGGGCGCCAGGATGCCCCGGCCCGCGCCGTACATGCAGTCGTGCGCGAACTTGAGGCCGGAAGCACGGATGGCGTCCAGGTTCGCGAAGGCGCGAATCGCGGCGACATAGGGCGATACAAAATCCGTAAGCTCAACGCGAGCCGAAACCGCCGCGGTCTCCAGAGGTTTCCCGAGCTCTTTTTCTATCTCAGAGATGATCGCAGGCCGCCCCGACCCGCCATAAAACGCCTTGTATTTGACCCCGTTCCACTGGAAGGGATTGTGCGAGGAGGTGATCATGACCCCGCCCGCGCAGCCCCGGTCGCGCACCGCCATCGAAAGCGCGGGCGTGGGAGTAATGCGGTCGGCGAGCGCGACCGGGATGCCCGCCCCTGCGAGCACTTCCGCGACCGCCTCGGCAAACGCGCGCGAGCCGCAGCGGGTGTCATAGCCGATCGCCGCGCCCTTCTCCCGCCCGCCCTGCCGCAGCAGGTAGTTTCCGATGGCGGTCGCAGCCACCCGGACGTTCTCGAAGGTAAAGTCCTCGGCGATGACCCCGCGCCAACCGTCGGTCCCAAACTTGATTGTTTCAGCGCCCATGCGTTCCGGCTTCTCCGTGAGGTAAGTTCCAGCGGGGCGCGCTTGAAGTCGGCGCCCCGCTCGGGATGAGGCTTAAATAAGTTACGTCTTGCCCTGCGCCGCCAGCGCCGTTACGACTTTGCCCACGTCTTGCGAATGGTGCCGGGTGGTGACCAGGATGGCATCGTCGGTCTCGACGACGACTAAGTCCTTGACTCCTACCAGAGAGACAAACTTCTTCGGTGAGTAGGCATAATTGCCTTGCGCATCGACGGCCAGAAAGCCCTTCGCCTCGCGGACGTTTTTGTACGCGTCCACGTTCTCGTTTTGCTCCAGATGGTGCTCGTACAGGGCAGCCCAGGAGCCCAGATCGTTCCAGCCGAAGTCGGCTTCGAGGCAGAACAGGTTCGACTGGTGCTCGCCCTTGGCGGACCGGGGTTCGAGGATCGCGTAGTCC
>CAXUHL010000208.1:0-5672 GCA_964250745.1 uncultured Acidobacteriaceae bacterium
CTGCATGCTCAGGGCGTGGTGCATGCGGAGGTGTATGTCTCGGTGGGAGTCGTGTACTACTGGCGGCATACGGAGTTCGAACCGTTGTTCGCCGGGATGGAGCGGGGCCGCCTCGAAGCGGAACGGCTTTGGGGCATCAGCTGCCTGTGGATCTTCGACGCGGTCCGGCACTTCGGGCCCGAAGAGGCGGCGCGCGTGTTCAGCAAAGCCGCCGAAATGCGCCGCGCGCACCCCAGCATCGCCGGCATCGGCATCGGCGGGGACGAGCGCCGCACCGGGGCCGAACCGTTTCGCGCGCTGTATGCCGAAGCACGCGACGCCGGCCTGCGCCTGACCGCGCACGCGGGGGAAACCGTCGGGCCGGAGGGCATCTGGGGCGCGCTCAATATCGGAGCCGAGCGGCTGGGCCATGCGCTCTCCGCCATCGACGACCCTGAACTCATCCACGTCCTCGCGGAACGCCAGGTTCCGCTCGAAATCTGCATCAGCTCCAACCTGCGCACCGCGTCCTGCCCATCGCTCGCCGAGCATCCAGTCCGGTCGTATTTCGATGGGGGCCTGATGGTCACGCTCAACTCCGACGACCCGGCGTTGTTCGGCAGCGATCTCGAGGGCGAGTACCGCCTGGCGGCCGGTGCGTTCGAGTTCACGCGCGACCAGTTGCGCGAGCTCGCCGCGAACTCGATCGAGGCCAGCTTTCTCCTGCCCGAGCGTAAGGTCGCCCTTTTGCGACAGATTGAAGCCTGCGTTTGAAACGAGGGTTCATCTTGCTGAAAACGTTTGCCTTTGAGCTTTGCCGGGCAACCCATCGTGAGAAGATGCCATCGTGGCGAACGCTTCCACTCACGACCTGAACACCCCGGCCGAGCAGGCGCGCATCGACGCCCTGCACTCCCTCCTTATCCTCGACACCCTGCCCGAGCAGAACTACGACGACCTGACGGAGCTCGCCTCCTACGTCTGCGGGACGCCGGTGTCCCTGATCTCGCTGGTCGACGAGGATCGCCAATGGTTCAAGTCGGCGCGCGGTTTCGGCCTGCGGGAGACGCCCCGCTCGCAAAGTTTTTGCGCCCACACCCTTCCCACGCAGCAGACGATGGTTGTGGACGATGCGGCCCAGGACCCGCGCTTCCGCGACAACCCCCTGGTCGTCGGCGACCCCAACATTCGCTTCTATGCGGGTGCGCCAATCCTGGATTTCGCCGGCCACACGCTCGGGACGCTGTGCGTCATCGATACCAAACCCAGGACGCTCGATGCCCGCCAGATTGCCGCGCTCGAAGCCCTGGCCCGGCAGGTCACCGTGCTCGTGGAGCAACGCCGGGCGCTGCTGGCCGAGCGCCGGACCGCCGCGCGACTGACCCTGGCGGCCGAAGCCGCGGAGCTCGGGCTGTTCTCCTGGGAGGCCGGCGGCCGCCTCGCCTGGGAAAACGACCGCATGTTCGCGATCTTCGGACGCGACCGCGCGCAGGCACCGGCCGATGCCGCGCGCTTCGCCTCGGAGGTGCTGGTACAGGCGTATGCCCGGCCGCTGCTCGATGCTGCCGCCCAGGCGTTCGCCACCGCCGGACGCCTCACGTGGCGGGGCATGTTCCACCGGCCCGACGGTACGAAAGGCTGGGTCGAAATTACGGGCCAGGCCGAGCGGGGCACCCCGGCGCGTCTGCTGGGCGCGGTCTCCGACATCACCGCGCGCATGGAAACGGAAGCCGCCCTGCGGTCCACCGGCGAGCGGACGCGTTTGGCGCACGAGGCCGCCCGCATCGCGTCCTGGGAGTGGAGCCCCCTGACCGGGGAGCTTCTGTGGAACGGCGACACCATGCAGATTTACGGGCGGCCCGAGCGCGAGCTCGCCACCTTCGACCAGTGGCTCCGGTGCGTCCACGCCGAGGATCGCGAGGCTTGCCGCAAAGGGCTCGGCCCCGCGCTCGAGGGTACGGGCGACCTCCACTTCGAGTTCCGCACCTGCTGGCCCGACGGGTCCACCCACACTATCGTGACGCACGGCACCCCCGTTCTCGCGGCGGGCACGTCGGGCAAGCCGCTTCGGATCGTCGGGGTCAACCTGAACGCGACCGAGCGCCGCTTGTCCGAGGCCGCGCTGCGCCAGGCGGAAAAGCTGGCCGCCGTCGGACGGCTCGCTTCCGCGATCGCGCACGAGATGAACAATCCGCTCGAGTCGGTGACCAACCTGCTCTATCTCGCGCGCCGCGCCGATGGCCTGCCGGAGATCGTGGAGGACTACCTGGACACGGCCGAGCGCGAGTTGCGGCGCGTGTCGGCCATCGCCAGCCAGACCCTGCGCTTCCACCGCCAGTCCACCAACCCGCGCCCGGTGCTGGCGGCGGAGCTGTTCGACTCGGTCCTTTCGCTGTACCAGGGCCGCATCGTCAACGCAAATATTGAAATTCAGCGGCGCGAGCGCCCGGCGGCGCCGGTGGTGTGCTTCGACGGGGAGATTCGGCAGGTACTCAACAACCTGATCGGCAATGCGATCGACGCGATGCAGTCTTCCGGCGGCTGCCTGCGCCTGCGGGCCCGCGCGGGAACGCACTGGCTCACCTTGCGCCGGGGTTTGCTGCTCACCGTCGCCGACACCGGCACGGGCATGTCCGCGGAGGTGCGCCGCCGCTTGTTCGAAGCGTTTTTCACCACCAAGGGTATCTCCGGCACCGGGTTGGGGCTGTGGGTTTCGCGCGAGATTACCGAGCGCCACGCCGGGCGCCTGCGCCTGCGCACCCGCGCCGAGGACGGCCCCGGCCGCGGCACCGTATTCACGCTGTTCCTGCCCTATGAAGGGCCGGGGCGCGAGATCATCGGCAGTCCGTAGCTCCGGACGCGTGTCCTAATCTGAAACACGTCGTCGCTGCCTGCCCGAGCTCCCTTTATACTGCAGCAGACCCCAGCCCCACGGAGCTCTTTTCGCATGCCGCCGCGCGCCTTCGCTGCCGCTTTACTCGCTCTCGCCATGCCTGCCGCCGCCCAGCAAGCGCCCACCTTCCCCGGCTTCGCCGTGCCGGCGAGTTTTCCCGCAAGCGGCAGCGCTGCTTCTCCCGCGGGCGCTCTTCCTCTGGCCGCCGACTTCACGCACGACGGCCGGCTCGACCTGGTCACCTTCGGCAACGGCCAAATTTGCCTGCGCCCCGGCAATGGAGACGGCACCTTCGCCCCGCCTGTGCTTTCGACGCCGCCGGATAACGGCTACCAGCCACTCGCAAATCCCCAGCTGGCGTTCCAGGCGGACTTCAACGGCGACGGCTACCCGGACCTACTCGTCGGCACTGCTCCGACCGTAACGGTCTTCCTCAACCGCAAAGACGGGACTTTTAGCGGCGGTGCCCTGATTCTCCCGATGCAGATCGGCACAAGACTTTTCAGCGCTACCGGCTTCGCCGTCGCGAAAACGGCGAACGGCCGTGTAGCGGATATCACGGCCCTGGGCCAGGTGAATCAGAGTACGTTCGCCGCGGTCACCTTCCTCAACGACGGCTCGGGCGCGTTCCCGCAGACCCGAATCACGTCTTTGCCGACGGCGTTTTTGCTTGCGACGCAGGGACCGGTCCTGGTCGATGTCAACGGCGACGGCAAAGTCGACCTTCTCTACGTGACGTACGGTTCCAGCCCAAGCGAGCAGTCTTTCGTTCAGATTCGCTTCGGCAACGGCGATGGAACCTTCCAGACCGCCGGCGCTTCGGTTCCGTTTCCCGCTCCGGCGTACAACGGGTCCAACACTTTGCTCGTCGCTTCGCTTTCCGGAAGCCCCGCCGGGCAGGACCTCGTTCTCTCCACGTCTGCCGGCCCGTATGTCGCGCTAAGTGACGGGAATGGTGCCTACAAGCCGGCCCAACCGGCTCTCGCGCATACTTTCTCACTGACGGATCAGGATTTCGGCCTTCTTCTCGCGGACCTGAACGGCGACGGCAAGCCCGATCTCGCCGCGACCCAGCAGGGCGGCCTCGCTGCTTTCCTCGGCAACGGCGACGGAACCTTCGGTGCGCCTGCCGGGACCGGCGTCCTGATCGACAGCTACGTCTCAAGCAGCGCCAACGTCGTTCAGGCCGTGCTCGCCGATTTCAACGGCGACGGCAAGCCCGATCTCGTCGCGGCCGGCAACGTCAGCGGCTACCTGGCATTCAGTCCGGGTCGCGGCGACGGCAGTTTCGACGGGCCGGGCCTGCTCTCGTCCAATGAGTCGCCCTCCATCTTCCCGCTGGACTTCGTCGCGGCCCAGGCAGCGGACCTGAACGGGGACGGCATCGCGGACGTCGTCGGCGTCGCCAACCTGGGCCAGAGGACAAACACCGGCCTGCGCACCATTTCCGCGATCGCAACCGGCAAAGGCGGCTTTCAGTTCAAGCAAGCGCTCCCCGCCGCTGCGCAAGCTTATTTCGTTCCTCCCTATTTTAGGCTCAATCTTTCCGCTCCGACTCCTTTTCTCGACCTCAACGGCGACGGAAAGCCCGACCTCCTTCTGGCCCGAAACGATCGCGTAGTCAACACCTATTCCTTGTATGACTATGCGACCGCTCTCGGCAACGGCGACGGCACTTTCGCGACACCCACGCCGATCCAGCTCGACCGGAACCTGCCCTGCGGAATTGAAAACGCGGCGGCCGGCGATCTGAACGGCGACGGCAAGTTGGATCTGATCGCCCCTTACGCCGGGGACGCGTCCTGCGTCCCGGCATCCAACGTCACTCCGTCCTCCGTTCCCTCCGGATCCTTCACCGCGCTCGGCAACGGTGACGGCAGCTTCAGCTCCGTCACGTTCACGCCCGACCCGCGGCACTCCATTGCGGCGCTCGCGCTCGCGCCCTTTCACGGCCCGAAGGCCCCCCGGGATCTCATCCTGGCCGAGACCGCCGCCCCTTACAAGTATGGGCAGGTTCTGCTGCCGGCTTCGGTGAGCGTCAGCCTGCTCCCGGGCAAGGGCGACGGCAGTTTCGGCCCGCCAGAGGCACTCGTCAGCGGGATTCAGCTTAACCAGATGCTCACAGACGACTTCAACGGGGACGGCATCCCCGACCTGACTCTGCTTACGAGCGCCTCCTCCGACCATGCGAGCGACGGCGGCATTTACCAGTATTCCGGTAAGGGCGACGGAACCTTCGGCACCGCTGCCCGGCTCCTGCCGACAGACTTCGTGGGTCTTGGTATCTACACCGACGTCAACCGCGACAGCGTTCAAGACCTTATTGTCCGGTCCGCGGGTTCCGCGCCGAGCCCGGGGCTGCCGCTTTCCGTGCTGCTCGGCACCGGCGGAGGGCAGTTCGCCGCCCCGTCGTCATACTCCATTTCCGCGGGCTACGTTCTCCTCGCGGGAAACTTCCTCGGCGATAACGCCGTCGGAATCATTTCTTCCACGAACGCCGATGCAGCTCTTTTCGCCGGCCTCGGGGGCTCCACCCTCACCCTCGACCCCCTGCCCGGCATCGGGGCCGCTCCACAATCGAACACCCTTACGGCCACCCTCGTTCCGACCCTTCCGAACCGGCCCGCGCCTACCGGCACAATCACGTTTTACGACGGCTCGACCGTCCTCGGCTCCGCACCCGCCCCCACGGCCACCGTCACCGTGCCTGCCCTGTTTTCACAGCCAGGTACACATACCCTTTCCGCGCGATATGCCGGGGACGCCAACTTCCTACCCAACGCTTCTAGAACCCAAACGT
>CAXUHL010000209.1:0-1743 GCA_964250745.1 uncultured Acidobacteriaceae bacterium
CGATAAAACGATCCTGCGTCTGCCGGACCAGCTCGCGGGCCGGGAGAACCTCCTGCTGCTCTCCTGGGCGCGGGACCAGGGCGGGCAGGTGGACAGCTGGACGGCGACAGCCCAAGCCCTGGCGCACGCCTCGTTCGACTTTAAGGTGTACCGGATGCCGGTGAGCGCGCCTGAAAACGCGCTGTATCGCTGGTGGGACAACAGCTCCCTGCGGACAGCGGAAACCGACCCCGAGATGCTCCACTGGACAGTGCCGTTGTACACCGACAAAGCGGCGCTGCAAGGCGCTCTCGGGCTGGACGCGAACGAGCACCTGATCGCGGTTATCCTTGTGGACCGTGCAGGGCGAGTGGTATGGAAAGGGCGCGGCCCCTCGACCGCGGAAAGCCGCATGGCCCTGATGGCCGCTGCTCGCTGACTCGCCATCGGGAAAACTGCTCCAGGCAAAGGGTCGCGGAATGACGCGGTCACGCGCGCTTATCGGGTCTGATACTCCGGCTGCGCCGCGCGCGCGATCAGCCGCGTGGTCGAGAAGCCCTCCACCGTCGGTACGATCTTGACCGTCCCGCCCCAGCTGCGGACCTCCTTCGCCCCGACCACCGTCTCCTCCACATAGTCGCCGCCCTTGACGATCACGTCCGGCTTCAGCGCGCAGATCAGCTCCAGCGGCGTGGGCTCGCCGAAGACGATCACCGCATCGACCGCTGCGAGCGCCGCCAGAACACGCCCGCGGTCCCGCTCCCGCACGACAGGCCGGGTCGGGCCTTTCAAACCGGAAACGGAGGCGTCGCTGTTGATCGCGACGACCAGCCGATCGCCCTGGCGACGGGCGTCCTCCATCAGCGTGATGTGGCCCACGTGCAGGAGGTCGAAGCAGCCGTTGGTGAACACGACGCGCTCGCCTTTGGACCGCCAGGCGGAGACGCGACGCTGCAACTGCGCGAGCTCCAGCAGCTTCTCCGACGCCTGCAGCTCGATCTCCGGCAGCAGGCTGGTGATGAGCTCGTTGCGAGTGACCGGCACCGTGCCGACCTTGGAAACGACGATGCCGGCCGCGACATTCGCGAGCGGGACCGCCGTCTCGATGGGCAGACCGGAAGCGAGCGCGAGCGCAAGGGTGGCGATGACGGTGTCGCCCGCGCCGGAAACATCAAATACCTGCCGCGCGACGGCCGGAAACGTGCGCGTCGCCTCGGGCCGGACCACGGCGATGCCTTTCTCGCTGAGCGTCACGGTCAGGTACTCGAGGTCAAGCCGGGGCAGCAGCGCGGCAGCCGCGTCGAGGATCGCCTCGGTCTCCCGCGGCGCGATCCCGGTGGCCGCGGACATCTCCTGGAGGTTGGGGCAGATGGTGGTCGCGCCCCGGTAGCGGGAGAAATCGCGGTGCTTGGGGTCGACCAGCACGGGCACGCTTGCCGCGCGCGCCGTGTCGATCACCGCGCGGCAGACCTCCTCGCTCAAGACGCCTTTGGCATAGTCCGACAGCACGACGGCGCGCGCGCCCGGCAGCGCGGCGTGGACCGCCGCGAGCAGGCCCTCATATGCTGCCTGTGGGTAGCCCTTGGTCTTCTCCACGTCGAGGCGGAGAATCTGCTGCTGGCCGCCCAGGATGCGCAGCTTCGAAGTCGTGGGGTGGCCGGCGACGGCGGTCAGGGTCGCGGGGGCGGCCCGCCTGGCCCCGCCGGCGTGGGGCCGGGCGGGCGCCGACGGGACCATGGTGGCTGGCGGTGTCCCACCCCGGCG
>CAXUHL010000209.1:1753-3675 GCA_964250745.1 uncultured Acidobacteriaceae bacterium
GGGGGTGGCCGGCGACGGCGGGCAGGGGCGCGGTCACGCCGGCCTTCTCCAGGCAGGCTTCGAGCGTCGCGCGCTCCTCGTCCTGCCCCGCGAAGCCGCACAGCGTGACCCGCGCGCCCAGGCCCGCGATGTTCATGGCGACGTTCGCCGCTCCGCCCGGTTGCTCGCTCCGGTGCGCCATCCGCACCACCGGCACCGGCGCTTCGGGCGAAATGCGCTCCACATCGCCCCAGATATAGCGGTCCAGCATCACGTCCCCGACCACCAACACGCGGGTGTCGCGCCAGTCGCCTTCGATGCGGCTCACGATGCCGTGCAGGTCGTCGATCACTTCTTGTCCGCCGCCTGAACCCAGGCCAGCTCAACCCAGTCGCACAGCATGTGCCCGCACAGGATATGGCCTTCCTGCACGCGCGCCGTGTCTTTGGTGGGCACGCACACGGTGCAGTCGGCCAGGCCCGCCATCCTGCCGCCGCCTTCGCCGGTCATCGCGACGGTATATGCGCCCACTTCCCTGGCCGCCTCGAGCGCCTCCACGACATTGGGGCTGTTGCCGGAGGTGGAGATGCCGACGACGATGTCGCCCGGCTCAGCCAACGCCAGCACCTGCCGCGAGAACACCTGCTCATACCCATAATCGTTGCCGATCGAGGTCAGGATGGAGGTGTCGGTGGTGAGCGCGATCGAAGCCAGCGGCCGGCGCTCCCGGCGGAACCGCCCCACGAACTCCGCCGCAAGGTGCTGCGCGTCGGCCGCCGAGCCGCCGTTGCCGCACCACAGCACTTTTTTCCCGTCGGCGACGGCCTCGAACATCCGCCGCCCGAGCGCCTCCAGCGTCCCCTGCTGCTGCTTCAACTCGTCGATCACGCGCAGGTGCTCCTCGAACGCGCGCGCGAATACGGCTTCCCCTGTCAGCTCAGTCGTGGTCATCTCCCCGCTATGATACCGGGTGTGGACGATTTCAAAGGGCTCAGGACGGTGTTTCTGGACCGCGACGGCGTGCTGAACCGCAAAGCGCCCGAGGGCGAGTACGTGGCGCGCTGGGACCTGTTCCACCCCTTGCCGGGCGCGTTCGACGCAGTAGGCCGCCTGAACCGGGCCGGGCTCAAGGTGTACATCGTGACCAACCAGCGCGGCGTGGCGCTGGGCCTGTACTCGCTCGAGGACGTGACGCGCCTCCACGCCCTGTTCCAGGACGCCCTGCGGGCCCAGGGAGCGCACATCGACGGCTTCTTCGTCTGCCCCCACGACCGCGGCGTGTGCCGCTGCCGCAAACCCGGCCCCGGCTTGTTCGAGCAGGCTCGGGCGCTGCACCCCGGGATTGGGTTCGACGCTTCCAGCGTGGTCATCGGGGACTCGATCTCGGACATCGAGGCGGGGGTGGCGCTCGGCATGCGGACCATCTTTATCGACGGCGAGCCGGGGACGCAAAAGCCCGGGGCGGCGCGGGCGCGGGCGCTCGCCGGGGCAGTCTGCGCGTCCTTGGGCGAGGCGGCCGCGTTGATCGGTGCGGGCGCGTGATCGTCCGTTCCAAGCCTTCGCTGCTGGACTTGTTCACCGTCTTCCGGCTCTCGATCCTGAGCCGGGTCGCCCCGCGGATCGCACTGCTGACACTGGTCTCCATCGTGGTCTCGGTCTGGGCGGAGCAGGAACGAGGGCTCTTTCGGCAGCTGAACGCGACGCCTCTGACCCTGCTCGGCATCGCCGTTTCGATCTTCCTGAGCTTTCGCAACGGGGTTTGCTACGACCGGTGGTGGGAGGCGCGGCGGCAGGTAGGCGCGCTGGTCGCGGAGATGCGCTCGCTGGCCCGGCTTCTGGTCACGCTCGAGGGCGGTGACCGAGCGCGGCGCGAGGCGGCGGTGCTGCTGCTGGTGCGCTACACGCAAACCCTGATGGATGCCCTGCGCGGGCGCGCCGGCGGC
>CAXUHL010000209.1:3685-5607 GCA_964250745.1 uncultured Acidobacteriaceae bacterium
GCTACCCGCCCCCGCCCGCGCTGGGGGGGGGGGGGTGGGCCGCGGGGCTGGGCGCGGCGGCGCCGCGGCTGGACCGGATGCGCGCCGCCTGCCGTGCCAAGGGCGCGGCGATGAGCCCGCACGGCCTGGCGGAGCGGCTGGAGCGCGCGGTCGCGGCGATGCTGCGCGACGGCGAGTTCGGGGAGATCCTGTTCCAGCGCTTCGACGAGCGGCTGTCCATGATCGCCTCGATCCAGGCAAGCTGCGAGCGGCTGCGCTCGACGCCGACGCCCTTCACTTACTCGCTGCTGCTGCACCGGACGGTGTACGTGTTCTGCTTCCTGCTGCCGTTCGGGCTGGCCGGCAGCCTGGGCTATGCGACGCCGGTGCTGTGCGCGGTGCTGGCGTACGCCTTCTTCGGATTGGACGCGATCGGCGACGAGCTGGAGCAGCCCTTCAACGACACGATGAACGCCCTGCCGCTCGATGCGCTTGCGCGCGCGATCGAGATCAGCCTGCTGGAAACGCTCGGCCGAACGGACGTACCCGCGCCGCTCGCCCCCGTGGAGAGCGTGCTGATGTGATTGACTTAGAGACATCATGCCCGACGTCCAGGAACCCGAAGCGAGCGCATTCCGCGGCAATCCTTTCTTGGAGGGGAACTTCGCGCCGGTCGAGGTGCAAACCACGGCGTTCGACCTGCCCGTCGAGGGGCGGATTCCGGAGGAGCTGGAAGGGCGGCTCCTTCGCATCGGGCCCAACCCGGTCAGCGTGCCCGACCCGAAGAGCTATCACTGGTTCATGGGGCCGGGCATGGCGCACGGGCTGCGCCTGCGCGGGGGCAAGGCGGAGTGGTACCGGAACCGGTATGTCGTCTCCGAGAGCATCGCGCCCGCGCTGGGGCGGCCCAACCTGCCGGGGCCGACCAACGGCGACCGGGACAACATGGCGAACACGAATATCCTGGATATGGGCGGGCGCACGTATGCGATCGTCGAAGCGGGAAGCTTGCCGGTCGAGCTGACTTACGAGCTCGAAAGCGCGGCGCGGTCCAATCTAAGTGGAACCTTGAAGCATGGTTTCGCGCCGCACCCTAAGTACGACCCGCGGACCGGCGAGTATCATGCGATCGCGTACCAGCCCGGGCTTTCGGCGTTGAGTTATCTTGTCGTCGGGCGGGATGGTTTGGCCCGTACCGTGGCCGAAATACCCGCACCGCACGGACCCATGGTGCACGACATGGCGTTCACGGCAACCTACTCCATCGTGCTCGACCTGCCTGTGGTCTTCGACCCGTCCAACCCCGTTTTCCGCTTCTCCTGGAACGCCGAGCGGACGCCGCGCATCGGCCTGGTACCCCGCAGCGGCGATCTGGCCGGCCTGCGCTGGGTGGAAGCGCCTTCCTGCTTCGTCTTCCATGTGATGAACGCCTTCGACGACGGCGCTGGGGTGGTGATGGATGTGGTGCGGCACCCGCGTATCTTCGACCGCAACGGCCCCTGCGAGGGGGAGCCGCGCTTGGTGCGGTGGCGGCTCGACTTAGCGGCGGGTAAGTTGACTGAAACGGTTCTGGAGGAGCGCGGGTGTGAGTTTCCCCGCTTCAACACGGCCTATGCCGGCCGCGAGTACCGCTATGGGTACACGACCTCTGTCGGCGCGGGCGACCGTACGGGGCCGGCCTACAAGCACGATGTGACAACCGGCCGGACCGAGCGGCACGATTACGGCGCGGGGCGGGTGACGCTGGAGCCGGTGTTCGTGCCCCGTCAGGGCGCGATAGCGGAGGACGATGGGTGGGTGATGTCCTATGTCTATGATGGGGCGCGGGATGCTTCGGATGTGGTGATCCTGGACGCGCGGGAGTTCTCCGGCGAGCCGGTGGCGACGGTGAGGCTGCCGGTGCGGGTGCCGTTCGGGTTTCACGGGAACTGGGTGGCGGATTG
>CAXUHL010000210.1:0-5597 GCA_964250745.1 uncultured Acidobacteriaceae bacterium
GGTTCAACAGGGCCTGGGCCACGCCGATGCGCTTTTCCGGGCCGCTCTGCTTGAAGCCCGTCGCGATGACGGTGATCTTCACGTCATCGCCCATCGACTCGTCGAGCACCGCGCCGAAGATGATGTTGGCGTCCTCGTGCGCCGCGCTCTGGATCAGCGTGGAGGCCGCGTTGACTTCGCTGAGCTTGAGGTTGGCCGAGCCGGAGATGTTGATGAGGATGCCGCGCGCGCCGTCGATCGCGCCGTCCTCGAGCAGCGGCGAGGCCATGGCGGCCTGCGCCGCCGCGATGGCGCGGTTGTCGCCCTTACCCACCGCGGTGCCCATCACGGCATAGCCCATCCCGGCCATGGTGGTCTTCACGTCCGCGAAGTCGCGGTTGATGATCCCCGGAATCGTAATAATGTCCGAGATGCCCTGCACGCCCTGCCGGAGTACGTCGTCGGCCACGCGGAAGGACTCGAAAAAGCCCGCGTCCTGCGCGACGGCGAGCAGCTTTTCGTTCGGGATCACGATCATTGTGTCGACCGAGTCGAGAAGCTCCTGCATGCCGCGCTCGGCCTGGGACATGCGTCGCTTGCCTTCGAAGCCGAACGGCCGCGTGACCACGGCGACGGTCAGCGCGCCCATTTCGCTCGCGAGCGAGGCAATGACCGGGGCCGCGCCGGTGCCGGTGCCGCCGCCCATCCCGGCGGTGACGAAGACCATGTCCGCGCCTTCGAGTGCCTCGATGATCTTTTCCGAGTCCTCGAGAGCCGCGCGGCGGCCCATGTCGGGGTTCGCGCCCGCGCCCAGCCCGCTGGTCAGCTTGACGCCGAGCTGCAGCTTGACCGGCGCGGCCGACAATTGCAGCGCCTGCACGTCGGTATTGGCGACGATGAACTCCACGCCCTCGACCTTGGCCGCGATCATGCGGTTGACCGCGTTACCGCCGCCGCCGCCCACGCCGATCACCTTGATCCGCGCGCCCGCGCCTTTTTCATCCTGGTACTGAATCCGCATGCCCTCGCCCTGATTGCTCCCGTTCATCCCGTCCCCGCCTGCGCTCCGAAAAATCCCTGCCACCACCATACCTGTTCCCATCCACTTTCAACGAGAGGGGGACGGAGCGCAAGGGCTTACGCCCGGTATCAGGGTTGGTACTAGGGGTGGTACTCATCGTCGCGCACCGGCTCCATCCAGTCCACGGCCTTGCCGTCCGAGCGTTCCTGGATAGCGACGTGGGTCATGGCGGTGGTTGCGGTCGCGCCGTGCCAGTGCTTTTCGCCCGGCGCGAACCAGACCACGTCCCCGGGCCGGAGCTCCTCGACCGGGCCGCCCTCGCGCCGCGCCCAGCCCACGCCGGCGGTGACCAGCAGCGTTTGCCCGAGCGGATGGGTGTGCCATGCCGTTCGCGCCCCCGGCTCGAAGGTGACGCTCGCGCCGGCGACCCGGGCCGGGTCCGGCGCTTGAAAGAGCGGGTCGACCCGCACGGTACCGGTAAACCACTCCGCCGGGCCCCGCGTGGATGGCTGCGAACCTGCGCGCTTGATTTCCATACGGGAACTCTACGCCGGTCCGGCTGAGGAAGCTTGTGCGTCCTGCTCCCTTCACCCGTCTCCCTCAAATGCTGCCCGCGAACATCCCCCGAAGCCGCGCGCGAAAAGAGCCGTCCTGCTCGGCGCGCATGGCCCCGGTGCGGTGCGCGTAGAGCATCAAGCCGACCAGAGCGGCGTACTCCGGCTGCTGGAGCTCCGCGGGCATCCTCGACAGAGGGACGGGCGTTCCGACGCGCGCCGGGACGCGCAGGATGCTTTCGGCGGTGTCCGGCAAGCCCGGCAGCTTGGCCCCGCCGCCGGTCAGGATGCAGCCCGCGCCGAGCGCTTCGAGCACCGCGCCGGTGCGCAGGGTTTCGCGGACAAGCGAAAACATCTCCCGCGCGCGCGGCTCCAGGATCTCGGCCAGGGCGCGCTGCCGGATGCTGCCGCGGCGCTCGCCGCGTTCGAGCGGAGGCCCAGCCCACTCGATCTCGTTGGACTGCGAAACGCTGGTGACCACGGCGTGGCCGTAGCCGCACTTCAGGCTGTCGGCTTCCGGGATCGAAAGGTGCAGACCCACCGCGAGATCGTTGGTGAAGTGGTCGCCGCCGAGCGGGATCGACGCCGTGTACACCACCGCGCCCTCGAAGTAGACGATCAGCTCGGACGAGCCGGCGCCGATGTCGACGAGGCAGCAGCCCAGCTCGCGCTCATCCGCGCTCAGGGTGCTTTCGGCGGCGGCCAGGGCTTCGTACACCGTTTCGGTCACGGCGAGGCCGGCCTTGTTCGCGCAGGTCACCAGGCTCTGGTGCGCGCTGGCCGAAGCGGTAACCATATGGAGCGACACTTCGAGCTGGTGCCCCACCATGCCGACCGGGTCGTGGATGCCGGGCACCTCGTCGAGGAGGAAGTGCCGCGGCAGCAGGTGAAGGATTTCGCGGTCGCTCGGCAGCGAAACGGCCCGGGCGCGGTCGGCGGCTGCACGCACGTCTTCCCGGGTGATCTCGCGCATGCGCGAACCGAGCGTGATGCCGCCCTGCGAGTTGATGCCGCCGAGATGGGGCCCGCCCAGGCCGGCAATACACTGCTCCAAAACCACCTGCGCGGACGCCTCGGCCAGCACCGAGGCTTGCGAGATCGCGTTGGCCGCCGGGATCAGATCCGCGATCACGCCCCGGCGAACCCCCGCGCTGGGCGCGTCGCCATGGCCGCGGTAGCGCAGGGCACCCTCGTGCGACTCGGCGACCAGCATGCGGGTGCGCGAAGAGCCGGTATCGAGCACCGCGAGCAGGGGCTCGGCTTTGGGCGTCATCGCTTGCCCCCGCCGGGCAGAGTGTGCGGCACCCAGCGCACGCCGTGGTGGGGGCCGGCTTTCTCGGTGTACCAGGTTTTCGCGGTGCCGGGCCGGGCCTGCGCGGTGCGCGGGGCGGGCTTGGCCGGAGGCTTCGACTTCACGACAGGCCTGGGTTTCGGAGCAGGCTTGACCGCCGGTTTCAACGCCGCGTGTTTCACCTCCTGCGCCTGCCGGGCTTCGCGCGCTTCGTCGGCCACGGCGGCATCGGCCATCTTCAGGACGACCTGCCGGTCGTAGCGCAGGTCCACCGCGCTCAGGTTAGGGTACTGCTGGCGCCACTCGGGCAGGTGCTCCCGGTATGAGCGCCAGCGTTCCACGTAGTCGCTGTTGCCGAAGTGCAGCAGCAAGTCCGAGCCCTGGGCGGGAACGACGGCGCGCACGTCCTCGAGATCGCTCACATCCACCTCGCTCAGCTCGGACGCGACCGCAGGCCCCAGCGCTGAGACAAAACCCTGGTAGAGGTGCATGCGCTCCGATCGGGCCGCGGACGGGGCACCGGGGTCGAGCCCGGCGACGACGGGGAACGAGTAATGCCGGGCCGCCAGGGTCGCCGGGGCCATCGGCAAAAGGACCCCCTCGGCATCCACGAGGCCGATCTGCCGGCCGAGCCGAACGAAAGCCACCGGCACGCGCTCGACCACCGTGACGCGCAAGGTCTTGGGCAGCAGGCGCATGACGGTCGCGTGCTTGACCCAGGGCTCCCCTTCGAGCGCGGCCTCGCGCTTCGCGAGCGGCACGAAGAAGATGTTGCGGCCGATGTCGGAGCCGAATACCTCCAGCAGCTCCGCGCGGCGCAGCTCCGTGTTGCCGGCCGCCTCGATGGAAGCGGACGAGTCGATGCGGAAGTGGGGATCGCGATGGAGAAACAGGCCGGCCTGCCAGACGAGAAAGCCAAGAACGCCAAGTGCGAGGAGCACGGCGAGCGCGAGGAGAACCTGCCCGACGCGCGTGGCGAGCAGGCGGCGGGTCCAGCCGCGGCGGGGCGCGGCTTTGCGCCGGACGCGCAGGAACTGTTCCGCGTCGCCCGCGTCGTAGTTGGGAACCAGCTCCGGGGCGCCTTTGCGCCGGGGCGCGGCCGGGGCCGCGGGACGCAGAAACGCTTCGTCCTCCTCGTCCGCGAGGGCCGAGGCGGAGCGCTGCCGGTCGTTCCATCCATCCGTGTTCAGTTTCGCCACGCCCGAGCCAGGTCGCAGGAGAAGTCGCCATCCCGACTATAGCCCGGGATCAAGCCCCGGCGGAAGAAAAGCTTGCCTTCGGCTTCACCTTAGTAACCTGTGTTGCGCCCAGCGCTTCCAGCACCAACGGTGCCACCTGGGCGACGCTGCCCGCCCCCAGGGTCAGGATCAGATCGCCGGGTCGCGCCCGGGCCGCCGTGCGCGCGGCCGCTTCCGCGAAATCCGGGCAGTACTCCATCCCCGGCTGGCGGGCCGCCGCAACCAGCGCCGGGGCGTCCACGCCGGGGATCGGCGGCTCGCTGGCCGGGTAAATGTCGAGTACCTCCACCGTGGCCGCGCCCCGGAACGCCCCTACGAACTCGTCGAGCAGGTCGCGCGTCCGCGTAAACCGGTGCGGCTGGAAGATGACATGGATTTTCCCAAACCCGACCTGCCCGTACCCGCACGCGCGGGCGGCTTCCATGGTGGCCAGGATCTCCGTGGGGTGGTGCCCGTAATCGTCCACCACTGTGACCCCGCGCGCCGCGCCCCGGGTCTGGAAGCGCCGGTCCACGCCCCGGAACTGGCGCAGCCCTGCGACGATCGCCTCCGGGGCGACCTCCAGTTGGTGGGCCACGGCGACCGCCGCCGCCGCGTTTGATACGTTGTGCATGCCGGGAACCAGCAGCTCAAATGGGCCCAGAACCAGGCCATCCGCGGCGACCTCGAACCGCGAACGCACCGGCATGCCTTCTTCCTTGCAGCTCTGCGCCGGGAGGGGCCGGACCACGTAGTCCGCGAGCGAGCTGTGCCCATAGGTAAACACGCGCCGGCGCACGCGGGGCAGCAGCGCCAGGAGCCGCTCGTTGTCGCAGCACGCCACCACCGCCCCATAGAAGGGCACACGGTCCATGAAGCTGACAAAGGCGTCTTCGACGTCGGCCATGTCGCGATAGCAGTCCATGTGCTCGCGGTCCACGTTGGTGACCACCGCCAGGATGGGCGAGAGCTTCAGGAAGGAGCGGTCGCTCTCGTCGGCTTCGGCGACCAGGTAGCGCGAGTTGCCGAGCCGGGCATTGGTGCCGAGGGCGTCGACGCGGCCGCCTACCACTAAAGTGGGATCGAGCCCGCCCGCGCCGAGCACGCTCGCGATCATGGAGGTGGTGGTGGTTTTGCCGTGCATGCCCGCCACCGCGATGCCGTACTTGAGCCGCATCAGCTCGGCCAGCATCTCCGCCCGGAGAATGACGGGGATCTTGCGACGGGCGGCCTCGGCGATCTCCGGGTTGGCCGCGCCTATGGCCGACGAAGCCACGACGACGCCCGCGCCCACCACGTTGGCCGCGTCGTGCCCAGCGAAGACGCGCGCGCCCAACTGCTCCAGCCGGTCGGTCGCGGGGCTGCGCTTCAGGTCCGAGCCGGAAACGGCATAGCCCAGCGTCAGCAGGATTTCGGCGATGCCGCTCATGCCGATGCCGCCGATGCCGATAAGGTGAATGCGCTGCGCTTTCGCGAACATCAAGGAAGAGCTTACTGCATGCCCCGGCGGGCTGGGCGCATGCGCAACTTCCCTC
>CAXUHL010000211.1:0-5582 GCA_964250745.1 uncultured Acidobacteriaceae bacterium
ATTCTAATCCCCTGCCACCGTCTCCTCTTCCCGAACCTCAACGGGCGCGGCCGCCGGCTTCGGTGCGGGTGCAGGCGCGATCGATCCGATTGAGATCAATCCAGGCTCCGCCGGCTTCTCGCCCAGGATCTGCTCGCGATACAGCTTGGCCATGCGGGCGTTTTCGGCATCCTGCTTCATCTTCGCGTCGCGGGCGCGGATCTTCTCCTCGCGGGAGTTCTTCGCGATGCCCGACTTTTCGAAGGTGTCGTTCGCCGCCGAGTCCACGTGCGCCTGGTTCAGCGCGAGCGTGTGCTGGGCGTCGCCCATGCCGACCTTCTTGCCGCCGGCGAAGATTTCGTGCCGCCCATGCTCCTCGTACCACTTGGTCAGGGTCGAGGTCATGTGCATCTTCTCGATGATGTTGCGCCAGCCCACGCCCGTGTTGTAGGCGCAGAAGCTGATCTCCCCTTCCTGGGTCGCGTAGGGGATGATGCACTGCTCGGTGCGGCGGAAGTCGTAGTTGAACAGGTCCTGGAACCACATTCCGGCGATGAAGAGGAAATTCCAGCGGTCGTTGCGGCGCTTTTCGATGTCGGCCATCGTGCGGTCCGCGGTGACCTTGCCGTAGTTGCGGCCGGTCGCGCCGAAGCACTTGTCGAACTTGGCCAGCAGGTCGACGATCTTGAAGTGCGTCGGCGACTTGGTCGGGTCGTAGTTGCGTAGCAGCGCGAGCGTCACGCCGACGATCGAGAGCCATTTGCCCCGGGCCGCATCGTTAATCTTTGCGACGTCCTTGGCTAGGCGGTCGGCGTTGAGGAACGCGGTGACCGGCACGGCCTCCTTGGTCTCCTTGTCGATCATCAGCGCCATGCCGATGCCGCAGTTCGGGTGGCAGCCGCAGGAGAGCTGGCCCCAGTCTCGGTCGGGCCCGTGCACCAGGTCGGCCCAGTCGGAGAAGGTGGACATAAAAGAGATGGGGAACCAGTCGCGCGTCGGCTCGCCGAGGCCGGTCTGGTTCTTCACGTCATGCGCCATGTGCGACAGGGTGTAGCGCTGCGCCTCGCGGCGTTCGTCGGAGATCGCCTCATCGCGGCCCGTGAAGGAAACCGGCTGGAACGAGATGAAGTTGATCCGCTTGGGGTTGTCGAGCGCGAACTCGATGATGCGGCCGACCTGCTCGTTGTTGATGCCGTTGATGATGGTCGTGACGGGCACGATGTCCACGCCCGCCTCGTGCAGGTTGTGGATGGCCTGGAGCTTGACATCAAACAGGTTGCCGACCTTGCGGTGCGAGTTGGCCGCGTTGCCGATGCCGTCGAACTGCAGGTAGGCGTAGCGCAGCCCGGCCTCGCCGGCGGCGCGGCACAGCTCCTTGGACTTGGCGAACTCGATGCCGTTGGTCGCGGCCTGGACCGAGGTGTAGCCGACCTTGCGGGCGTAGGCGACCGCATCGAGGAAGTACGGCGACAGCGTCGGCTCGCCGCCCGAGAACTGGACCGACATCTGTCGCCGCGGCTTGATGGTGATCGCGTTGTCCAGCATGGTCTTAATCTCGTCCCACGTCAGCTCGTGGACGAAGCCGACCTGGTTGGCGTCCATGAAGCAGGGGTCGCACATCATGTTGCAGCGGTTGGTCAGGTCGATGGTCAGCACGGAGCCGCGGCCGTGGGTCACGGTGGAGGTCCCGTGATTGTGCAGGCCTTCGTCGTTGTGGGCCTTGATGTCGCGGCCCGGGAACACCTCTTCGAGATGACGGAAGAAGTCGGTATCGATCGCCATGACGTCTTCAAAGTGGCCGTGCTTGGGGCAGTCCTTCACCATCAGGATCTTGCCGTCGCGCTCGACGATCTGCGCCTTGATCTCGCCGACCTTCTCGTTGAGCAGGATTTCGTGCGGCAGCTTGCCGTCGATGATCTGCTGGCGGATCTCAGGCACGCACTTGGGGCAGAGCGAGTCGGTCGTACGCGGCCAGCCGAGGGGCGGCTTCTCCTTCTGGTAGCTCTTCAACAGAGGCTTGTCCGACCACTTGGGGGTGAACGAGGCGTTCGGCTTGATGCTGTTCAGCTTCTCGAAGACGGTCCAGGCACCCTGGGCTGCCAGGGTGAGGGTGCGCTCGGCGTACTTGACGGCTTTCGGCATGGGTGGCGTGTGCTCCTGAGGTGTGTGAGGTTCTGATGCGGTCCGGTGGCGGCTGGTCGCGGGAGCCTGCATCGCTCCGCCTGCGCTCCAAAAGGAGGGCGGGCGACAGTCATCACTCAGTCACGATACGAGCGGGTGGCGCGAGAGTGGTACCGCCTGGCGCCCAACGGTGCTGGAAACGCGCTGAACGGCGGTTTTGCCGGGGTGAAAAGCGAGGCATGTCGGGGTACGCGCGCTGCTACCTTTTGTGGAACACGCGCTGCTTGATGTCGGGGAAGAACTCGTTGAACAGGTCGGAAGCGCCCAGCGTGGCAAGCGAAGTAGCCCAGCTGGTGAAGATGTAGCGGTTGTTGATGCTGCTTTGGGGATAGTAGGTCTGGGTCAGCGCGGCGGCCATCCCCCGGCCCAGAATCTTTGGGTAGTTGACGCCATGGGTCCCGTCGTCCTTCTGCGTGATGAGCACGCGGCTCACCGCGTACTCGCCGCGGCGGACGTACGAGCCCTCGCCCAGGCGGTAGTAGCGCGGGTCGTCCTTGAAGGCGATGGCGAGCAGCGAGTCCGATAGGACGCGGGTGTTGGCCTGGCGCAGGGCGGCGGCGCCGGCGCGCTCGCCCCAGCCCTCCAGGTTGACGCCGTAATGGGGATTGGTGTCGGCCAGCACGCCGTACCACGCACCCCACAGGATCGCGAGCGGCGTGGTGTAGCGCGTCGTCTCGTGTACGGGAAAGAGCAGCTTGTCGCGGACGGAGAGCGGCGGAACCTTCTCGCCGGGCTCGACGATCACGGAGAATTGTCGCTTCTCGACCGCGGCGGGCCGGTTGGAGCGCGTGGCCGGGACGGGGTGCGTCGGCGGCTGCTGGTCGAGCACGGAAGGCTGCTGCCGCGGTGCGGGGGCATCGGGCAGGGACTCGGCCGAAAGGACAGGGGCGCAGGCAAGGACCGCGCAGAGGGTGGAGCGAAGGAGGAAGGTGCGCATGGCGATGACCCTAGTGTCGCCTATTTGGCGGGCCCCGGAGCGCGGGCGCGGCAAAAATCGCGTTGCCGCGGGTGCGGGCGGAGAGGATACTGAAGCCCATGAGCGAGCATGTATGGGAGCAGGATGTACGGCGGGCAGCCGAGCGGGCCGGGCGAGAGTGGCGCGAGGCCGTCGGCTGGGTGAACGATCGGGCGGTGCCTGCCGCGCGGGCCGAGGCTTGGCGGGCGCGGCGCGAGGGAGCGCGGGTGCTGCGGACGCTTGCGGACCGCCTGGACGCGTCGCGGGGTCCGCGCGGGTGAAGGTTTCGCATGGACAGGTTTGGCGGGCGGGCTCGCTCGCGATGCTGCTGGCCCTCGCCGGGTGCGGGCACAAGCGGAGGGCGGCTCGGTTGCCCGCGCCGCCGCCGCCCATCGCCTCAGCGCCGTACGCGCGGGAGCCTGGGTACAAGACGTTTCCGCCCTCTACCGCGACGGCAGCCCGCCCGATCGGGGACTCGGTCGAAGACCTGCGATACGTCGCCGAGCACCGCCCCATCTGGACCCAGACCGGCATCGCGAGCTGGTATGGGCCGCCTTACAACCGGCGCAAGGGCGCGAACGGCGAGATCTTCGACCAGGACCACCTCTCGGCCGCGCACCGCGAACTGCCTCTCGGCTCGCTGCTGCGCGTGACGAACACCCGCACCGGCCAGCGCTCAGTCATGCGCGTGACGGACCGGGGGCCCTTCGTACCGGGGCGCGTGCTCGACCTGTCGCTCGCCTCGGCGAAGGCGATCGGGGTGTGGGGCCCGGGCACCGCGCCGGTGTCGATCGAGGTGTTCCAGGCACCGAAGCCCATCGAGGAAGGCGGCCGCTGGTGCGTGCAGATCGGGGCATTCCGGAGCGAGGGGAAAGCCCTCGCTCTGCAAAAAAGCCTGCAGCGCAAGTACGCGGCTGCGCAGGTGATCGAGTTCACCGGGCCCACGGGCCACTGGGTGCGCATTCGGCCGTCCGGGGATGACAAGGCCAAAGCGGAAGAGATCGAGGCGAGGGTGCGGCCGGAGGAAGGGGCGGCGTATCTGACGCGGCTGGATTAGATAAGCAAAGCGCCTCAGCGTGCTTTGCGGTACGTTTTCTTGTGCCTGAGTGCATGCATCGGGTAAAGCTCCACAACAGATGGTTTTCGCTGTAAAGTGGTGGAACCTGGAGGAGGCACATGTCTGATTTGGCAGCGCCCAATAGAAAGCAAGCCGAGCAAACGCAGCACGTCTATGTGACGGTTCGAGGCGGAGTGGCATACGCAGCTCAAGTACCCGATGGTATTGAGCTGCATATTCTCGACTTTGACAACTTGAATTCGGACTACGAGGCTACTTTAGCCAGCTACTCGGAAGATGAGAGGAGCTTTATAAACAACATAGCGCAGTAAGTCATAGCCCGCTGATCCAAGATTCTTTCACATTGCCTGGAGCTTCGATTGAATCTGTCCTGTGACGTAAGCGCGGCTTCCTCGTATAAAAGCCCAAGCCAGGTCGCAAGAGTGTTGTCGGAAGAGTGGGTCTTGGCGAATATGTATTGCCTCGGATGCAGCGCCCAGCAACTCCAGAGAACGACGGCAAACACTCGCTGCCTGGATTTTACCTGTCAAGAGTGTCTCCACAGGTACGAGTTGAAAACCTTTTCCCGACGTCCCGGCAAATCGCTTGTGGACGGTGCTTACGAAAGCATGATGGCGGCAATGCAGTCCAGTCTCAAACCGACACTCTTCCTGCTTCACCGCGACGAAAGCTGGAACGTACAAAACTTTACGGCAATTCATTCGGCTTTCTTAACTGCAAGCCTCATTGAAAAACGTAAGCCTCTTTCGGCGAAAGCGAAACGTGCAGGGTGGGTAGGCTGCAACATCCGCCTGGATCGCCTTCCTCCGGAAGGCGAAATCGTCATCGTGGAAAACAGGAATACTCGGAATCCTGCCCAAGTCAGGGAGCACTTTCGCAACCTGACTCCATTCGGCAATTTATCGTTGGGTCAACGTGGTTGGACGAGCTTGACTTTGTCCATGGCTCGCCGAATCAGCTCTCGGTCCTTTACCTTGCAACAGATATATGATTTTGAACGCGAATTCGCTGAGGTCTATCCAGACAATGCTAATATCAGGCCCAAGATACGACAACAATTACAAGTTTTACGCGATCTCGGAATGATCAAGTTCTCGAGCGCCGGGAGTTATGAGTTCGTGTAGATACAAGTCTTAAAAGTTTCAAGCGCCATTTACGGAATATGCCGATTCACCATTCAGGGTAGGGATGGCGGTAAGAAGTTACTTAAAATCAAGACTTGCCCCTCTTGCGACCCCCGCGAGCGCCGCCGACCCCGCCGGCAGCTCCAGCACGGAGCGGGTCCTGAGCGTCAAGCCCGCGACCCGCCAGGGCGGCACCCGCGCGGCGCCCGCGATGACCCGGCGGTCCCAGTCGAGCGCGACCACGTCGATCGGGACGCGCATGCCG
>CAXUHL010000212.1:0-5543 GCA_964250745.1 uncultured Acidobacteriaceae bacterium
GTCGTGGAGGCGCGCCGTGACAGCGCCTTCGGAGACCTGGGCCTTCGCGTCGGGGTTGCGGGTCGCGCCGGCAACGGCTTCGTTAGCCGCGCGCGCGGCCCGGGCGGCGGCGGCGGCTTTCGCGCCCGGGTCGATCGCGCTCGGCGGAGCCGCCGGAGCGGGCGTGGGGGCCAGCCAGTGGTCGATGTGCGCTTCCCCGTCGAGCGTGCCGCCGGTCGCGAGGCGGGCCCGCAGCTTCGTGAGCGCCAGGATGTCCTGGGTGATGTGGACCTCGGTCGAGGCGTCGAGGCCACTGAGGTTCACGCCCGAACCTTTGTAGATCGCGCCCGCGATTCTGGTGGTGCCGTCGACGTTGAAAGCCTTGGTGGTTCCCTGCCCCTGCAGGTCCAGCCGAACCACGCCGCGGTCAAGCCCCGGCACGGCGGCCAGCGCCTCGGCCTCGCGCAGGTCGACCGTACCGTTTGCCGAAAGCTGCCAGTGCGGGTCGGTGTACTCGCTCACGTGCGCGTGGGCGGCCAGGGTGGAGCCCCCGGCGGTGAAGTGGAGGTCGGTGAGCGAGGCCTCCTTGCGCCCGAGCAGCGCCGCAAGGGTCAGCTTCGAGTGGAGCGGGGCCCCGAGGGCGCGCTGGGCCGTTAGGTCCGCAATCGAGACAGTCGCCTTATATTGGTCGGTCGGGACGAGATAGTCGATCCCCACGGCCAGGTCGTTGGCCGCGAGCGCGAACGGGATCGCCTGCTGGTTGAACAGGACGCGCCCGTCGTTGATCTCCGCCCGGTCCACCGCCAGATCGAACACCTGGTTGATGGTCTGGTCGACCGGCGTGGGCGCGGATTTCTTTTTCGGGACAGGCTGGTTCGTGGTGCCGTCCTTGAACACCATCAGGTGAACCGCGGGGCGGTCGATGCCGAGGTAGTTGAGCCCCACCTTGGCCTGGAACAGCGAGATGATCTTGACCCGCGCGCGCAGCCGGTCGAGGTGGGCGTAGGGCAGCTCGCCCGCGGGCTCGAGGCCGTGGATAGTCAGGTTGTCGGCTTCGACCTCCAGATGGAGCAGGCGGAAGCGGAACGCGCCCAGCTCGACCCGGCCGCCGGTCGCGTCGGCAAGCACCTTGATGAGCTCGGTCCGGACCATCCCGGCAAACTGAGGAGTGGACAGGAAGATGAGGACGCCCGCAACCAGCAGGGCGACAAGAACGATCGCGCCCAGCAGCAGCTTAAGGACGAGCCGGCGCGGGCGCGGGGCCTGCCCGGCGGAGGTTCCCCGTCGTCCGAACAGCGAACTCGGTGTGGTGCTCATAGCGCGCCTCCCGGCAGGTCGTTTGCGTCTTCGGCGTGGCTGTTGCTTTGTCCGTAAGCCGGGACGAGAATTTGGACGCTGCCCTCTTCGCGCAGAGTAGCCTCCCAGGTATCGATCTGCTTGGTCACCTGCTCCTGAAGCAGGATCTCCTCGATGCGCGGGCGCAGGGTCTTCAAGGCCGGCGGTCGCTCGTGCTTGGCCTGGAACTGCGGTACCAGCTGCTTGTCGTAGTAGGCGGCGACCTGGTCCTCGGGCACGCGGACCCCGGCGCGGAAACGCTCGTTCAGAAAGGTGAACACCTGAATGCGCTGACGCCAGCGGGCGTCGACCGCCGACGGGCTCAGGCCCCGGTCGGCCAGGTACGCGGCCCAGCCTTCCGGGGTGCCGCAGCGGGTTTGGCAGCCGGGCAGCTGCTTTTTAAGCTCCGCGAGCTGCTTGGCCAGCTCCTCGGGCGAGGGCGGCACCGGGCTCCGGTCCTGCTCCTTCATCTGTTGCAGGATCAGCGTCCGGGTAATCAGGTGGGCGGCGGCGCGCTCATCGGTGTTTTCCGCTGCCGGCACCAGCTGCAGCGACTCGAACCGGCGCTCCTGCTCCACGTCGCTCTCGAGCAGCACTTCGCCGTTGATGATGGCGACCACGCTGTCGAGCACGACGGGCTTGTTCTCGGCGGCCTGCCCGTTCTTCTGCGTCGCGGCCGCTCCCCGCGCCTGGCCGGCGGCTTTCGATTCCTGTGCCGGGGTCACGTGGCTTTGTGCGTCCGCGTGAACGGGCGCGGCGTTCTGGCCGTAAAGGGGGAGGGTAGCGAGAAGAAGCAAGAGCGCGCGCATTCAGAAAGCCTGCCCGATCGAGAAGAAAAAGTTGAAGTGCCCGGCCTGCCCCACGTTCGGCGGGGCGTTCACGTTGCCGAGGTTGAAGCCCTGGATCTGCGGGTAGATGGGCGGGTTCAGGTTGTAGGAGGCGTCCACGCGGATCGGGCCGATGGGCGTGGCATAACGCGCGCCGAGGCCGAGCGCGTGCGAGAAGTAGTTATAGGAGCACTGCCCGGTAAAGCCGAGCGAGTTCCGCTCCGGGGCCGGCGCCTGCTGGTCGGCGGCGTTCAGGTCGCGGCAGCCGGCCCGGTTGGGCTGGCGAAACCGGATCGCGCTGGGCCAGATGTCGGAGCCCTTGAGGAAGACGTTGCCGGAGTCGAGAAAGGTGACGAAGGACACGCTCGAGCCGACCACGGGCAAGGTGGGCGGGGGCAGGCGGAGCTCCAGGTTGTTGATGAACGCCGCGGCCCCGCCGATGGGGTAGCCGGTGATGTTGTCGTGCGGGCCGGCCGCGTTGATGGCGAAGCCCCGGTGGGACTGCGCGCCGCCGCCGTAGATGCGCTCGGGCAGCGGGATCAGCTCCTGGAAACCCGTGCCGAAGGCGCGCTCGTAGGCGACGCGCGTCTGCCGGGCCAGCACGTACTTGTGCACCGTGCCGAAGGGGTAATAGGTGGAGTTGGTCCCGTCGAGCCGGTTGAAGTTGGCCTGCGAGCCGAGCCGGTTGTCGGAATAAAACTCGGAAACCGTATTGTTGGTGCCGCCGGCCGCGTCGAGCGAGGAAGGCCTGCGCGTGTCGCGGATGTAGGTGACCCCCGGGCCGCTGATCCGGACCGGCTGCGACCCCCGGGGGAGCTCGCGCGGCGCGACGTGGCGCGCGGCCGCGGCCCCCGCGACGCGCCGGAACTGGTACTGATCGATCCCGGGGGGGGGCCGACCCACCCGCTGGGTGAGCCGGAGGTTCGCGAGGGTGCGCGCGGCGGAGTAGGTGGAGATGGACCGCTCGTTGTCGTAGCCGCCGTCGGCCGAGAGGGTCAGGTTCTTCTTGCCGAAAGGGCTGGGATCGTTGAAGGTCAGCAGCGCGATCTGCTCGAGCGTGCCGTAGGTGGTGCGGAGCGAGAGCGAGTTGTCGGACCCGCGCAGGTTGATGCGGGAAACGTTGAGGCTTACCAGCACGCTCGCCCCGGTGATGCCGTTCGCGTTCGCGTAGGGCGGCAGCCCGTTCTGGATATTTTGGAGCACGTTGTTTTGGGTCGGCGTGCCGGTCTGGAACTGGAAGCCGAAGCCGTAGCTCACGTCCCAGCGCTTGGCTTCGGTGAACTGGAGCAGCACATCCTTGCGCAGCTGCTCGCCGTTGGGGTTTTGCACGGCCGTATTGACGCCGTTGAACAGGGTCAGGTCGTAAAGCTGGCGCTGCGTGTCGATCAGCGCGGTCTGGTTCAGCACGTCGCCCGGGTGCACCTTGATCTTGTCGGCCACGGTCTGGTTGCGGGTGTAGTGCAGGCCCGAAACCAGAACGTTGTTGACGTGGATCTGGTCGCCCTCGGTGATCTCGAGCGTGGCGTCGACCAGGTTCGGGTCCTCGGGGTTGGGCACCTGCTTGATGTCGACCTGCGACTGGTCATAGCCGTTCGCGAGATAATAGGTCAGGATGGCGTCGCGATCGCCGGTCAGGTTGGTCGAGTTATACGGCTGGCCCACCTGGGTGTTGAGCAGGGGCAGCAGCTTGTCGCTCGGTACCTTGAGGTTGCCGACCAGCTTATAGGAACCGAACCTGGACTGCGTGCCCTCGGTGATGACGTAGTCGACCGTAATGTGCGCGATCTTCGAGGGCTTGCCGCGCGGGTCGTCCTCGGAGTCCTTGACGACCGGCTTGACATCGACCTTTTCGAAACCGTTGCCCTGGTAAATCGCCTTGATGGTCGCCACATCGCTCGCGACCAATGCGACCGAGTAGGTGCCGCGCGGATCGAAGATGCCGTTCGGGTGGACGTTGAGCCGCGGGGTGATCAGGTCGGTCGCGATGTACTTGTTTCCTGATACCGCGACCGAATCGACGTCGTGGACCTTGCCCAGCTGAACGTTGTAAGTGATGAGCGCGCCGCCGTTGGGCTGCTGCTGGAGCGTGTGCGCGACCTGGATGTCGAAGTAACCCTTGCGCTGATAAAGGTCGCGAACGCGCCGGTTGCCCTCGTTGAGCAGATCCTCGTCCACCGTGCCTTCCTGGTACACGGGGATCAGGTTGCGGATGCTGCCCTGGCTGATCTTGACCCCGTTGACCACCACCACGACCTTGTTGCTCTGCGCCACGTCGAAGCTGTAGTTAAGGTGGTTGGTCGGCTGGACGTAGGTCTTGTCCGCCAGGGCGACCTTGGACTCGAGCTGCTGCTGCTTCTGGTAGTGCGCCCGCAGCTTGTCGAGCGCGGTATTGACCGTGTCGCGGGTAACGCGCGTGTTGCGCTTCAGCTTGGCCGTCTTGCGGAACTTGTCGGGCGCGAGGCCGCTGTTGCCGTTGACCTTGATCTCGCCGACCCGCGCCTGCTGGCCCAGCGTCACGACGTAGTTCACGTTCATCTGCTGGTTCCGGGGGTCCACCGAGTGGCCTTCGAGCGCGGTGGCCTGGTAGTAGCCGTTGGTCACGAGCAGGTTTTTGATCAAGCGCAGCCCGCGGTCCAGCTTGGCCTGGGTGTAGGGGGTTCCGGGGCTCAGCTTGGTTGCGCCCACCAGAAGGCTGGTGAAGTTCTCGCTCGACACCCCATCGACGTTGACCCGCCCGATAAACAGCTGGGGGGTCCCGTCGAAGATGATCTGCACCTCGTCGTTGGTGCGGATGCCGTCGACCTCGATGTTCGCGTAAAGCCCGGTGGCGTAGAGCCGGCGCAGGCTGGACCGGATGTTTTCAGGCTGGAGCGCCTGGCCGGGTTGGAGCGCAAGCTCGGACTGGAGCGGTTGGAGCCGGTCCGGCGGCACGCCCTTGAAGCTGATGTCGCTGACCCGGAGGCCGCGCCAGGCTGTAAGGTCGGTGCCGGCCGACTCGACGGCGGAGGCGGGCGGCTTGGTTGTGAGCGGGTGAGCTTCGTCGTAGGCGGGCAGTTTGGAGGCGTCCGGCACCGGCTGGCCGCCCGGCGGCGCGCTGCCGGAGGGCACGGTGGGCTGCGAAGGCGTGCTGGTGACCTGCGCCTGCAAAAACGGGCCGGCCGCGAGCAGCAGAAGCGACGCTGAGGCGCGGAAAAACCGGATGGAGGAGTGGCCCTGATGCGGGCTCGTTGTTGGCGGCATGGACGGTTTCTGTATCGACTCTTTTAAAAGAATGCAGCGTGCCCGGGGCAAACGCCAGAGGCAATCGCGATCGCCGGTTACCAAGGAAACCCGCCGCGCCCCCGAACGGAGCTGCCGGACGGAGCCGAAGCACTCCCTATACTAAGGTGAAGGAGCCCCGTT
>CAXUHL010000213.1:0-5535 GCA_964250745.1 uncultured Acidobacteriaceae bacterium
GACTCAGAACCGCGAAGAAGGCAGAGACTTGTCGGATATTTCAATTCGCGCCGCGCCCCCTTCAGGCCCGCCTCAAAGCTGACAGCTATCGAGAAATCGCTTGCACTCACAGGGCTCGCCGCCCTTGTCAGCGCCAACGGCGACCTCGCTCACCTCGAGTGCCCTCGGCTGCGTGGAATAGCGTGGCCTGCTATCCGGCCGGCATGGCTTTCCGCCGAGCCTTGTCGAGCAGGAGTCCGGATTCGTGACAATTCGCCGTTTGGCCACCATCCGATGCTATAAACAACCGAGCCCACCCGACGCGCAAAGGATCCCGCCACCCCCGTGAACGACTATCTCCTCTCCACCCTGCTCGGCATCGTCGAAGGCCTCACCGAATTCCTCCCCGTCTCCTCTACCGCGCACCTCCGGCTCACCGAGGCCCTGCTTCACATCCCGCTTGCCGACCCGTTCTGGAAGATGTACTCGATCGTCATCCAGCTCGGCGCAATCCTGGCGCTGGTGCTGCTCTTCCTCAACCGCATCACCACCTTCGTCCGCACTTTCCCGCGCGGCGAAGGGCGCGACCATACCGCTCTCACCCCCCCCCACCCCCAGGTCGCCCAGGCCATCCTCTGCACCGCCCCACCCGCATTTCTACTCCAAAAGGTCATCGGCAAGCACCTCGAGTCCCTCGTCGTCATCGAGTGGTCGCTGCTGATCGGCGGCATCGTGATGTGGGCCGTCGACACCTGGGCCGCCAGGCGGGATCAGCCGACCAGGGACGTCGACGCCATGGGCCCCGGCCAGGCCGTCTGGATAGGCTTGTGCCAGACCCTCTCCGCCGTCTTTCCCGGCACCTCCCGCTCCATGGCCACCATCGCCGCCGGGCAGCTCGCCGGCCTCACCCGCCCTGCCGCTCTCGAGTTTTCCTTCCTCGTGTCGATTCCCGTCATGGTCGCCGCCACCGGCTACGACCTGCTCAAGACCCTGCACCCCAGCCACAAAGCCCTGCACGAGGCCGCCCTCGCCGGTGAGTCCATCGCCCCCCTGGTCATGACCCCGCACAACTGGGTCATCCTGGCGATCGGCTTCGCCGTGTCCTTTGTAGTCGCCCTCGCCGTCGTCAACTGGTTCCTCGCCTTCGTCCGCCGCCACGGGTTCACGGTGTTCGCGGTCTACCGGATCGTGCTGGCCCTCGCGCTCATGCTTCTGGGCCCACGCCTGCTCGCCGCTTAGCGGGTTGCAGCGGGGCATATTGCCGGGTAAGCTGTGGGTACGTCGGTAACCTCCGGCACAGTCTTATCAGCGGAGAGACCGTTTTGCCTACGCCCAATAAAGTCGTCATTACCGGTGCCGGCGGTCTCGTTGGCCAAAACCTCATTCCTCGGCTCACCGCGGCAGGATTCGCCGGCATCACTGCTATCGACAAGCACCCGGCCAACACCCGCATCCTGCGCCGGCAACACCCTTCGGTGAAGGTGCTGGAACGCGATCTCGCCGGTCCGGAAGACGACTGGCAAGCCGAACTGGCAGGCTGCGATGTGTTGGTCGTCGGCCACGCGCAGATCGGAGGGCTTGTCGCTGAGGAGTACACCCGCAACAACGTTGTAGCGACCGAGCGCCTGATGAAGGCAGCCCTTCGCCATCGCGTGCCCTACTTAGTTAATATCTCCTCGTCCGTCGTTAATTCCCTGGCGCGCGACAACTACACCGAAACCAAGAAGGCGCAGGAAGCCTTGGTCGCCGCGACGGGCATCCCGCAGGTCATCCTTCGGCCCACGCTCATGTTCGGCTGGTTCGACCGTAAGCACGTCGGCTGGCTGGCCCGGTTCATGCAGCGCGCCCCCGTGTTTCCCATCCCCGGCACGGGCCGGTTCCTGCGCCAGCCGTTGTTCGCGCGCGATTTCTGCGACGTGATCGTCGCGGCCATCGCGCGCGAGACCACGGGAACATACAACATAACGGGGCAGGACCGGATCGACTACATCGACTTGATTCGTGCCGTCAAAGCAGCCGTAAGTGCCAGGGCGCATATCATCAGGGTTCCATTCGGGCTGTTTCGGACGATGCTCCAGGTCAACGCCGTTTTCGATAAAAACCCGGCTTTCACGGTCAAGCAGCTCGAAGCGCTCGCCACTCCGGATATCTTCGAGGTGATCGATTGGCCGGGGATCTTCGGTGTGTCGTCCACGCCACTTGACCAGGCGCTCGCGATTACGTTTCGCGATCCTGTGTACTCCAACATCGTTCTGGACTTTTAGGCTCAGGAGGCCGTCATCGCAAGAGTCGTCGTTCTCGGGGCAGGGGTCATGGGCCTGTCTGCCGCGCTCGAAGCGCTCAAACGCGGGCACGACGTAACCGTGCTCGAAGCCGCGCCCGAGCCGGGCGGCATGGCCGCGCACTTCGACCTCGACGGGCTTTCGATCGAGCGCTACTACCATTTCATTTGTAAGTCTGACCAAGACACCTTCACGCTGCTGCGCGAGCTAGGGCTCGAGAACAAGCTGCGCTGGCGCGCAACCAGCATGGGCTTATTTACCGGCGGCAAGCTGCATCCCTGGGGCACCCCTACCGCCCTGCTGCGCTTTCCCGGTATCAGCCTGCTGTCGCGCTTGCGCTATGGCTTGTTCGCCTGGGTGTGCGCGCGGCGCGAGCGCTGGGATGTGCTGGAAACCACGTCGGCCCGCGACTGGATCACGCGCTGGTGCGGCTCGGAGGTGTACCGCAAGCTCTGGGAACCGCTGTTCCGGCTCAAGTTTCACCAGTATGCCGGGAACATCTCCGCCGCCTGGATCTGGACGCGGATCAAGCGAATCGGACGGTCCCGCAGTTCGGTCATGCAGGAGCAGCTCGGCTATCTCGAAGGAGGCAGCCAAACCCTCATCGACGCCCTGTGCGTCCGCGTGGCCGCGCTGGGCGGCACCGTCCGGACTGGGTGCCCCGCGCTGCAGGTCTGCGCCCGCGACGGACGGGTTACCGGCGTGCACACGTCCGGCGGCTGCGTGGAGGCCGATGCGGTGCTCTCGACCGTCCCGACGCCCTATGTTTCCCGGCTTGTCCCGGCGCTTGACCCATCCTGGAAGGCCCGCTACGACGCGATTCACAACACCGGCGTCTGCTGCCTCGTCTTCAAGCTGGCCCGCTCCGTTTCCCCTCACTTCTGGGTCAACATCGGCGAAACCGATATCGCGGTTCCCGGCATCATCGAGTTCTCGAACCTGCGCCCGGTCGAGGGATCTTCGGTCGTGTACGTTCCCTACTACATGCCCGCCGATCACCCGAAATTCCAGTGGACGGACCAGGCCCTGCTTGCCGAAGCGTTTTCCTACCTGCGGCGGGTCAACCCCGCCCTGCGCGAGTCCGACATTCTCGCGCAACATGTCGCGCGTCTCCGCTACGCACAGCCGGTTTGTGAGCCGGGTTTCGCCGCGAAACTCCCGCCCATTCAGACCCCCATCGAAGGACTTCAGATCGCGGATACCTGCTTCTACTACCCTGAAGACCGGGGGGTTTCGGAATCTGTTCGGCTTGGGCGCGAGATGGCCGCTTCCTTGAAAGAGGTTTCCTCGCTCATGACGAAGCTCACCGCTTGATCAACTCCATCTGCCACTTTCCTTGAGGGTTGTTTGGGTAGATGGGAAAGGTGACGTGCTCGCCGGGTTGTGCATCGTTGAAGCGGTGCACCTGGTCGATGAAGTGCTCGTCAGGCCATGCCCTGTACCGCCACAGCCTTAGATCGCCGGCAAAGACCAGCAACAGCACGCCGCATCCCGCATAGCGCACCGGACGAGTACCGCCCCGTGCCGCGCACCACAGGGCCGACCATAAGAAAACCAAGGACGGAAAAAACCAGTAGCGTACGCCCTCTACGTGCGCTAAAACGCGCCAGCGAGGCACGCTGCCCAGCACCAGCGGGTCTCGAAGAGATGCCGCGCCGACAAGACCGGCGAAGACCATAAAGCAACGGACGGACAGGGGTGCTCTTTGCCAGCCCCAGGCCAGAATCGCGAAACCTCCCGCAACGCTCACCCACAGCAGGGCCAATGGCAGCCGCGGTCCGCCGCTTCCGGTCATGCTGTCGACAAAGATATTTCCGCCCATTATTCGCACAAGATCGGTAATACCACCCAGGGGCGCGCCGTGGCTTCTTGCCGAATGTGCGAGGCTGACCACCTGAAGAACGGAGCCGACAGCCAGAAAAGTCGAGAGCACCGCTGTCCAGGGCTGCTTGCGGAGCCGCCAGTAGCCGACGGCAGGAAGGAGAAGCATCATGCAGAACGGTCCGCTGACCGCTCCAATGCCGAACAGGATCACATCCGCAACCCGGCCGTACCGGGTTGCGGGAGGAGGAGAAAACACCAGCAACGCCTGGAGCAGAGCCAGGTGCCACATGGCATTGGTCAACACAACGTGGATTTCACCCGCATCCGCAATCGCCAGGTAAAGCACAGCCATCGCGAGCCGCACGGACAAAGGTCCCCAGGAGGCGCAGCGGCGCGAAAGCAAGGCGGTTATCGGCAGGACCTGAATGATTGCCCCGGTCAGATTCATGATCAAGGGAGCCCACGGGAGCGGAAAGAGAAGGCAGACTCCTGCGATAAGCCGGGGTAGTGTTTGCAAGTAGCCTGCCTGCGTCATCGCGAGTGACGGCAGCCAGTGAAGGTTATAAGCCTGCTGATACCAGACGACACCGTCTTCCGCAAAGAATTGAGGGTGCAGGAACATCTGCGGCGAACGTGTGAACAAAAGAAACAAGCTGATTAAAAAAACGCCGGCCTGCAAGCCGATGCTCAAAGAAATTCTTTGATCAATTCGATCGATGCGTTCGCGCAACAAGACCGAAGCAGGCGCGGTCCGAACTTCTTTGTGCGTATCGATTGAGGAATCCATCCAGTTTGTCGGTTTCGGGTTTCCGCGGGTTGACCGTGCATCGGCGGGTCACCGTAGCCGGCGGCGATTCCACGCGATACGGGGTGCCTCGCGGGCAATGCGCGCACGCGCGGCAACTCCACTGCTCAAATATAGCACGGCTCCGCGCACCCTGCCTTTTCGGATTCCTCACGGGAAAGCTGCCTCTCCGCATGCGATCCGTCTGCCATACTGAAGCTGCTCTGGTCCCCGGCCTACCCATCCGTCCTCCCCGGACGCCACGGCCCACCGCGCCCCGCAACCCGCAGGCGTCGAACCGCGGCTCCGGGCCGCGCGGCGTCACCAGCACGCCCCCGCTCGCGCCGGGCACGTTCCCGGCGTCGAAGATGATGCCGAGCGCCGTGAAGCTTTCGCAATCGGCGTTGACGAAGGCGCCTGCGGCCGGGCCGTTGCCGGGCAGGCGGCGCAGCACGGTCTGGCCGGGCACGCCGATCAGGGCAGCGCGCCCGCCCACCGTCCATTGGCCGCGGGTCGCATAGGTGCGCGCGCCGAGCCGCACCGGACGGCCGCTGGCGACGGCCCGGGTCAGCGCCGCCGTGTCGTCGGCGATCCCGTCGCCCACCGCGCCGAACGCCTCCGCCGGCATGGCGTCGGCGGCCCAGTCGGCGAGGCTGCGCGCCACGC
>CAXUHL010000214.1:0-5504 GCA_964250745.1 uncultured Acidobacteriaceae bacterium
AGCGTGGAGCCCCGGCGCAAGGGCGAGTCGGCGTGGGATCCGGGCGTGATCGCCCGGCTGGCTGAGCGGGACCCGCACGCGCTGTTTGTCCTCGACCTCGGCAGCCGTCCCGACCCGCTGCTGCCCGGCATCCCTACGATGTTGATCGACCACCACATGCCCGGCGGCGTCCCGCCCGGGGCGGAGCTCCTCACCGGCTACGGGACGGAGCCGACGCCGACCACAGGCCTGCTGGTCTGGTGGTGCGTCCGGGCCATCCTCATTCCCGAGCAGCACGCGGGCCTGCTCTGGATGGCCGCGCTCTCCATCCTGTCCGACCTGGGCGACAAGGCCCCCTTCGCCGAGCTTGCCGAGGCTCGCGCGAAGTGGCCGGCAGGACCGATGCGCGATGCCGTTTCCCTGCTCAACGCGCCCCGCCGGACGGCCTCCGCCGACGCAAGCGAGGCTCTGAATGCCCTGCTCGCCGCCGAGAACCCCAAGCAGATCGTCAGCGGTGCTCTGCCCCAAACCGCTGCTTTGCACAAGGCCAAGGAGGAGGTCGCCGTCGCCCTGGCCGCCGCGAAAAAAGCCGCGCCCAGGTTCAGCAAGAAATGGCGCGACCGGCTCGGCGCGGACCTGGTCGCCCTGCGCATGGACACGCCCTGCCAGGTGCACCCGCTGGTGGCGCAAACCTGGCGCGGGCGGTTCCGGGACTCGATCGTGATGGGCGTCAATTTCGGCTTCCGCCCTGGCTATGTGCATTTCTCCGCGCGGGGCCCGAAGGGGGTCAACGTCATCGAGTTCCTGCGCGAGCACACCCCCGCCGGGGCCGACCAGGGCTACGGCAACGGCCATGACCAGGCCTCGGGCGGCGCGGTACCGGTGGCAAGCTGGGACGACTTCGCCGCGGACCTGGGCTTCGGGCCGGAGCTGCAGCTTTAAAAAGCTCTCTCGACCCCGCGAGCGGAACAAGGCATACTGGTGGGCATGTTTCCAGGAAAGCTCGTTTGCCCCGGCCTGCTGGCCGCAGCCATGCTCCTCGCCCAGTCCGCGCCGCACGCTGGGGCGCAGGCCGCCTTCCCGCAAACCTCCATGCGGGCGCTTGTCGGCGGCAATGGGCTCGGCGGGCCGAAGTCGGCCGGGACGCTCGTGCTCGCGGCGGCGGGAGCCAGCTTTGAATCGCCGGACTTCGTCTTTAATGTGCCCGCGGACGAGATCCTCTCGGTCGAGCCAAAGGGCGCGCGCGACGGCTTTCTGACACTCGTGCTGGACCCGCACTCGAAGTTCATCGCCGCCTACCCGTCGCTGGTGACGCAGCGGACCAACAGCATCAACCAGCCGGAGCACTTGCTTGTCGTCACCCTCGACCCTTCCGAGCCGGTCAACACGGAGCTTACGCGCGCGAAAGGGTTCCAGGGGTTTATCCAACAGCAGCGGGCCGCGCGTGAGCAGGCGACGGTCGGGGTGACGGCAGCAGATAGCGCTGCCGGTCCTGCTCATCCATCCCTCGGCAAGACTGTGCACGTGGTTCTGAAAGGGACGGGCGCTGAGCCTGCAGGGTTGTTGACCTTCTTCCCCGACCACCTTCAGTTCGACAGCCCGGATGTGACTATACGAATGGCGCAAAACCAGATTGAAGAGATGGAGCCGGCCGGAGCGCGCGAAAGCTTTCTGCAAGTGAAGTACGACGGCAAGAGCAGCTTCGCGACGGCTTATCGTAAGTACCAGAATGTCTACCGCTATGGGTCCTTTCTCTTCGTGTTGTCTCCGCAGGAGGCGGTAGCTCCCGCTTACAAGCTCGCGCAGGATTACACGGCGTACACCGCTGCCGTGCGCGCCGGGCAGGAGCAGGCGATCGTGAATGGGCAGAATGCGGCGGGCGCGCCACTGCAGCCAGGGCCTGTTGCCGGCGCGGAAAAGCGCGAGCTCGCCCGCTACAATGCAGGCTTCCTCGAGCGGCACAACCCCGGCAACAGCCTCCTCAACGGCTTCAAGGTCATCAACGGCATCCCGGGGGAGCTGATCGCCTTCGACACCGGCCTGGGCTATGTGTCCGAAGCGCAGAACCCGAGCGTCAAGCCCGCCCGCCAGACCTTTCTGCAGAACGGCTATCTCAAATTCTTCGTGCCGCAGCAGGCGATCCTGGGTATGCGCGACGTCAGCGTCATCCGCAACGCGAGCTCCTCGAATGTGAACAGTTACATCGCGGAAGTAGACCTGGACCGTAACTCCAATTTCTATCTCCAAAGTAAGGCGCTGCTCGCGGACTCCGACAAGGACAACCGGCTGTTCTTCTCGTTCAAGGAGCAGTACCAGCTCAGGCAGTTTCTGGCGAACGGGCCCAAGGGTGCGGGGGCGCGCGACGCGTTCTGAGCCGGGCAGCATCCTACCCCTGAATGGCTGACCAGACCGCACCGAAGAAGAAGCCGGGCCGCCCGGCCAAGGCCGCCGCGAGCGAGACGGCCCCGGCAAAGAAAGCCCCCGCGAAAAAGAAGAAAGCCGCCAAAAAAGCCCCGAGCAAGAAGGAGCTCGCCGAGGCCGACGCGGCCCGCCGCTCGGCCGAGCCGCTGTTCCCCTGCCGGGACCTGGACGCGCAGCCCCCGGCTCCCTGGCCTGCCGAGGCGATGCGCCTGGGCTTCGCCGTCAAGGTAATGGGGCAGCCCGGCCTCAAGAGCAACGACACCCGCCGCTGGCAGCAGAACCCTCACCTGCGCGTGTCGCTCGGGTACCTGTGCGAGATCTTCGCGTACCTGCGCAAGCACCGCATCCACATGTACCGCATGAGCTCCGACATGGCGCCCTACGCGACGCACCCGGAGATGCCCCAGTTCCACGCGATGGTGCGCGAGTCGGCGAGCGAGCTCGAGTATGCCGGCAAGCTGGCCCGGGAGGCCGACATCCGGCTCTCGTTCCACCCGTCGCAATTCATCGTGCTGAACTCGGAGTCCGAGGAGCTTACGAAAAAGAGCATGGCCGACCTCGACTCGCAGGCCGAAATCCTGGACCGGATGGGCTGCGGGCCGGAGGCGCGGCTGGTGATCCATGTGGGCGGCGCCTATGGTGACCGAGACAGCGGTTGCAAACGTTGGTCCGCGACGTGGAAGCGGCTCGGGGAGCCCGTGCGGCGGCGGCTGGTGCTCGAAAACGACGACATCCGCTACTCGGCCGCGGACGTGCTGCGCATCCACGAGGAGACCGGGGTCGCGCTGGTGTTCGACTACCAGCACTTCTGGTGCATGAACCCGGAAAAGCTCTCGCTGGTTCCCACCCTCGAGCGCTTCCTCGAGACATGGCCGAAAGGCGTCCGGCCTAAATTGCATTACTCCTGCGCGCGGACGGAGCTGCGCGAGATCAAGCGCAAGAACCGCAAGACGGGCAAGCCCGAGCTGGTTCTGCAGCCGCCTATCTGGACCGGCCACGCGGACTACAACAACCCGTTCGAGACGATGACGTTTCTGCGGTCCATCGCGCATCTGGACGCCGACGTGATGCTCGAAGCTAAGGCAAAAGATCTGGCCCTGCTGCGGCTGCGGAACGACATCGCCCGCTTCGCCCCGGAGCTGGCCGCCAAGTACAACATCAAGGTCGAGGATGCCGAGGAGGATGCGCGGGAGCTTGTGGTCGAGGAGGCGGAAGAGGCGTAGGCCTTCACCGCTTTTGCGCTCCGTGCCAAATCGAAAGGATCTCAATCCTGTCCTCGCGCACGCGGTACACGACGAGGTACGGCAGGGGAGTCAGGGCAAGTTCGCGCGTCCCTTTCTCGCTTCCGGGACGCCCGAGCTGCGGAAAGTCAAGAAGCAGGCTCAGCTGCTCGTGCACGGCCATCGCGATCCGACGGGCTGCCGCGCCGCTGTCTCTCGCAACGTGATCGCAGATGGAGACGAGGTTCTCAGCAGCTTCGGGCGTCCATCGCAGCTTCATCGGGACCGGAGAGATCGGTTGACTCCGACCATGACCTCATCGTGATCGAGCAGTTCTCCGGCATCCGCTTGTGCTATGCCCCGGCGTACGCTCGCGAGGAGAAGCGGGTCGACGTCGATGAGTTTGAGGGCAGCCTCCCTGACGAGTTCCTCGGCAGCTGTCCCTTTGTCCGCGCCAAGCTGGTGCAGCCGCGCTTCCTGTTCGGGAGTGAAATGGACTTGCATAGCGCCCAGTGTAGGGCAATCAAACCATGGCCGCTATACTGGCCACGCCCATGCGACTCCTTCCATTGCTCCTCGCCCCCTTCCTGCTCGCCCCGTCCGCCCACGCCGACCCTAACGCCGACTTTCGCTCGCTGGTCGACCGCTTCTATGCGCTCGGGCTGCCGTTCGTCCCCACCCAGGCCACCATGCTCGGCCTGCACCAGTACGACGGCAAGGTCGAGGACTGGAGCGACGCGACGCGCGCGACGGAGATCCGCGGCCTGCACTATTACATGAGTAAGTTCGACGCCTTCCCGGCCGGCGGGCTCGACCAGGCGACGCGCGGCGACCTCACGATCCTGCGCAACAACCTTCGCTCGCAGCTGTTGACGCTTGAAACCATCAAGCCCTGGCAGCGCAACCCGGACTTTTACGCATCCGGTATCACCACCTCGGCCTTTACGCTGGTCGAGCGTGAGTTCGCCTCGCCGGACGAGCGGCTGCGTTCGATGATCAGCCGCGAAAAGCAGATGCCGCGCGTCTTGGACGAGGCCAGGCAAAACCTGCAGAACCCTCCGCAGATTTATACCGAGATCGCCATCGAACAGCTGCCCGGCGATGTGTCTTTCTTCCAGAACGACATCCCCGCTGCGTTCGCGAAGGCGGCGGACCCGGCGCTCAAGGCGGAGTTCGCGCGCACCAACGCGGCTGTGGTCGCGGCGCTCCAAAGCTATGGTGCGTGGATGAAGACGGACCTGCTGCCGCGCTCGCACGGCGACTTCCGCTTCGGCGCGGACACGTTCGGGAAGAAACTGCAATACGACGAGATGGTAACCACGCCCCTGCCGCAGCTGCTGCAAGTCGCGATGGATGATCTGCACAAGAACCAGGCGGAGTTCGCGCGCGTGGCCAAGCTGGTTGCGCCCGACGAGGATCCCCGGCAGGTGCTGGCCGACCTGGCCGCGGACCATGTCGCGCCGGACAAACTCCTGAGCGACTTCCACGATCACTTCGCCGGGCTCGTCAAGTTCATCCACGATAAGCAGATCGTCACGATCCCGTCCGATGTGGAGCCGGTGCTCGAAGAGACCCCGCCTTTTCTGCGGGCGACCACGCAGGCCTCCATGGACCCGCCGGGGCCGTTTGAGGAGCACTCCAAAACCGCCTACTTCAACGTGACCTTGCCGGAGAAGAGCTGGACCGCCGCGCACGTCGCCGAGCACATGGCCGCCTTCAACATCGGCACGGTGACCAGCACTTCCATCCACGAGGCCTATCCGGGCCACTATGTGCAGTTCCTGTGGGTCAACACGGCAGGCCTGAGTAAGGTGCGCAAAATCGTCACGGCGAACACCAATGTCGAAGGCTGGGCGCACTACTGCGAGCAGATGATGCTCGACG
>CAXUHL010000215.1:0-5502 GCA_964250745.1 uncultured Acidobacteriaceae bacterium
AGCACCTGGTTCGGGACCAGGGGGTCGGAGGTTCAAATCCTCTCTCCCCGACCATCTTACCCGCTTCATTTTGAACGGGTTAAGCTGCCTTCTCTAGGCAGCTTCCCGTCACGGCTTTCGGTACATTCGGTACAACTGAGGGCAGTTCAAAGCCGAAACCGCACCGTTCCGTGCACTCCTTCCTGAAGGCGACGTCCTCCTTGATTTTGTCGTATAGCTCGGACATGTTCTCGTCAGCGTGACCCAACCAGAATTTCCGGATGCCCTCAGGACACGTTGTCCGGTTCCGCAGGTATGTGTTCCGGAAAGGTCAAAGGGCGTGGTTGCCCGCTTTGTGGTCTTCGGTCGACGGGTTGCGGAAGCCAGCGAGCATCAGCGCCGGATGCAGGTGACGCTTCAGGATGTTGGAGGTTGCGATCGGCTTTCCGTTCCGGCTACAGAACAGGAATCCTGCTTTACGGGCCGCCGCATAGGTTCGGAGAAGAGCAGCGATTGCGGGATGCACGTCGATCTCCCGACGAGCGCTCGCCGTCTTGACTCTTCTTTCAACTGGGCAGTTCCGCAATTTCTGTTGAACAGAAATAGTGCTGAAGTCTGGCGAGAAGTGCTTGTCGATCTCTAAACCCAGCGCTTCCCCAATCCTCAAGCCAATGGCCCCGCAAAGGATGAAGAGAACCCGCTCACGCTCGTGCTTCCACCCTGCCAAGACGGTCATAACCGGGGAGGTGAAGCAAGGCGTGTTCTGCTTGCTCTTCTCGACTACAGGCAAGTCAATGAAGTCGGGATTCCATTTGCGGGGATGGATCTGTTCGCCCTGCTCATCCACTGCGGAGGCGACCACTGCTTTAACAACGCCAAAGTAGCTGTTGATCGTCTTGGGCGAAAGTTCCGCTTTGACCATCGCCGCTACGAAACTTTTTGCCGCCGCATTATTAACCTCTTTGAGCGGTAAGTCCCCAAGATGGGGAATCAGCCAAGCTCTCAAGCAGCCCTCCCACCATTCGATCGTTCCATCCGCCACGGCCTTCCTCCGGCGCGCTTTCAAGCTTTCAAGCCAAGCTCTGGACTGTTCGCAAAAAGTGACACCAATCTCTTGCTTGACAACCTTGTTGAAGTGCTCTTCCGTGTCGGCACCCCTCTGCGCGATGATCTCGCGAGCGCGGCGTTCCCTTGCTGAAGCCGAAAGCAGTCCAGGGCCCGAGATGGGGCAGACCTTTTCGCGCTTCAGCTTCCTCTCCTCCTGTCCGGCAACGTCAACCCAAAAACGGACGACGTACCACTTTCCACTGCACTCACTATGACCTGTTTGCCCTTTGCGGCGAGACATACTCTTTCCTCTCCGCTTGCCGGGCGCTGCTGCCTTGACGGTAGCCGAGCTTTCCGAAGTCTGCAACGACAAGGTTCCTGCGCCCACAGGAGAAGGCGGAGCGGACATCATTAGGTGGCTTGCAGCTAGAGGGTGCCCGGAGAAAGCTGTGAGGCAGGAAGAGAACAGAGTGAAGGATGGCGCGGATTGCCCGAGGTACGTCATCCAAGCCAATACCGACGGCCCCCTAAGCACTCGAGATATGAAGAGGATTTTTTTGAGGCGCGACTGAGCACCCGGACCCTGATCTGAATGGACCCGGCGACAAGGAGAGAAAGGCTCTGCTGGAATCGAGAGCCCCGGTCACGATAGAAATTTGTTCGGGAATTAGAACTTGATTGACCAAGCTTTCCGCTTATGCAGGCCTAGCCGGCATCGGGCCTAAGCGGCTCCGGGGCCGAACGGCTCTGTTTGTCGATTCAGCGGGCCAAGAGCTTTCCCTCAGAGAAAGTCATGCGAATAGATGGGCACTTCCGTCAGGTTCAGCGCTTCGATGTGCCGGGCGCGGATGTGAATGACTTTGTCAACGTTCTGGAGTGTGCCGGTGATCAGCAGGGTTGGGGCGTAGGTCACGAGGGCGCGGTGGCGCTCGTAAAGCTCCGGCTCAATGATGGCGTTCGCGATGCCGGTTTCATCCTCGATCGAGAGAAAGATGAAGCCGTGGGCGGTGCCGGGGCGCTGGCGGGCGATGACGCAGCCCGCGATGCGGGCGCTCGCGCCGTGGCGCAGGGCGAGCAGGTCGCGGGCGGTCGAAACTCCCAAGACGCGCAGCTTGTCCCGGCTGTGCGCCACGGGGTGGCGGCCCACGGTGACGCCAGTGCCGATGTGGTCGGCGATGAGGCGCTCCTTGGGGTTCATGGGTTCGAGCGGCGAGCCGTGCTCGGTATTAAGGTCCGAGAGCAGCGGCCCGGCTTCGCGGGCGGCCCACTCGACTTGCCAGAGCGCGTCTCGGCGATGCCCCCCGAGCGGGTTCAGCGCGCCCACCTCCGCCACGGGGGGGAGGGGGGGGCGGGAGAGTGCGGGAACGCGGCGGCCCAGCTCGTCGACGGTCGCGAAGGGCCGCATCGCCCGTGCCGTCTCAAGCTCCCGGGAGGCAGCCTCTCCGAGCCCGCGCACGTAGCAAAACCCGAGCCGGAGCGTGTGGGAGCCGTCCGGCTCGGGCTCCAGCGTGCATGGCCATAAGGAGCACGTCGACCGGCTTCACGCGCAGGCCGTGCCGCCGGGCATCTTTCAACACGACGGCGGCGGAGTAGAAGCCCATGGGCTGGTTGTTCAAAAGCGCGCAGGTGAACGCGCCGAGGTAGTGGTACTTGAGCCACGCGCTCGCGTAAGAAAGCAGGGCGAAGCTTGCGGCGTGGCTTTCCGGGAAGCCGTTCAAAGGAAACGAGCTGATTGACTGAACGATTTCGGCCTGGGCTTGCGGGCCGACCCCGTTCGCATCCATGCCCTCGCGGAGCTTGGCTTCAAGCACGCGCATCTTGTCCACCGAGCGGCGAGAGCCGAGCGCGCGGCGCAGTTCCTCGGCCTCGCCGCCTGTGAAGTTGGCGATCGTCATCGCAATGCGCAGGAGCTGCTCCTGGAAAAGTGGGACCCCGAAGGTGCGGCGCAGCACCGGCTCCAGCAGCGGGTGCGGGTAGGTGACGGCCTGGCGCTTCTGACGCCGCTCCATATAAGGGTGCATGGTTTTACCGACGATCGGCCCGGGGCGGATAATGGCGACCTGCACGACCAAGTCGTAGAATCGGTCCGGGTTGTTGCGCGGCAGGCTCGCCATCTGGGCGCGCGATTCGACTTGGAACAGCCCGACCGTGTCCGCGCGCTGAAGCATGCGGTACACATCCGGGTCGTCCGGCGGGAGCTGCGCCAGGTCGACCGGGACGCCGTAGTGCCGGGGGATCAGCTCGATGCAATCCTTGAGCACGGCCATCATGCCCAGGCCGAGCAGGTCCACCTTGATCAGGCGCATTTCCGCGCAGTCGTCCTTGTCCCACTGGATCACCGTGCGCCCCGGCATGCTCGCGGGCTCGATCGGCACGACTGACGCAAGCTGGCCCTGGGCGATGACCATGCCGCCCGAGTGCTGGCCGAGGTGGCGCGGCAGGTCGAGCATGCGCATGGTCAGCTCCAAGTATTTGCGGATGCGCGGGTGCGCGAGGTCGAAGCCCGCCGCGCGAAAACCCTCTTCCAGCGTGTCCGACGGGCCTTTCCACTCCCAGGACCCGACCAGCCGAGTGAGCCGGGTCTGCGTATCCACGTCGAAGCCGAGAGCCTTGCCGACCTCGCGCGCGGCGGAGCGGCCCCGGTAGGTGATCACGTTGGCGCACATGGCCGCGCCGAGCTTGCCGTAGCGCTCGTACACGTACTGGATGGCGCGCTCGCGGTCGTCCCCGGAAGGCAGGTCGAGGTCGATGTCCGGCCACTCGCCGCGCACTTCGGACAGGAACCGCTCGAAGAGCAGCTCCATGCCGACCGGATCGACCGCCGTGATGCCGAGCGCATAGCAGACGGCGGAGTTGGCGGCGGAGCCCCGGCCCTGGACCAGGATGCCGTTGCGGCGGCAGAACTCGACGATGTCCCAGACGATGAGGAAGTAGCCCGCGAGGCCGAGCTTGGCGATCAGGGCCAGCTCGCGCTCGACTTGGCTTTCCGCGCGGGAACGCAGCCCGGCGCTCTGCTTGCAGCCGTAGCGCCGCGCGACGCCTTCCAGCGTGCGCTTACGCAGGAAAGAATCCATCGTGTCCGCATCGCCGACCGGGTAGCGGGGGAACTCGTAGCCCAAGTCCTTCATCTCGAACTGGAGCCGGGCAGACAGCTCGCGCGTTTCAGCGATGGCCTCCGGCAGATCGCGGAACAGCTCGGCCATCGCGCGCGCCGGGCGCAGGTGCCGGTTGTTGTTGGGCTGGAGCAGCAGCCCGGCTTTGTCGAGCGAGCAGCCGTGCCGGATCGCGGTCAGCACATCGAGCACCTCGCGCTCGTGCGGGGTCGCTGTGTTCGGGCCGTTGGTCGCGAGCACCGGCAAGCGCAGCTCGCGGGCGAGCGCAACAGCGGCCTGGTTGCGGGCTTCCTGCGCGCGGAAGCGGTGTCGTTGCAGCTCCACGTAGACGTTCTTCGGCCCGAACACGTCGAGCAGACAGGCGCGTGTGCGCAGGGGTTCGTCCATCCCGCCCCGAGCGAGTGCTGACGCCGGCGGGCCCTCGTCGCCACCGGTCAGGCAGACCAAGCCTGCGGCATGCTCCCGGACCTTGCGGAGTGGAGCGACGCCGTCGCCCTTGCTTCGCTGCGCGAGCTTGTAGCCGGAGATGAGCAGCGAAAGATTGCGGTAGCCTGTCTGCGACTCGCACAACAAGGGCAAGCGCACGGGCCGCTCCGGAACCGAGTGGGGGCGGCAGAATCTGTACGCCGAAGCCCTCGACAGAAACTTAAGCGCCAATGTGCGCCCAGAGGCCCAGCTTTTTGGCGCTCGTGTACAGCCGGGGCGCTCCGTAGAGGCCATCGCGGTCGAGCATGCCGAGCGCGGGCAGTCCGAGGTGCGCCGCCTGCTCGGCCATCGCCTCGGGCAGGGACGCGCCTTCCAAAAACGAAAACGCCGACCGCGCATGCAGCTCGACATAGCCTTCAGTCATAGATGCCCGCCAAGAACCAGACTTTGCACGCGGGTTCATGCCGCAGCCGCAGCGCCTGCACCGGCTCGCTCACGACCACGTCCCACTCCTCCGCCTGCCAGCCATGCTCGTCCCACCAGGAGCCGCTCAACTGCCAGGGTCCGGCTGCTGCCGCGATCTCCATCTGTACACCCTGAAAGAAGACCCGGCGCGGCGCACCGCCTTGGACTTGAACTCGCACGGGATCGGGCGGGCTCGCCCGGCGCAGGGCCAGCGCGGTCTGCTTCGGGCCTTGGCTCCAACTCGCGCTGCTCGGCGCGAAAGCGGCCATCCGAAACAGGTCGTCCCGATGGCCGTTCACGAGCCGGGGCGAGCCGACGCAATTTTCCCCGGCAATCGACCTGAGCCGAGCGAGCAGCAGGTCCAGCTTGTCCGTATCCGGAAACTGCGCCTGAAACAGCCCCCTTTGCGCCGTTTGCGGCAGCGCGGGCTCCGCCGCGAGCGTGACCGCGACGATCGCGGCCCGGGGCGGGC
>CAXUHL010000216.1:0-5482 GCA_964250745.1 uncultured Acidobacteriaceae bacterium
GGTTGGGATACAAGCCCACCTGCCGGGCCTGCTGCAGCGCCTGGCGGACCACCGCTTCGCTCTGCGGCAGGGTCGGATTGCCCTTTTCCGCGGCATCCAGGAAGGCTTGCAGCGGGATCGGGGGGCGCCGGCTGATCTCACCCAGAAGCAGGGGCGCGGGGAGGTCGTTGCCGACGTGGAAGTCCGGGTTTTCCGCCTCCTGGATGCGCCGGTTGTCGCGCGTGAGTGAGCCGGCGTCGCTCGACGGGCCGGGCTGCCCGCCCCCCTGCTCCCCCTGCTGCTGCCGCACCGAGTCCCGCTCGCCTTGGGACTCCTTCTGCGCGGCGGGGTCGCCGGGCATGGGGTGCCGCATGTCGCTCGGCATCGGGTGGCTGCCTTGCCCGCCGTGCTGCATTCCGGGCATGTCGGGCATAGGCTGCCCCTGCCCGGCTGCGGGCTTTTGCGGCGGCTTGGCCTCTCCGCCGGGCTGCATGCCGGGCATTCCCCGCATCGACTGGCTCCTCTGCGGCTGCTCGGGCTTCGGTCTTGCCTGGCCGCCGTGGTCCATCCCCGGCATGTCGGGCATGGACTGCCGTGCATGGATTCCCTGCGCGCCCAGAAGCGCCGAAAGGAGCAGAATCGTATATTTGGCTCGCATCACAGCCCCTCCTTTCCGGGCTTCGCGGCGCGGGCCAGTAGGGTGGCGTAAGGGTCGTTTTCGCGTTTCGCTTCTCGCATCTTCGCCGTCACCGCCTCGTACCTGTCCGGCGGCAGCACGCGGACAAACGTCATCATGCCCTGCATGTACGCGCTCCAACCGGGGCGCAGGCCCTCGTTCTCGGGTATCTTGAGCATCTCCGTATGCTCCATCCCCATCATGGGCGACTCCATGTAGGCGTCCTGCGGGAAGTTCGGGACGCTGCCCGCGTTGCCCGCGATCGCGTCCTCGGTCTCCCCCATGCCCTCCATGTTCATCGCCATCATGTTGCGCATCTGCTCCGGGCCCATCTCGATCCGGTCTTTCCCGGGCTTCATCGAAGCCATCATGCCCTTCATGGAGGCGTCCGCCGCCGGGGCCGACAGCGGGCCGTTGGCGGTCGAAATATCCGCGTTGTTCCCGAAGCCCATGCCCCGGCCCAGGCTGGTCCCGTAGTCTTCGCCCGAGGGCGCGCCGGGCTGCCCGTTCAGCATGCCCATGCCGTTGTTCATGTCCAGCCCCGCCGGCTGGCCCATGCCCATGCCGCCGCGGCTGATCAGCCCGACGTTGGACGACATCTGGTTCATCATGTGGTGGGGCAGGTGGCAGTGCAGCATCCAGTCGCCGGGGTTGTTCGCCACGAACTCGATGTTGCGCGCCTGGGCTACCCCGACCAACACCGTGTTGCCCGGCCACCATGCCGCCTCCGGGATGCGCCCGCCCTCGGTCCCGGTCACCTGGAAGGTGTGGCCGTGGATATGCATCGGGTGGTGGTCCATGCCCAGGTTGATGAAGCGGATCCGTACCCGATCGCCCTGCCTGACGATTAGCGGCGTCGCCGCCGGACCGGACCGCCCGTTCAGCACCAGCCAGTTGTACTCCATGTTCATCGTGTTCGGCACGGTATTGTTCGGCAGCACCGCGTACTCCTGCAGGTGCAGCACGAAGTCCTTGTCGCAGTGCGGGCTGTAGGGCACGCGCGGGTGCATGATGAAGGCCCCGAGCATCCCCGCCATCTCCTGCATGGCCATGTGCGAGTGATAGAAGTAGGTACCTTCCTGGTGAATGTCGAACTCGTACACAAACCGCCCGCCCGGCTTGACCGGCGTCTGGCTGATGCCGGGCATGCCGTCGTAGCCGATCGCGTCCTCGAAGCCGTGCCAGTGCAGCGAGGTCGCCTCCGGCAGGCGGTTGTCGAAGACGATCCGGACGCGGTCGCCTTCGGTGGTCTGGATGGTCGGCCCCGGCGCCGTGCCGTTGAAGCCCCACACGTCAATGGTCTTGTTGGGAGCGATCTGGCGCTTGACCACCTGCGCTATGAGATGGAACACCTTGACGCCGCCATCCATGGTGAACGGCAGGTCGCCGATGTCGGTGGTGGTGACGGGCACGTTGAAGGCCGGGCCGGGCCGGCTTGCCTTGAGCTTGCGGGCGGACGAGCCCTCCGCGAGAAGCTTGGCAGGGGAAGCTTCAGCAGCGAAAAGACCCGCGCCCAAGCCGAGGGCGCTTTGCAGAAAGGAACGGCGGTTTGCCATGGGAAAACACTCCGGGGTGACACGAACTGCGCTGGCGTCGGTGAGCGGGGCTCACGCGGGAGGGCGAAATTGTGCCTAAATCCGAAGCGTGGTTTGGAGCGGAGCCGTTCGCGGCGGAGGCGGCCCGGACCCGGACAGCCCCCTGAACGGAGCCGCGGGCAGAGTGTGAACGCCAAAGAATGGCAAGCCTGCCATGAGGTGCAGGGCAAGCTCGGTCCGGTCGTTGGCGATCGGGGCCGGGTCGGCGCAGAGCGTGTGCGCGCACCTGGCCGCGGCGCTCACACCCGGCGTTCCGGCATGATCCATGCCGCACGCCTCGTGCGCCGTGGCCGAAGCGTGGCAGCCGGACCCCAGCCGCGCGAGGTCGCAGCGAACCCCGCAGGCCAGGGAAGCACAGGGGACCAGCAGCAGCAATACCGCCAGCCAGCCCATCCATGCCGCCTTCGTTCGCATATATCTAGGATGCGCCTGGTCGCGCGCGGCTGCTGGAAGTCGAGCCGCGCCGCCCCTTGGCGCTACTCCGCCCGCAGCGCCACCACCGGGTCCACCCGGGTCGCGCGCCAGGCGGGGATGGCGGCGGCCAGCGCGCACACCAGCAGAAGAACGAGGGACGCGAGCACGAGCGTCAGCGGGTCGAGCGGCGCGACCCCGAACAGGAACGCCTTGACCGCGCGCCCGGCAGGCCACGCGCACAGCAGGCCCGCCGCGAGCCCGAGCGCCACCATCGCGCCGGCCTGCCGCAGCACCAGCCGCATCGCCGCACCGCGCGAGGACCCGAGCGCCATGCGAATGCCGATCTCGCGCGTCCTTTGCGCGACCGAGGACGCGAGCACCCCGTAAATGCCCACCCCGGCCAGCGCAAGCGCCAGCAATCCGAACCCACCCGCCAGCCGCAGCGCCAGCCTCTGCCGGGTGAGGGAGGCGGCGATGTTGGCCTCCATGGACCCGATCTGCATCTCCGCCATGTCCGGCGCGGCCTCCTTGAGCGCCGCGCGGATCTCGCGCTCCAGCACGGCCTGCGGGAGGGAAGAGCGCACGGCGAACTGGGGAGAGATACCGAAAGCGAAGTGCGCAAGGTGCGCGGTCGCCGGGAACTGCGCGTAGGGCAGAAAGAGCGTGGGCTCGGCCTGGTCGGCGAGGGTGCTGAAGGGTTGATCGGGCAGCACACCGACCACGGCGATCGGGGTCTTCAGGAAGCGGTTGTCGGTTCCGTTCGTGCTGTCGATCGCGAACTCGACCGACGCGCCGATGGCTCTTTGGCCCTGAAAAAAGCGCCGGGCGAATGCCTCGTTGACCAAGCCGACGGTTTGCGATCCGGCATTGTCGCTCGGGAGAAACCCGCGACCGCTGATGAGAGGAACGCCGAGGGTCCGGATGTAGTCGGGGCTGAGCAGGGAAACGATGCCCTGGTCGCCCTTGTTCGTGGGTCGGCCAGGAAACTTCAAACTGGCTTCGGCGGTCAGATTGAAGTTGGAGAAGGGCAGCGAGAGCTCCGCTGCCGCGGACGCAACGCCGGACAGGGTCCTGAGCCTTTCAAGGATGCGCGCGTGCGTTTGTTTCAGAGCCGCGGTGTCCTCCCTCGGATTGACAGGCATCAGTGCCAGCTCCATGACATGGCGCGGGTCGAAGCCCAGCGGGGCTCGCTCCAGGGCGAGGAAGGTGCGCAGAAACAAACCCGCCGCCACCAGCAGCGTGCAGGTCAAGGCGACCTCGGCGGCGACCAGCGCGCCGCTCAAACGCGAGCGCCGGGTGACGCGCGTGGTTTGCGAGAGCGGGTTTCCAGTCGCCGCGCGCATTGCCGTCCAGGCCGGGGCCAATGCGGCGAAGACGCCGGTGAGGACAGCGAGAAGAGTGCATGCGGCAAAGGCGGCCGGGTGGATAGCTAGCTCGTCGAAGCGGGCGAACTGCGGCCCATACGTTGCGCGTATACCCGCGAGCATCGCGGCCGCGAAGAGGAAGCCGAGACCCGCGCCGAGAATAGAGACGAAGACGCTTTCCGTCACGAGTTGCTGGAAAATCCTTCTTCGCGTCGCGCCCAGAGCAGCCCGGACATTGATCTCGGGCATGCGTTGCACCGCGCGCGCGATCTGCAGGTTCGCGGAATTCGCGCAGGCGATCGCGAGGAGCACAGCGCACGCGCCCAGCAAAGCGAACAGCGCCGGTCGTATGTCGCCGACGACCGTATCGCGATAAGGGGTGAAGGTCAGCGGCTCCCTCTTGTGATCCTTGCGGGGCGGCAGGTGCGCATAGACTGCCTTCGCCTCCGCAAGGGCGGCCTCGGGCGTGACACCCGGCTTGAGTCGGGCGACGACCTCGGAATCGCCGTTGAAGCCGTTCGCGTCTTTGCCTTGCCCGTCGAGAAGCAGGGGTGTAAAGACCACCGGTCCGGCGATCGTATCGGGAAACTTGAAGCCGGGCGGGAGGATCCCGGCCACCGTCAATGGCCTTCCTTCGACCGTGATGCGCGACCCGACCGTGTGCGGGTCGCCCTGGAGGTTGTCGCGCCAAAACGCATCGCTGACGACTACCCAGGATGTGCTGTGGTCGCTTGCGGAGGGCAGCCGGCCCTGCCTGGCTGCGACGGCCGGGATGTCGAAGAAGCCGGGCAGCACAGTGTGGTCCACGGCAATCCGCGTTCCTGCCGATGTCATTACAGGCGCCAAAAAGCCGCGATATGCGGCCAGGGATGCAAAGCTCTTCACCTTCACCGCGAGAGCCTGGACGTCTTCCGGGTAAAAGGTCGTCGCTTTCCTGCCGTCTTCGGTGGTGCTGAGTGTAACCAGCCGCTCCGCATACGGCAGGGCCACGGGACGCACCAGCACGGAGTCCACGATGGCCAACATCGCCGTTGCCGCGCCCAGGCCGAGGGCGAGCGTCAGGATCGCGGTGAGGGCGTAGACCGGGGCCTGGCGGAGCTGGCGCAGGGTGTAGCGCAGGTCCTGTAACAGAGTCCGGGCGAAATCGAGTGTGGCAAGCACGGGGCGGGGAAGGCGAGAGGGCATGGCGAGCTCCTGAGCGTCTACCGCGTGCAAGAGGCGCGGCACATACGCTGCTGCAGCTCAAGGGCCAAACGGGCGCAAGCGTAAGTTCTTCATTTCACTCGTCGAGCCCCAGACCCGGCGCGGCGAGGGTGTCCGGAAATGGACACTGCTGTCCGAATCCGGACAGTGGCGTGCAGCGCGCAGACCCGCGCGCCTTTATGTAAGTCTGTCTTGCGCTAGGAAGGAAATGGTCGGGGAGAGAGGATTTGAACCTCCGACCCCCTGGTCCC
>CAXUHL010000217.1:0-3951 GCA_964250745.1 uncultured Acidobacteriaceae bacterium
CCCTTCACCCTTGTCCCTTCTCCCTTCACCCTTCTCCCCGCTCCAGCTTCCCGCCCGCCACCGCCCGCTCCCGCAGCAGGGGCGACAGCGCGAAGCCCGCTCCCATACGGTCCGCGTACTTTTCCAGCCCCGCGACCACCGTGCGGAGCCCGACCGAGTCCGCCCAGAACATCGGGCCGCCCCGATGCGCGGGCCAGCCGTATCCCGCCACCCACACCACGTCGATGTCCGAAGCCCTTTGCGCAATTCCCTCTTCCAGAATCTTCGCGCCCTCGTTCACCATGGCGTACAGCGTCCGCGCGACGATCTCCTCTTCCTCGATCGTCCGCGGAGGACTCCCGGCCCGCTCCCGGAACCCGGCCAGGATCTCCCCCGTCACCGGCGAAGGCGAAGGTTTACGCGCGTCGTCGTAGTCGTAGTAGCCGGCCTTGGTCTTTTGCCCCCAACGCCCCGCGGCGCAGAGCGCATCGCTCAGGCTTTCCACCCGGCTCGGGTCCCGGTGCCAGCCGATGTCCACCCCCGCCAGGTCGGCCATCTGGAACGGCCCCATCGGCATCCCGAAGGCGGTGTGGACCCGGTCGATCTGCTCGGGCGCGGCCCCCTCCAGCAGCAGCGCCGTCGCCTGATCCTGGCGCGGCGTCAGCATCCGGTTGCCGATGAACCCATGGCACACCCCCGCCACCACCGGGGTCTTGCGGATACGCTTGGCCAGGTCCATGACCGTCGCCAGCGTGTCCGGAGCGGTCCGTGCGCCGCGCACCACCTCCACCAGTTTCATTACGTTCGCCGGCGAAAAGAAGTGCATCCCCAGCACATCCCCGGGCCGACCCGTCGAGGCGGCGATCTCGTCCACGTCGAGGAAGCTGGTATTCGTGGCCAGGATCGCGCCCGGCTTCGCGAGGGTGTCCAGCCGCCGAAAGATCTCCCGCTTGACCGCCATCTCCTCGTACACCGCCTCGACGACCAGGTCGCACCCGGCCAGCTCCTCGAAGGCGAGCGTCGGACGCAGCAGGCCCATTGCCCGCTCGACCTGCGCGCCGGTGAGCCGGCCCTTGGCAGCACTGGCCTCGTAATTGCGCCGCACCACGCCCACGCCCCGGTCCAGCGCTTCCCGCGACATCTCGATCAGCGTGACCGGCAGCCCGGCCGACAGGAAGTTCATCGCGATGCCGCCGCCCATCGTCCCCGCCCCGATCACCCCGACCGAAGCGACCGGGCGCAGGGGCGTCCCCTTCGGCAGCCCGGCCACCTTGGCTGCCGCCCGCTCCGCGAAGAAAATGTGCCTTAACCCTTGAGACTGCGCACCCGCTTCCAACTTCTCGAACAAGCTCCGCTCGTAGGCGAGGCCTTCGCTCAGGGGCATCTCCGTCGCCGCCCTGACCGCCGCGAGGCACGCGTTGGGCGCGTCCAGACCCTTGATCTTGCGCGCGTTCTCCGCCGCGAACCGCTCCCACAGCCCCGGATCCGCCGCGACCGTCCGTTCGCCCGTCCTGCGCGGTCCGTCCGCCGCGCGCGCGAACGCGATCGCCTCCTCGGCCAGCGCCTGCTCGTCGACGACCTTGTCCACCAGCCCCAGCTCGGCAGCCTTCGCCGCGGAAACCGGCTCGCCCGAGACGATCATCCCCAGCGCCGCCTCCGCCCCCACCAGGCGCGGCAGCCTCTGCGTGCCGCCGGCCCCAGGCAGCAGGCCCAGCTTTACCTCCGGCAGCCCCAGGCTTGCCGACGGCGCGGCGATCCGGAAGTGGCAGGCCAGCGCCAGCTCCAGGCCGCCGCCGAAGCAGGTTCCGTGGATCGCCGCGACCACCGGCTTCGCGCTCGCCTCGATCCGGTCCACCAAGGCGGGCAGCCCCGGCTCCACCCACGGTTTGCCGAACTCGGTGATGTCAGCTCCGCCTGAAAACAGCTTGCCCGCGCCCCGGATCACCACCGCCCGCACCCCGGGGTCCGCTTCCGCCGCCTCCAACTGCTTCAGCAGCTCGCCGCGCACCGCCGACCCCAGCGCGTTCACCGGCGGCAGGTCCAGCACCAACTCCAGCACATCTCCGTGACGCTCCACTCCCAGCATGTCCACTCTTCTTTCTAAGGAAGTTTTGAGTGCGTACTCCAAACAGGGGTCATCCTGAGGAGCGCAGCGACGAAGGACCTGCTTCTTCCGCCTCTCGCAGGAAAGCAGGTTCTTCGCTCCGCTCAGAATGACAGAAGTCCCTAAGCCGCCGCGCTCGAGCGGGCCGCCGCGCGGGCCGCCGGCAGCACGTACTGCCCCGCCTCCACCATCACGGCCGCTATCCCGCGTCCGATCGCGACCGTGTCCACCGGTTCACGATCGGTGAGGCTCCGTACCCGGTCCATGCCCGCGCGCAGCGCTTCGCCCTTCAGCGCCGCGCCCAGCACGTGCTCGGCCGCGTTTCTCAGCACGCGCCACGCGCGCGGCGCGTAGTAGGCCGCCAGCAGCACCGCGACCGGCCGCGTCCCGCGCAGCTTTTCCGTCCGCAGCAGCGTCGACTCCAGAATCAGCACCTCGGCCAGCATCTCCGCCAGGCCGCCCATCACCTCCTGCTGGTCCGTCAGATCCTTGCCGAACCGCTCCTCCGCCGCCCCGAGGCAGAACAACGTCAGCGCTTTCGCGTTCGCGAGCGGGCCCATGCCTTCGGCCCCCTCGCGCGGCAAAAGCCCCTTCTGCCGCCGCTTCACCAGCCATCCGGTCGCGATCAGCCGGTTGATCTCGTTGGTCCCCTCGAAGATGCGGTTGATGCGCGCGTCCCGGTAGGTCCGCTCCGCCGGGAACTCCTCCACGTAGCCGTAGCCGCCGTGCAGCTGCAGCATATCGTCCGCCGCCCGGGCCAAAGTCTCCGACGAGCTGAACTTCAGGATCGAGCACTCCGCCGCGAACTCCTCGATGCGCTTCTGCGCCTCCTGCGTGTAGCCCGGAGCGGCCGGGTCCAGCTCCGCCAGAGCCTCGTCGATCGCGCCCACGACCCGGTAGATCACCGAGTCCATCGCATAAATCCCCGCCGCGGTCGCCGCGATCTTTTCCCGTACCAGCCCAAAGTCGGTGATGGGCTTGCCGAACCCGACCCGCTCCCGCGCGTACCGCACCCCGTCGCGAAACGCGATCTTGGACATGCAGTTGCACCCGGCGGCCAGCTTGTACCGGCCCACGTTCAGGATGTTGAAGGCGATCCGGTGACCCTCGCCGGCCGTCCCCAGCAGATTCTCGACCGGCACCTTGCAGTCCTGGAGGATCAGCGGGCAGGTCGAGGAGCCGCGAATGCCCAGCTTGTGCTCCTCGTTCCCGATCGTCAGCCCTTCGGTCCCGCGCTCGATCAGGAACGCCGAGAACCGCTCCCCGTCGATCTTCGCGAACACCGTGAACAGGCCGGCCATGCCCGCGTTCGAGATCCACATCTTCTCGCCGTTCAGCACGTAGTGCTTGCCGTCGGGGGCCAGGGTCGCTTTGGTTCGAATGTTCATCGCGTCCGACCCAGCCGAGGACTCGCTCAACGCATAGGCCGCGATCCACTCGCCCGTGGCCAGCCTGGGCAGGTATTTGGCCTTCTGCTCCTCTGTCCCGTACCAGACCAGCGGCAGCGTCCCGATCGTCACGTGCGTGCCGAACGTGACCGAAAACGAACCGCACACCGCCATCTTGTCCGTCACCAGCGTCGAGGTCACCTTGTCCAGGCCCAGCCCGCCGTACTGCTCCGGCACGTCCACGCCGAGCATGCCCAATTCGCCGAGCTCGCGCATCAGCGCCCGGCTCACGTCATAGTCCTTGCGCTCGATCGCCGGGATCTGCGTCATGATCCGCTCCTCCGCGAAGCCGGCCGCCAACTCCGCGATCTGCCCCTGTTCCGGGGACAGGTCCTCGAGCGTGAAGATCTCCTCCGGTGTCCGGTCCTCGATCAGGAACGTCCCGCCGCTCGCCCGCTGCCGCTTCCCCTGCTCCACCAT
>CAXUHL010000217.1:4051-5463 GCA_964250745.1 uncultured Acidobacteriaceae bacterium
GCGGTCTGGCCGCCGTCGATCGCGAGCACCTGCCCCGTGACGAACGCGGAGGCGTCGGAGGCGAAAAACACCGCCGCGCCCTTCAGATCGTCCGCCCCGCCGAACCGCCCGAGGGGTATCTTTTCGAGCAATGCCCCGCCCTGCTTCGCGAGCACCGCTTTCGACATATCGCTCGGAAACCAGCCCGGCGCGAGCGCGTTGACCCGGATGCCGCGCGAGCCCCACTTCGAGGCCAGGTCGCGCGTGAAAGTGATAAGGCCGCCCTTGCTGGTGCTGTACCCGATCGCGTCAAGCCCCGTGCCCATGCCTCGCAGACCCGCGATCGACGCGATGTTGAGGATCGACCCGCGCCCGGCGGCCAGCATCACCCGCCCCGCGGCCTGGGAGAACAGAAAGCTCCCGGTCAGGTTGGTTTCAAGCACCTTGGTCCAGTCCGGAAGGGCCATCTCCTCGGCCGGCGCGCCCCAGGAGGTCCCGGCGTTATTGACCAGAAAGTCAATACGCCCGAACCGCTCCATCGTCGCCGCGACCGTAGCTTCCACGCTCTCCGGGTCCTTCACGTCGCAGGCCAGCGCCAGGACCTCCGCGCCCCCGGCCCGCAGCTCCTCCGCCGCCTGCTCGCACCGGGGCAGCTTGCGCGCGCACAAAACCAGGCGCGCCCCCGCCTCCGCCAGCCCTTCGGCCATCTGCCGGCCCAGCCCCACCGAGCCGCCGGTCACCACGGCCACGCGCCCGGTCAGGTCGAACAGCGAACGCACGTCCATCCCGGCCCCGTCTCCAACGGAAAGATTTGCTTACCGAGGGGTAAGTTAGCGCATGCGAGCCGGGGTTGTCACGTGCTTTGCAGCTTTCCGCCGAACGTGTACTGTTCCCGCATGGCCGAACGCGCCCGCTACCCGCACTTCTCGGAGATCACCACCCGCTGGGCCGACAACGACGCCTACGGCCACGTGAACAACGTGCAGTACTACAGCTACTTCGACACCACCATCAGCGGCTACCTCATCGCTTCGGGCCTCGATTTCATGGCCGGGCCGCTGCTCGGCATCTGCGCCGAGTCGCACTGCCGCTACCTCGCGGAGCTGTCCTTTCCCGACCGCATCGATGCCGGCCTGCGCGTCGAGCACCTGGGCCGCACCAGCGTGCGCTACGGCATCGGGCTGTTCCGCGCCGGGGAGGCCAAGGCCGCGGCCGAAGGCTGGTTCGTGCACGTGTTCGTCGACCGGGAAACCCGCCGGCCCGCGCCCTTTACCCCGGAACTGCGGCGGGCCCTGGAGTCCATCGCTGTGGAGCAGCCGGCGTGAAGATGCAGGCGGCGGTGCTGCGGCAAAGCGGGCCGGGGGGGGGGGGGGGGGGGGGGGGGGCGCGGGGGGGGGGGGGGGGGGGGGGGGGGGGGGGGGGGGGGGGGGGGG
>CAXUHL010000218.1:0-5444 GCA_964250745.1 uncultured Acidobacteriaceae bacterium
TTGGCCATCTTGCCCGCCGCCGCGCGGGTAAACGAGCGGAACAGCCGGTTCACATCGACCTTTTGCCCGGTGCGAATCTCGCGCTCCGCCGCCGCGTGCATGGCGGAGAGCAGCTCGTCGCGCAGCTCGTTGAACAGCTTGTCGATGTAGATGTAGGGCACAGGGGCTAGCCTAGCAGTCCCCGCGCCGCGGCACCGTCACCGGGCAGGCGCAAGGGTTGCGGTCGCGGTTCCCGTTTTCGAGCCGGACTGGGATCCGGGCGCGGCGGGCGCGTACTTCGACGCGCACTTGGCCTGCAGCTCCGTCGCGTGGAACACCCCGTCGCGCCCGTACATGCCGATGGCGAGCGCCTGGGAATTGTCCTTGAAGGTGTCGGGCGTCGGTTCCGTGCCGTCGTAGCTCACGGGCAACTTCCTGTCGTTCTCGACCAGCACAAAGTTCGCTCCCACCCCGTGCTTGGCGATCGAGCCCGGCGCGACGTTGCCGGCCACCCGAAGGTGGCGCGTGTAGGCCTTCTGACCCATGCCCTGCAGCTCGTTGATGGTGACGTAGTAGCTCTTGTTCGCCTGGACGCCCGTGACCGCGAGATACACGATGACCGCGAGCATGACCGCGACGGCGGCGGCGACGCGAACGGTTTGGGTGCGGGCTTGGGTCACTGTGTGCTTCAAGCGTAGGAGCGCGCCCGGACCGCGTCAAGCCGTGTTTGCGACCGCACGGCAACCGCCCCGGCCCTGTAGGATAGTGGCAACCAGAACCCCGGAGACCCCGAAGATGAGCGCGACCGCCATGCCCCTGCAAATGAGTGAAATCCTGGCCCCCCGCCGCGCGTGGCTCGCCGCCCGCAAGGCCGAGGCGGCGCGCTCCGGCGACACGAACCTGAGCCAAATGCACTACGCGCGCCTGGGTAAGGTCACCGAGGAGATGGAGTTCGTCGCGCGGCGCGAGCAGCTGCCCGCCGAGCTGATCCGCGCGGAGATCGCCGCAGGCCGCATGATCATCCCGGCCAACGTGAACCACCCGGAGCTCGAGCCGATGGCCATCGGCGTGGCCTCTCGCTGCAAGGTCAACGCCAACATCGGCAACTCCGCCGTGACTTCGAACATCGACGAGGAGCTGCGCAAACTGCACACCGCCGTGCAGCACGGGGCCGACACGGTGATGGATCTCTCGACAGGCGGCGCGATCCCGGAGATTCGCGACCGCATCCTGCGCCACTCACCCGTTCCCATCGGCACCGTGCCGCTGTACGAGGCGTTGACCCGCGTCAAGCGTGTCGAGGACCTGAACATCGACCTGTATCTGGAAGTTATCGAGGAGCAGGCCGAGCAGGGCGTCGACTACTTCACCATCCATGCCGGCGTGCTGATCCAGTACGTGCCCATGGTGGCGAAGCGCATTACCGGCATCGTGAGCCGCGGCGGCGCCATCATGGCGCAGTGGATGACCGCGCACCATAAGCAGAACTTCCTCTACGAGCACTTCGATCGCATCACCGCGATCATGGCGAAGCACGACGTAAGCTACTCGCTCGGCGATGGGCTGCGGCCAGGCTGCGTGGCGGACGCGTCGGACGAGGCGCAGTTCGCCGAGTTGAAGACCCTAGGCGAGCTGACGCGACAGGCCTGGAAGTCGGACGTGCAGGTGATGATCGAGGGGCCGGGTCACGTGCCGCTCGACAAAATCGCCGAGCAGGTCGAGAAGGAAGTGGAGCTTTGCGACGGCGCGCCGTTCTACGTCCTGGGCCCGCTGGTGACCGACATCGCCCCCGGCTACGACCACATTACGAGCGCGATCGGCGCGGCCATGATCGGCTGGCACGGCGCGTCCATGCTCTGCTACGTGACGCCGAAGGAGCACCTGGGCCTGCCGAACGAAAAGGACGTGAAGGACGGGATGATCGCCTACAAAATTGCCGCCCATGCGGCCGATATCGCTCGCCACCGGGCGGGAGCAAGAGATCGCGACGACGCGATCTCGTACGCACGGTATACGTTCGACTGGGAAAAGCAGTTCGCCCTATCGCTCGACCCCGAAACCGCCCGCGCCATGCACGACGAAACCCTGCCGGACGACTACTACAAGGAAGCCGCCTTCTGCTCGATGTGCGGGCCGAAGTTCTGTTCGATGAACTGGTCGTCGAAGGTAGATGAGTTTAATAAGGAAGTGCACGGGTTGGAGAAGCAGGATTTGTCTGGGCTGGTGACTTTGCAGGCGGCGCAGTTGAGCTCGAAAAACTAGCACCTCAACGTATCGTGCCTTTCGACGGGAGCAAGGGTGCAAACATCCTCATCATCCTTAGCATCGTGGAGCGCGACGAGGACGTACTCCATGCTCTCGTCCAGACTGCGCAAGGACCGGTGACCGTGTTCGCAAATGTGGCGCGGCAAGAAAAGATCTTTGCAACTCAGCTAGGTACACGTGGAAGGTCAGGGCCTTACCAGGGCAGTGATGAAGCAAGCTGCGCGTGAACTTGGGTAGCTTGAGGGCGCAGCTGCAATGATGATCCAGGGCGGGAAGAGAACGTCGGGAGCCCGGCCTGGCACCGTTCCAAGTCTGATCGTTGTGGAGGTGAAGTCATGAGAAAAGTCGCGGTCCTGGGCTGGAATCCAGGCTTTCAGAAAGTCCAGTTTACCGAGCTGCTGCGAGGCGATTTCGGCTATTCACTCTCAAAAGCAAAAGCCGCAACCGATGCGGTTCTCGAGCAACAACGTATCGAGCTCGAAGTGCGGGATGCCGACTGTACGCGCCTGCTGCCGCAATTGGACCAACTCGGCGCACAAGCTGTGCTCGAGGACTAAGGCACACTTTCACCCCGCAACCCAAGCAGCACCAGCCTGACCCACCCCTCCCCCACAAGCGGCCCGTTCGCAGTGATCTTGCCCTCGCGCACGACAACCCCGGCCGGGAAGGTATCCGCGTGCAGCGCTTTCAGCTCCGCGTCGGGTACGATGAGCAGCACCACATGCGCGGGCAAGCTTCTGCGCAGGTCGCGCAGGGCGAGCAGCAAGCTGTCGTTCGGCATGTCGGCGGCCCCGGTGTTCGCGGCCCAGCTTGTAAGAGCGTAGAACGTCTGCCGCGAGGCCGACAGCGTGAGCGTGCGCAGGACCGAGAGCGTGCTGGGCGACCACAGGGTGAACGGAACCAGCACTGTCTTGCTTTGCGTTAAGACCACGCTGCGGGGCACGGTCGCGCCGGCGGCAGTAAAGGTTTTTGCTTGCAGAACAGGGAAGGGCGGAGCCTGCCCGACCATCTCGGCCCGCGCGAGCGACTCCCGCATGGGACCGAGGTCCGCGCTCGCCTGCCAAGCGGGCAGTGCGGCGAACGTCCGCAGCTGCGTGAGCGTGCCAGCGGCGGAAATGTCCCCGGTGGCGCGCGCCAGTGTCATGCAGCGCACGGCATCGCCGAACAGGGTACCCGCTGAAGCGCTTGCGTCCTTGCCGGGCAGAGCCTGCCCGCTCGCGAGCAGCGGCAGGGTCGCCACGTTCTGCTTCCCGCACATCTCCAGCGCGATCTGGTTGAACGCGGGCGTGGCCCCTGCGGTCGCGTCGATCACCTGATCGAGCGCGAAGTGGATTTGCGCGTCGTAAGGGAAATCGCGGAGCAGCGACTGCACTTGCAGGGCAGCCGACCCCGGACTGTGAAGCCCGAGAAAACTTCGCACGAGAAGGAGCAGCGGAAGCTCGTGATCTTTCGGCTTGGTAAGCCCGATGTACGCGACAGCCGCGGCACGGGCCGGCTCATATTGCTGCCCAAAGATGCACAGCCGGGCGAGCGCGAGCAGATCGGGGGCGTTTTTCGCATACTCGTCCTGCCTCCCAGTGAGGGCGAAGCAGTCTCGGGAGGCATGAGCAATCCCGACCCCGAGAGCGACGCCGTCCGCCATGGTCAGGTCGTCGGCCTGGGCCCGCGCCGCATTGAAAGGGGCCAGCGCGGACTCGTACGCCTCAGACGGAGGCAGCTGGGGCGGGCCTTGCGGCGCGGCAAGCTGCGCTGCGAGCAGGAGAAAAGTAAGCATGCCCAGCATGCTTACTACGCTACCGCAAGCTCCCGCAGCAGAAACGCATAATCAAACGCAATCTCCCTAAGATAGTCATACCGCCCGCTGGCCCCGCCGTGGCCGGCGGTCATGTTTGTGTGCAGCAACACCGGCAGGGAACCGGTGTTCAGCGTACGCAGGCGAGCCACGTACTTCGCGGGCTCCCAGTACATGACTTGGCTGTCGAATAGAGAAGTCTTGACCAGCATCGCGGGATAAGGAGCCTCGCGCAGGTTGTCGTACGGCGAGTAACGCAGCATCGTCTCAAACGCCGCCCGCTCGTTCGGGTTTCCCCATTCCTCATACTCGGGGACAGTTAACGGCAGGGAAGCGTCCAGCATCGTATTCATCACGTCCACGAACGGGACTTGCGACACGACCGCTCGGAACAAGTCAGGCCGCAGGTTCACGACCGCCCCCATCAGCAAGCCACCCGCCGAGCCGCCCTGGATCGCCACCCGCCCCGCTTGCCCGTAGCCCGAGGCGAGCAGGTGCTCGGTCACCGCGATGAAGTCCGTAAACGTATTCATCTTCGCCCCAAGCCGCCCCGCATCGTGCCACGGCTTGCCCAGGTCGCCCCCGCCGCGGATGTGCGCGTACGCGAGCACAAACCCCCGGTCCAGCAGCGCGAGCCGGTTGGAGCTGAACCCGAGCGGCAGCGCATACCCATACGATCCATAGCCGTACACGTGCAGGGGTGCCTGGGCCAGCGCAATCCCGCGCCGGTACACGAGCGAAACCGGCACCCGCGTCCCATCCGGCGCGACCGCCTCGATCCGCTCGGAAGCATAGAGCGCCCGGTCAACCCCGCCCGGCATTTCCTGCTCCTTTTTGAGCTCGGAAGCCCCGGTCCGCACGTCGTAGTCGAAGACCGAGGCGGGCGTGACCAGAGACTGATAGGCGTACCGCAGCAGCGAAGTCTCGAATTCGCGGTTCGAGCTCAGATGGACGCTGTAGGCGGGCTCGGGAAAGGCGATCTCGCTTTCCCGCTCCACCGCCGCGCCCTGGCCGGCGAAGTGCAGCACCCGCAGGTGCTCCAGCCCGCCCCGGCGCTCACTCGTCACGGCAAAGCTCAAGAACAACGAAACATCCTCGAGCATCACATCGTCGCGATGCGGGATGACTTCGGTCCACTCGTCCGGTTTTTCGACGGCCGCCGTGACCAGGCGGAAGTTCCGCCCCGCATCGTTCACGCGGATGTACAGCAGCCCGTGCCGGTGGTCGGGGTAGTACTCTATCTCGTCGCGGCGAGGCGCAATCAGCCGAAGCTCCCCGAGCGGATCGGAGGCCCGCAGCAGACGCGCCTCGCTCGCCGTATGGCTCGCGCTCTCGACGATGATGTACACCCCGTCGCGCGTGCGCCCCGCGCCCAGGTTGAAGCGTTCATCGGCCTCTTCCAAAACGA
>CAXUHL010000219.1:0-5379 GCA_964250745.1 uncultured Acidobacteriaceae bacterium
GTGAAGGTCATCGCCGCCCCCTTTGCCGGGCCTGGTGCTCCACCATCAGGCACCGATCCACCACCGTCAGGATGCCGTCGGCTTCGGCCCAGTCCGTCGCCTCGTCGTGCATGATGCCGAGCTGCAGCCAGATCGCGGGGATCTTGAGCCGCATCGCGTCCTTGACGATCTCCGGCACGTACGTCGGTTTGCGGAAAACATTGACCAGGTCGATCGCGTTCTCCTTAGCGGCCGCGTCCAGGTCCGGGTAGGCCCGCTCGCCCAGAACGCTCGCAACCTCCGGGTTGACCGGCACGATCCGGCAGCCCGCCGCCTGCATGTACCTGGACACGCGATAGCTGTCCCGGTCTTCGCGGTCGCTCAGCCCCACCACCGCGATGGTCTTGGTTTCGTCTAAAATCCGCTCGATCGTCCCCTGCTCGTTCATCGCCCTTCCCTTTCCGTTTGCACTAAGAGAGATGTCATCCAGAGAAGCGAGGCGGCTAAACTTCCGCATTCCTCTCCGCCTCGCAAGACGCGTTTCAACTTTTCAAAGGCTGCGGTGCAGCCTGCCCCGGAGAAATCCTACGGATCGTTTACACGCTATCTACTAGCCCTTGTCGACCGGAAGAAAACCCGTTCAAGCGGCTCGCCGACGGCGACGTCGAAATCACCTGATTGGCATGGAGAACCTGAATGCCTTTGTTCCTCAGACTTTCGACCGAACTGCCATGCTTCAAATCAGCCGGAAACCATTCCGGCCCACTACGGGGTACATAAGCAGAGCTTGAACGAAGTGGGCAGCTTCCAAGCAGCTTGTTAGTAGAGGATAGTCGAAGACTTCAGTAAACACATGCAGCGTCGATATCGTTTTGGAGTCTGATATCCGTTGCGCCTGTAAAGATAGAAGCAGGAAACCAGCCCTTCTCAATGACATGCTCATGCGTTGCCGCATCGAAAGTAGCGAAACGCCAATCTCGAACCTCGCCGCATCCGCCGCAAATCACGACGGCAGAGACCCCTGCAAAGAGAAGTAAGAGTGGTGCTATCCCCGTCCGTATAAGATCCCCCATTTCGCCTTCACCCTTTACCTACTTTCTTCAAACCTCCAGGTCGTCTACCCCCGCCGCGACCGGCACCCCACCGCGCCGCATCCGCAGATACCCCTGCAGGAACGCCCCGATCCCGCCGTCCAGCACCCCATCCACATCCCCCACCTCGACCTTCGTCCGGTGGTCTTTCGCGATCCGGTAAGGCTGCAGCACGTAGGAGCGGATCTGCGAGCCGAACTTGATGTCCAGCTTGGCGTCCTCGATCTGCCGGGTCGCGTCCTTCTTCTTTTCGAGCTCGTACTCGTACAGGCGCGAGCGCAGCATCTTCATCGCCTTCTCGCGATTCTTGTGCTGCGAGCGCTCGTTCTGGCACTGGACGACGATGTTGGTCGGGATATGGGTAATCCGCACCGCGGAATCGGTGGTATTGACATGCTGGCCGCCCTTGCCGCCCGAGCGGTACGTGTCCGTCCGGATCTCGTCCGGCTTGATGTCGATCACGATCGAGTCGTCGATCTCCGGCGAGACATATACGCTCGCGAACGAGGTGTGGCGGCGCTTGGCCTGGTCGAACGGCGAAATCCTCACCAGACGGTGCACCCCTGTCTCCCCGCCCAGCAGGCCGAAGGCGTACTCGCCGGTCACGGTGAAGGTCGCCGACTTGATCCCGGCTTCTTCCCCGTCCTGGTAATCGTTCATCTCCGTCTTGAAGCCCTGCTTCTCGGCCCAGCGCAGGTACATGCGCATCAGCATCTCCGCCCAGTCCTGCGACTCGGTCCCGCCCGCGCCGGGGTGCACGGTCACGATCGCGTTCAGCCCATCGGTCTCCTGCGAGAGAAGGGTGCTCTGCTCGAGCTCATCCGTGAACGTGGAAAGGCTCGCGATGTCACGTTGCAGGTCCGGCTCCACCGGCTCACCCTCGCGCAGCAGGTCGAAATAGGCTTCCACATCCCCGGTCCGCCGGTCCAGCTCGGCCGCGTTCGCGAGCAGGGCTTCGGCCCGCTTGCGGTCCCGCATCAGCGGCTGCGAAAGCGCGGGGTTTGCCCACAGCGCCGGATCGCCCAGCTTGCCCTCGATCTCAGCTAACTGCGCCCGCAAGGAGTCCGGGTCAAAGATACTCCCGAAGATTGGCTACTTTGTCCCGCACCGGCCCGTACTGGAACTCCACATCACTCAGCATCGCGTCTCCCTATCCGAAGGCCGGCGTACCCCGCCAGCGCAACCGTCAGTATCCCACAGCACCACGCGAACACGTCGCCATGCACGGTATAGAAGGTCCGCTCCGAGCGGTAACCGTAGTCCACCGCGACCGCCCCCAGACGGTGCCGCGCCATCGACTCGGTCACGCGGCCGAGCGGGTCGATCGCGCCGGTCACCCCCGAGTTGGTATCGCGCACGACCCAGCGGCGGTTCTCGATCGCGCGCATCCGGGCCATGTTCAGGTGCTGCCAGGGAGCGCTGGTGTCGCCGTACCATCCATCATCGGAGAGGTTGACGAAAACCTGAGCGCCGTTCTTCGCGAAGAGCCGAATCTCGTCGGCAAAGACTGCCTCGTAGCAGATGAAGATGCCCATGGTGTGCCCGCCGGGCATCGGGAACACGGGCCGGGATGTACCGTGCGCGAACCGCCCCACGTTGCCCGTGAGCGTGCCGGCGAAGGCGAACAGGCGCGCGAACGGCACGTATTCGCCCCACGGAACCAGGTGGACCTTGCGGTACTCGCCCACGCCCCGGCCGGCGGGGTCGGTCACGACCGCCGCGTTGTAAAGCTCGCCCCGGAGCCCGAGCGCGGGCGTGCCGACCACCGAGGTCGCTCCCGTACCCGCCGCGAGTTGCCCGAGCAGGACGGCAAAGCGCGGGTCCCAGGTGCGGAACGGCGAGGGCGCTTCCGGCCACAGCACCAAATCCGGTCGCGCTTCGCTTGGCGCGCAGAGCCTCCGCACCTCGTTCGGCGCGGGCTCCGGCATGCCCAGCAGGTACGAAGTGCAGCCCCGCTCGCTGAGCGCGAGCAGCTCGCCGGTGCGGCGGGTCCACTCCGGGCGGCCCGGCACGTCCATCCAGTCGTTTTCGTCCTTCTCGAGGGAGCCCACCCGTAGATTGGGCTGGACCAAAACCGCCCGAAACCCGGCCGGCTCCGGATCGGGACGCGGCAAAACCCCTGCCTCCAGCCCGCAGGTAAGTACCAGCGCCCCTGCCGCGAAGCGCACCCGCCTGCGCGGCGAGCGCCCATGGCGGCAGCCCAGCCACAGCGCGTTGACCCCGGCCAGCACGAACGAGAGCCCGTACACGCCGGTCCACGGGGCGAGCCGGGTCAGCCAGGCGTTGTCGACCTGCGCGTAGCCCAGCTGGTCCCAGGGCACGCAGGTCAGGTGGGCGGCCAGGTACTCGACCCCGACCCAGAAGACCGGGACGCACAGCGCCGGCCAAAGCGCTCGTCCGAAACCCCTGCGCGCCAGCGCGACCAGCCACCCGAACAGCGCGAAGTACCCGCCCAGGATGAGTGAAAACAGCGCGACGATCCCGGCCGAAACCGGTGCGCTCAACCCGCCATATTGGTGCATCGTCGCGTAGATCCAGTAGCAGTTGAACCCGTACCAGAGCACCCCGGCGACGTAGCCCACCAGCGCCGACTCGCGCAAATACCACTTGTCCTTCGCCGCCCTGTCCTCGAGCAGCGCCAGCAGGAGCGGCGCGAGCGCGACCATCGCCAGAACGCCGCGCCACGGCGGCAGCGGACCCGCGACCGGGAACGCGAAATCCAGCACCGCCGCCGACACCGCCGCCAACCCGACCCGATCGCGCAACCTCATGCCCGGTCAGGCTACCATTCGCCCTTTCCGGGCGGACGGGAAACGAGCGCGGCGGCCGGGCGGCGTTCCCGAAACGGGATCCATTCCTGAAACGGCACTCGCGATGGGGCGAGCGAGGGGTCATTCTTGAAAACACAGGGTCATCCTGAGAAGCGCAGCGACGAAGGACCTGCTTTTCTCTGGGACGCCCGAGCGCAAAGCAGGTCCTTCGCTGCGCTCAGGATGACCCACGCCGCGGGCGGGCGGTTGCGGCGGCGATGGTGCGCAAAGCAGGTCCTTCGCTGCGCTCGGGATGACCCCGGTGAGGAGGACCGAAGAGAACTCTGGTGCAGCGCGCGCAATCGCAGCGCAAAAGCTCAGCGCGCGCCCCCGGCCGCTTTCACCAGCTCGTCCATCTCCACCAGCACCGCGAAGCGCACCAGCGCCTTACTCTCCGCAGCGGTCTTTACGACGTCTTGCGCATGCGCGGTCCACGACGGCGGCGCGGGCCGGCCCGTCTGAAGGTACGCCAGCGCCTCCGAGCCCACCGCGCCGAGCGAGCCCAGCTCCAGCGCGAGCGGACCGATGTCGTTCAAGCGCGGCGTCTCGCCCGCAAGCTGCAACAAGCCCGGCACCGCGCCCTGCCAGGCCGCGAACCGGGATTTGAGCGCCCGCAGCGCCTCCTCACGCGCGGGCGCGAAGCCTTCCGCTACGTCTCCGCTCGCTTCCACGCCCTTCCAGCCGGGCACGACCGCTTCCACCTCCCCCGCCATCTGCTGCCGCGCGGGCGGGTCCCCGGCAACGGCGTCCACCAGGCGGTCGAGCGAGGTGAGCGCGTCCGTCTTCTGCCCCTGGTAGCGGTCGGAGAAGGAGACCGGCTCCAGCACCGAAGCCAGCGTTTCCAGCGCGCCGTCGTCCAGCCTGCCGGCCAAGTCCTCGCGCAGCGCGCGCGGCCCGGCGAGCTGCCGCAACCCCAGGCCTTGCAGCTCCAACGAGGTCCGGCGCAGCCGTCCGTACATATCCGCGACATCCCGGTCCCCCTGCGGCGACCACAGCCGCTCGGCCACCGCCAGCGCCCGCGGCCATATGCGCGAGTCGACGGTTTCCGCGTCGATCTGCTCGGCCCACATGCACGCCTCGCCGCCCAGAATACGTTTTCGCTCCTCCGGGGTCAGCTTCGTGTCGGCGGGCACGGGGTCGGCCAGAAACATCTGCGCCGCGCTTTTCTGCGCGTCCAGATAGTACGGCGCGGCCAGGATGCCGTCATACCCCTGCTGCGCCCCGGCCGCGAGCGAGTCCGCGCCGCGCCAACTTTCGACCAGAATGCTCTTCGGCAGGGCCGGGTTCAGAATTTCGTCCCAGCCCACCATGCGCTTGCCGTGCTTCGTCAAGATCGCGAGCAGGCGCTGGTTGAAGTACGCCTGCAGCTCGGCGGGCGTTTTCAGGCCTTTTTTCGCCATGAAAGCGGTGACGCGAGAATTTGCCAGCCAGCCCTTGCCTTCCGTCTCGTCACCGCCGATGTGGAAGTACGCATCGGGGAAGATTCCGCTCATCTCCCC
>CAXUHL010000220.1:0-243 GCA_964250745.1 uncultured Acidobacteriaceae bacterium
GTTCGCCGCGGCATTCGGCCCTTGCGGCTTCGGGCGCGAGGCATTCCGGCCGGGCTACGGCCTTGCGGAGAACACGCTGGTCGCGACCCTGGGCAATGGGCAGCCCGAGCCGCGAACCGCTTTCTTCCAAGCTCGAGACCTGAAGGCGAACCGCGCGGTGCCGTGTCCGTCCGGGGAGCCCGGAGCGCGGGCGCTGGTCGGCTGCGGCGTGCCTGCCGCGGACCAGACCCTCCTGATCGCCGG
>CAXUHL010000220.1:253-5285 GCA_964250745.1 uncultured Acidobacteriaceae bacterium
CGCCGTCGCGGCCCGGCACGGCACCGCGGCGCTGATCGCCGGCCCGGACGGCGCGCGGGCGCGGCCGGGCCAGGTGGGCGAGGTTTGGCTCGCGGGCCCGCGCGTCGGGGCCGGGTACTGGGGCCGGGAGCGGGAAACCGCCGAGGTGTTCGGCGCGCGGCTTGCCGGCGGCGCGGGACCGTATCTCAAGACCGGCGATCTCGGCTTCCTTCATGAGGGCGAGCTGTTTGTGTGCGGCCGCTTGAAGGACCTGATCATCCTGGCCGGGCGCAACCACCACGCGCCGGACATCGAGGCCACGGTCGAGCTCTGCCACCCGGCGCTCGTTTCGTCGGGCAGCGCGGCATTTCCGTTCGAGCCGGTCGCCGGCGAGGAGGAGCGGCTGGTCGTGGTGTGCGAGCTGGAGCGGAGCTTCCGGGCCGCGGACGAGGAGCTCGGACAGGTCGTAGCCGCGATCCGGCAAGCCGTCGTGGAGCGGCACGAGATCGACCCCCACGACATCGTGCTCGTGAAGCAGGCGAGCCTGCCGAGGACGTCGAGCGGCAAGGTGCGGCGCATCCGCTGCCGGCACGCCTATGCGGAAGCGGCGCTCGCCACGCGCGCGCAGCTCAGGCAAGCCGGACCGCAAGCAAAGCCGCACACCGAAACCGAGCTTTGGCTGATCGAGGAGCTGGCGCGCCGGGGCGGCATCCCGGCCGCGGCGATCGGCCCGGAAACGGCCATCGGCTCGCTTGGGCTTGCCCCCTCTGTCGAAGCCGAAGTGGTGCGGGCCGTGGAGCTGCGCTACGGCTGCATGCTGCCCAGGGACATCCTGTCGGACTTCCCGACGGTGGGCGCGATGGCCGCCCAGCTCGACATCGCTTCCCGGGATGCGGAGCCGATCCCGTCGCGCTTCGCCCAAAGCTCGCGAAGCGCGCGCGGCGGCGGCGGCACCGAGCCGATCGCGATCGTGGGCATGGGCTGCCGGTTCCCCGGCGCAAGCAGCCCGCGGGAGCTGTGGGACCTGCTGTGCGCGGGCCGCGAGTCGGTCACGGACGTGCCGTTCGACCGCTGGGACGTGGACGAGTTCTACGACCCCAACGCGATGGTGCCGGGCAAGATGACCACGCGCCGGGGCGGCTTCGTCGACAACATCGACGGTATGGACCGGCTGTTTTTCGAGCTTTCGGTTCGGGAAACGGTCCGCATGGACCCCCAGCACCGCCTGATGCTCGAAACGGCATGGGAAGCGATCGAGGACGCGGGCATCCCCGTCGAGCGCCTGTCCGGGACGCCGGTGGGCGTGTTCGTGGGCATCCAGGGCAGCGACTACGCGCAAAGGCAGTTCACCGATCCGGCGCTGGCGGACGCTTATGCGGGGCAGGGCAGCGCGCTGACGGTGGCGGCCAGCCGCATTTCGCACTTCTTCAACCTCCTCGGCCCGGCGATCGCGATCGACACGGCCTGCTCGTCCTCGCTGAGCGCCGTGCACCTGGCGTGCAACAGCATCCAGAGCGGGGAGTCGTCGGTGGCGCTCGCGGGCGGGGTCAACATCCTGCTGTCGCCCATCGCGACCATGTGCCTGAGCAAGGCCGGCATGATGGCCCCGGACGGGCGCTGCAAGAGCTTCGACGCGAGCGCGAACGGCTACGTGCGGTCGGAGGGCGCGGGCGTGGTGGTGCTCAAGCGTTTGCGCGACGCGGTCCGGGACGGCGACGCGGTGTACGCCGTCATCCGGGGCACGGCGTCGAACCAGGACGGCCACAGCAGCGGCCTGATGGCCCCCAACGGCGAAGCGCAGGAGGCGGTGATCCTGGCGGCCTGCCGCAACGCGGGCGTGGAGCCGGGCGCGTTCGACTACGTGGAAGCGCATGGCACCGGCACCCCGGTCGGCGACCCGATCGAGCTCAAGGCGCTCGGCAAGGTGCTCGCGATGGGCCGGGAGTCCGGCACGGTGTGCGCGGTCGGCTCGGTCAAGACCAACATCGGCCATGCGGAGTCGGCGGCGGGCATGGCCGGGCTCATCAAGGCAGCGCTGGTGCTCAGGCACCGGCAGATCCCCGCGAGCCTCCACTTCAACGAGCCCAACCCGATAATCCCGTTCGATTCGATCCCGGTGCGCATCCCCACCGCGCTGGGGCCGTTGCCCGAGCGGGACCGCCCCTCGCTGGCCGGGGTCAACGGCTTCGGCGTGGGCGGCACCAACGTCCACATCGTGCTGGAAGAGGCGGTGCCCGCCGCCCGACGCATCCCCGAACAGGCACCCGCCCGGCCCTGGCTGCTGCCGCTTTCCGCCCGCAGCGCCGCCTCGCTGCGCGCCAACGCCGCTGGCTCAAACACTGGAGCCGGCGCTCGAAGGCCCGCTCGACCTCTACGACCTGTGCTTTACCGCCGCGACGCGCCGCAGCCATCTGGACCACCGCCTCGCCGTTGCCGGGCGAAGCGCGGAGGAGCTGCGCGAGGCGCTCGAAGGGTTCGCCTCGGCCGGGCAGCACGCGGCCGCGGTCGCCGGCAACGCCCCGGCCGCGCCCCCCAAGCTGGCCTTCGTATTTTCCGGGCAGGGCTCGCAGTGGTTCGGCATGGGCCGCTCCCTGCTGGAGCGGGAACCGGTGTTCCGCGCGGCGATCGCGCAGATCGACGCCCTTCTGCGCGAGGCGGCGGGCTGGTCCCTGCTGGACCTGCTGACGCTGGACGAACTAGACCCGCTCCATCACGAAACCGACTACCTCAATAACTAACTCTTCGCGTTGCAGGTGGCCACCGCGGCGCTGTTGCGGTCCTGGGGGGTGGAGCCGGACGCGGTGGCCGGCCACAGCGTGGGCGAGGTCGCGGCGGCGCACGTGGCCGGGGCGCTCACCCTCGCGGACGCCGTGCGGCTCATCGCGCACCGGGGCAGGCTCATGCAGGCGGCCACCGGGCTGGGCCGCATGGTCAACGTGGAACTGGGCCACGAGGAAATGCAGGCGATGCTGAACGGCTGGAGCGACCGGCTCTCGGTCGCCGCCGTCAACGGCCCGCAGTCCGTCGTGCTTTCAGGCGACGGCGACGCGATGCTGCTCATGCTGGAAAAGCTGGACAGCCGCCGGGTGAACCACATGCCCCTGCCGGTCAACTACGCCTTCCACAGCCCGCAGATGGATCCCTTCAAGGCCGAGCTCGAGGCCGCGCTCGCCGGGCTCGAAACGCACCCGTGCGCGATCCCCATGATGTCCACCGTCACCGCGGACTGGTGCGCGGGCGAGGCCCTGGGCGCGCCGTACTGGAGCGCGAACATGCGCCTGCCCGTCATGCTCGCCCCGGCGATCGAGGCGCTGGACGCCGACGGCTTCGGGGTGTTCCTGGAGATCGGCCCGCACGCGGTGCTGTCCGGGTCCATCGCGCGCACGCTCAAGGCGCGGCGGAGCCAGGCCCATGTGGTTTCGACCTTGCGCCGCGACGCGGACGAGGGGCAAGCGCTGAGCCTGGCCGTGGGCGCGCTGTACACGCTGGGTCGTCCGGCGGACTGGACGCGGCTCTATCCGGAAGGCAAGGTCGTCCAGTTTCTACCGGCCTATGGCTGGGACCGCCAGCGCTACTGGCTCGACCTGCCCCGGCCCACGCGCCGCCTGGCCGATGCGCACCCGCTGCTGGGCCTGCGGATGCCCGTGGCCCGGCCCACCTGGCAAAAGGAGCTGGACACGGTGGGGCTGCCCTGGCTCGGCGACATGCAGCGGCACCGGCACGCGCTCGTGCCGCCCAACGCGTTTGTCGAGGCGGCGCTGGCCGCCGCATCGGAAACATTCGGCGCGACCCCGTTTCAGCTGACCGATGTCGTCTTCGGAACCCCGGCGGCGCTCCGCCCCGGCAGCCACGCCTTTACCCTCCAGGCGGCCGTTTCCGGCGAGACCGGCGGGACCATCGCGATCGAGGTGTTCTCGCGCGTTGAAGGGCCGGAAACGCCCTGGCAGGCGCACCTGACCGCCCATGCCGCCGCCCGCCCGAGCTTCGCCGCGCCCGCGCCGCTCGACTTCGAGGCGCTGGCCGCGCTTTGCCCCACGAGCGTCGAGAGCGCCGAGCTTTACGGCGGTTTGGACACCTACGGGCTCCACTACGGCCCCGGGCTGCGGCACGAAGCCGTGCTGCGGCAAGGCGTCGGCCACGCCCGGCTCACCCTTCGCTTGCCGGAGGAGATCCTGCCCACGCTCGGCCGCTACCGCCTGCACCCGGTAGTGCTCGAAGCGGCGACCCAGGCGGCCCGTTTGGCCCACGGCCTCGAAGGCCTCACGCTGGATCCTTCCGGAATGCAGCGCGTCCGCGTGCTGGGCCCCTGCCCCGCCGTGTGCGAGCTGTATGCCCGCACCCGCGCCCTGCCGGAGTTCGGCGAAGCCATCCCACGCACCGACATCTCCCTCGCGGGCGAGGACGGAGCCGTGTTCGCGACCGTCGAAGGTCTGGCCTGCGCGCGGCGGGAAGCGGGCAAGGCGCTCGCCATCCCGGACCGCCCCGACGACTGGCTGTACCAGCCCGTGTGGCAGGCGGCTGCGCGCGAAGCCGCCCCCGCGGCCGAGGGCACCGGCGTGTGGGTGTTTCTGGCCGACCAGTGCGGCGTCGCGGACCGCCTGCTGCCCTCCTTCGAGGCGCACGGGGACCGGTGCCTCGTCGTCCGCCACGGCGGCGCGTTTGCCCGCGCCGAAAAAGACCGCTGGACGGTCGACGCGAACGACCCGGCGCAGCTCCAGCGCTTCTTCGAGGAAGCCTTCCCGGAGCGGGCGAAAAACCTGAAGGGGATCGTGCACCTGTGGAGCCTGGACGCGACCCCGGTCGCACGAACCACTGCGGCCTCGCTCGCGGCGGACGGCGAGCTGAGCGCGCGCAGCCTGTTGTTTCTGGTCCAGGCTGTCGCCGCGGCCAGGTTTGCCCGCGCCCCCCGGTTGTTCACGGTGACCGGCGGCGTCCACGCGGCCGGTGCGGCGAGCCCCGCCGCACTCGAGGCCGCGCAGTCCATGGTTTGGGGCCTGAGCAAGACCCTGACCATCGAGCACGCGGAGCTGCGCCCCACCTGCATCGACCTGAG
>CAXUHL010000221.1:0-5261 GCA_964250745.1 uncultured Acidobacteriaceae bacterium
CACGTGCGGCTTCGAACGGTCGAACTTTTCCTTGCCCATGTCGCTCTCGTCTCCTCAGTCCCTTGGAAAAATCAGTAGTAGGCGTAAACCTTTAAAAATCTGGAACGCAGCCCAGGGGCCACCTGCTCCACCAGGCTAAGATACTGCTCGCGCACATGGCCCCGGTCGGAGTCGCCCAGCGCCGCGTAGGCCGTTTGCGCATCGGCGCCGAGCAGCCCATGCGCCAGGATCGCCTCGAACTGACGGGCCCGCAGGCGCGCGCGTTCCAGTTGCTTGAGGAAGCCGCCGATGGCGGCCGGGGCGAAGGTCCGGTCGAGCGAGCTCCGCACGGTCCCGAACGTCGCTTCATCCTGAATTGGCAGTACCGCTTGCTCAAACATGCTCATCGTCCGGAGTTTTGGAGCGGGAGACGGGAATCGGACCCGCGACCAACAGCTTGGAAGGCTGTGACTCTACCACTGAGTTACTCCCGCCCTACCTGCAACCTGCCTCTTTTGAGAATTTTGGAGCTGATGACCGGGATTGAACCGGTGACCTCTCCCTTACCAAGGGAGTGCTCTACCGACTGAGCTACATCAGCCTGCTTTCGGCCCCACCAGCACGATCCGCAGGGCAAAACCGGCGAGGAGGACGAATACGACGTCCCGGACCTTGCCAGCGTCCATAGTAGCCCAGGCGAGGGCTCCTGTGGAGACTAAAACCGCCAGCGCCGCGAGCGTCCGCTTCCCGCCCTCGAGCGCCATCCTAAGCCGGCCTTGTGGTGCACAGGGGAGGATTTGAACCTCCGTAGCTCCTAGGAGCGGCAGATTTACAGTCTGCTGCCATTAACCACTCGGCCACCTGTGCCCATTCCGTATCCGGCCTTCCCGTAGTTGCAGGCGATGGAGCCGGCGAAGGGATTTGAACCCCCGACCGTCTGATTACAAATCAGGTGCTCTGCCAACTGAGCTACGCCGGCCCGGCGCGGCCGCGGGAAGGAAGGACGCGCAAGATTGGAGAGTAGCACAGGGTGCCGCGCAGGGCAAAGGAGCGCGCCCGGCCCTTCGGGAAGCACGTTTGCCCCGAAATAAGGCGCGCCCGGAAAGCCCCTCTATGCTACCGTCTTTCCCGGAGAACCTCTCGCCTTGGCCGAAACTCAGCCCGCCAAACTCGAATACCGCGGCCTCATTCTCCCCTTCGACGGGCTCCGCGGCGCGGGCGTCCTCGCCGTCATCCTGGCCCACGGTTTTTACGACTCGCCTTACAAAGCCGCACCCGGCAGCGCCGCCCAGTACTTCCTCCGCCTGACCCTGTTCGGCGGGCCCATGGTCATCGTTTTTTTCGCGCTATCCGGCTTCCTCATCACGGGCATTCTGCTCGACTCGGTCGACCGCCCGCGCTACTGGCAGAACTTCTACATCCGGCGCGCCCTGCGCATCCTGCCCGCCTACATGCTCCTGCTCGCGGCGCTCAAACTGGGTCACTTCGTTTCTTCGCGCTTCGTCCTCGCCGCCTTTTTCTACATCGCCAACATGGCCCGGCTGGTCGGCGCGCACGCCCAGGAGTACGGCGTCTTGTGGACCCTCGCCGTCGAGGAGCAGTTCTACCTCGTTTGGCCCGTCTTCGTCCGCTATCTGAGCCGGGGCAGGCTCCTCGCGCTCATTGTCGCCGCGCTTCTGCTCACGCCCTTGTTCCGGCTCCTGCTCGCCACGCACGGGGTCGAAAGCTACCTCAACACTCCATCGAACGTGGACTGCATCGTCTCCGGCGCGCTGCTCGCGATCCTTTTGCGCAACGGCACCATTCACCGCGGCAACATCCGGCCCATCTATCTCGCGATTGCCGCGCTCAGCGTGCTCGGCTTCGCGCCCGTGTTGTACGACGGGCTGCGGGGCATCAACGTCGATCGAAGCGTACTGCTGGCGGCCTTCAACAAAATCCCGATGTACGGCTTCTTCGCCGCGTTCGCCCTGTGGATCATCGCCCGGCGCCGCCGCGATGCCCCGCCCCCCGGCCCCACGCTGCGCTTTCTCCTCTTCTTCGGCGATATCAGCTACGGGCTTTATCTCGTCCACCAGCTGGTTTTCCTGCTCTACGACCGATACACGGCCGGCACCGCGCTGGCCGGCTTCGACAGGAGCTTCGGGCTGCTTACCGTGCGCTGCCTGCTGGTGACCCTCGTCGCAACCGCCATCGCCTGGGTTTCGCGGCGTTACTTCGAGGACTTATTCCTGAAGCAGAAGACCAAGCTCGCGCCCTACAAGGGCGACCCAAACAAGGTGAGCGACCCGCGGCCCGGCGTGCTGCCGGGGACTGAAGAGCGATCATAGCGGCGCTTTAGTACCCTTGCGCTATGCCGCCGCTTCGCTGGACGCGCCCCCGCATCGCCGCAGTCGCGCTCGTCTTGCTGCTTCTCGCCGCCGGCGCGAGCCTCTTCTTCTGGCGCAAGGCCACGCCGCCCCTGGTCGCCCGGCTCCTGCCCGAGTCGCAGGCCATCGCCTACTTCGACCTGGCCCCCCTGCGCGCCGCGACCCACTTCAACCGGACCCCGTCCGCCCACGCGCCCGAGTACCAGCGCTTCATCGACCAAACGGGCATCGACCCGGAGCGCGACCTCGACGAAGCCGCCTTCGCGCTCGACCGCCTGCCCGACCTGCTGGGGCCGAATGCCGGCCTGGCTTACTCGGAGGTCTTCCGCGGCCGCTTCGACGCCGCCCGGCTCGCGAGCTTCCTGGCCCGTGAAGCCGCCGCGTCAGAGGCTTATGGCGCGGCGACGATCTACTTGTTGCCTGTCGATGGGCGCATCGTCCGCGTGGCCGTCCTGCCCCGGGGATTGGTGGCGGTCAGCAACACGCCCACGCCGGAGCAGATCCACTCCATCCTCGATCGGGCGCGCGCGTCCCGGCTGCTCTTCGGCGGGGCCGGCCCGACGCTGCTGGCCGAGCACTACCGCGACCTGCCCGTGCTCTCGCTGGCCTGGGGGTTGGGGCAGATCGGCCTGCCGTTCGGCGATGGCGGCAAGCTGTCGCTGTTCGGCCTGGCGCTGCCCCTGCGCTTCGACGCGACCTTTGTCGCGTCCCTCCGTTGGACCGGCGCGCTACGCCTGCGGGTCGAGGAGATCGCGCCCAATCGAACCGCGGCCGAAGCCTCCGCCGGCGCGCTTACCGCCCTGCTGAACGTCGTCAAAGTCGCGGAAAACAACCTGCCCGCCTCGTTTACCGACCCGAACACGCAGGCGATCCTGAACAGCGCCAGGGTGGTGCAGTACGACGACCGGGCGGTGGTTACGGCGACGTTGCCGACCACGCTGCTGCGCTCGGCGGTACGGGTGCCGACACGTTGAGTCGGCGCACGAGAAATCGCTCCAACACAAACCGGGTCGGTGCAAGCGCTTTGAATCCTACTGCCCGCCGCGCGCGGCCTTTGCATCCGCCGCCACCGCGACCTGCTCTTCCTGCTCTTCCATCGTCTGCTTCAGGTACTTGTGCGGGTTCACGGGCATATTGTGCACCCGTACCTCGTAATGGAGGTGCGGCCCCGTGCTGCGGCCCGCCGAGCCCACGTAGCCGATGACCTGGCCCTGCTTGACCAGTTGCCCCGCGATGACCGCGAAGCCGGACATGTGCCCGTAGATCGTCGTCACCCCGCCGCCGTGGTCCACGATCATCTCGCGCCCGTAGCCGCTGGCCGGGCCGGCCTTGGCGATGACGCCGTCCGCCGGCGCGCGCACCGGCGTGCCGTAGCCCGCCGCGATGTCGAGCCCGGCGTGGAACGCACCTTCCCCGTTGAACGGGTCCAGCCGCTGGCCGAAGGAACTCGTGAGCTTGCCCGTCACCGGCCACAGCACCGGCACGGCCGTCCCGCTCAGCACGGTGTCGGCATTGGTCGCGAAAGGGTGGGGATGAAAGGTAAGCTGCGGCTCCGCGTGTCCGGTCACCGCGGCGGTCCGCAGCTCGGCGAACTCGTCCAGGCTCTTGGCATACGCCTGCTGGCTCCAGCCGGTATTAGTGTCGGGCGAGCTGTTCGCCAGCACCGGCGTGGCCGCGATGGCCGTCGCTTTCGACGCGTGCGCGTGCAGCCCGTAGAGCGCCGTGATCTGGCTGGCCAGCGACCCGAGCGAGGCCGCCTGCACGTCCTTCTGCTTCGCCTGCTGCTCCAGCTTCGCGTAGTCCTTGCGGAGGGCTTCCCGCTGCGACCGCACCTGGTTGTAGCTTTGCGTCTTGAGCAGCATGCGGGTGTACGAGCCGGCCATGCCTGCGATCGTGAACGAGCCGACCACCGCCGCGGCGACGAAGATGTATGCGTAGTGCAGGGGAACGGGAATCTTCCTCAGCCGCCCATCGGCCTCGCGCGCCACGAAGATAATGTAAAACCGTTTGCTCACGCCCGACTCCGAACTTCTAAAGTAACAGTGCGTCCGGGCGGGGTCAAACCACTTCCCTGCCGTTCATGGGCGTTTCCGGCGCGTCACAGCGACAAAAACATTGCAGTCGCGTCCGCCCGCCCGGCCGCTATAATTCGGTAGTTCGACCATTCAAAAGGTAACTTCCAAGTCATAACTCCCATGGTTCATCTGGACACCCAAGCCCTTCTGCGCGCCATCGACGAAGAACTGAACCGCCTGCGCCAGGTACGCGACCTGCTGGCCGGCGCCCCCGCCGCCTTTCCTGCGAAAAGCAAGCGTAAGCTGAGCGACGAAGCCCGCCAGCGCATTGTGGATGCGCAAAAGCGCCGCTGGGCGGCGCAAAAAGCCGGAGCCTGACCCCGTAAGCTGAATCCATGCCCGCGACCCCACCGCCCGGAGAACGCGCCCTGATCGCCGCGCTCGCCCGCGGGGCCGGGCGGTCCGCGGCCGTCCGCCGGGGCATCGGCGACGACTGCGCCCTGCTCCAGGTCCCGCGCGGGGACGAAACAGCGGTCACCACCGACCTGTTCCTCGAGAACATCCACTTCCGCCGGGACTGGCACACGCCCGAGTCCGCCGGGCATCGCTGCCTGGCGCGGGGCCTCAGCGACCTGGCCGCGATGGGGGCCCGTCCGCTCGCGGCGTTTCTGTCGTTCGCCCTGCCACCCGCGCTGGCCGGCGCATGGGCTGGGCGGTTCCTTGACGGCCTGCTCGCGCTGGCACGCCGCCACGGGGTGCCCCTGGCCGGGGGCGACACGGCGCAGGCCCCCTCGCTCGATGGACACAGCTTGTTCACTGCCGATATCGTCCTGCTCGGCTCCGTCCCCGCCCGGCGGGCGTTGCTCCGGTCCGGCGCGCGCCCGGGCGCCCGCTTGTT
>CAXUHL010000222.1:0-5238 GCA_964250745.1 uncultured Acidobacteriaceae bacterium
TGAAGAGCGTGCCCCGCACGTTGGTGTTGAAGGTCGAGTCAAAATGCTCTTCGGTAACCTCCTCGATCGAGGCGAAGGTGCCTTCGCCGGCGCTCGCGAACAGGATGTCGATCTTGCCCTTCTCCCGCTTCACCGTCTCGTACAGCTTGTCCAGATCCGCGAGTTTGGAGGAGTCCGCCTGAACGCCGGTCACGCTGCCGCCGATCTCGCGCACTGCCTTGTCCAGACGCTCCTTGTTGCGGCCAGTGATGAAGACGTAGGCGCCTTCTTCCACGTAACGCTTGGCCGTGGCGAGCGCCATGCCGGAGGTGGCCGCCGTGATGACCGCGATTTTGCCGCTCAGCTTACCCATGGGAACCTCTTTCCGCGCGTTTGCAGGTGTGCTCTGCCGCGCTCTGACCATCCGATAAGCGCGAGCGGGCATTGGATTCATTTGTTCCGATCTACAGAACAAAGAGGTACGCTGGATTAGAGTGGGGGAATGAGGCCGCTCATCCATCCCGCCGTCGAGGACGTCCCGGTCGCCGCGATCCTCCACGCGCTCTCGGACCCGGTGCGCGTGGCCATCTACGCCGACATCGTGAAAGGCTGCGAGGAGAACTGCTCGACGTTCCTGACGGTCGGCGACCGGGAGATTCCGAAATCCACGCTTTCGCAGCACTTCAAAATACTGCGCGAAGCCGGGCTCATTCACAGCGAACGCAGGGGCGTGGAGATGTTCAACACCTCCCGTTGCGCCGAAGTGGACCGCCACTATCCCGGTCTGCTCGGAGCCATCGCCAAGGCGCACGAAATCCAGAGTCGGGCGGACAGGCGCGTCAAGCGCAAGCGATGACGGTTTCCCTAGGCCGGCTGCGGTACCTTCTTCGCCGGCGTGTTCCTTACCTCGTCCTTGAGCGCGGCCGCGCGCACGGGTTTCTCGTGCAGCAGCAGTTCGGTGGCCTGCAGGTGCGGGTTCGCATGGAACCAGCGTTTGCACGCGTCGTCGTGAAGCAGGTTCATCAGCGCCATCAGCGCCATGCCCTGGTGGTGGGCCATCCACTCGCGGACTAAACGAGGCCGCTCGCGGCCTTGTGTGTAGTCGACCGCCTCATAGAATCCGTAAGCGCCGGTCCAACCGTTTTTCGCCATCGCGCGCAGGTTACGGAGCGCCGCGTCCCGGTCGATGCCGAGCGCGAGGAAGCTCGAATAGGGGGAGACCACGGGTCCGGCGGTCGCGTCCCACTTGAGCGCGATCTCCGGGATGCCGAAGGCCTTGTAGTGGTAATGTCCGGCGTCGTCGACCTCCGCGTAACCCGACTCCGAGATACCCCAGGGTAGCCGGAGCTTGCGCCCGTAAGCCTGCTGAATCGCCACTACCCCCGCGAGCGTGCGCGCCACCAGGGTGTCGGGCAGGGTACGCATCCACAGTGACGGCATCAGGTACTCGAACATCGTCGCGGTCCAGGAGAGCAGCACCGCGTGCCCATGGGCGAGCGTGTGCGTGCGCCCCATCTTGAACCAACTGGTCTGCTCGAGGTCGCCCTTGGCTACGGCGAGGTAAACCGCGATCCGCGCCTCGGAGGCCAGCATGTCGTAGCAGGCGGTGTGCAGTTCCTCGCGCTCCACGTCGTAGCCGATCGAGAGCATCTGCCGGTCGCGCTCGACCAGGAAGCCGAAGTCCATCTCGGTCGCGAGCCGGAACGCTTTGGCCGAACAGCTTTCGACGGAGGCGACCAGCGCGTCCAGCTTGAGGATAGAAGCGGTGAGCCGGCCGGCCAGCGCGCCTGGCTGCCCCGCCGTCTTGGCCTGGAGCGACCGCGCGAACGCCGGCGCGTCGCCGAGCGCGGGGTGCATGGTTGCCTCGTCCAGCCCGAGCTCCGCGCGCAGGGCGGCGAACTCCGGCAGGAGCCAGGGCTGGTAGTCGCGGGCCAGAGCGGCAATCGCGGCGGAGCGCTTCCCGTGCTCCGCGCGCCACCAGGCTTGCTCGTCCGCCGGTTCGCTCGCGCCGGGGGCTGACGGCTGCGCCAACGCCCGGGCCAGCCCCGCCTCCGCGTCCAGCGGCCCGGCTTCCGCGAGGCCCGCCGCTTCGGCTTGGGTCCGCAGCCCGGTGAACAGACGCTCGCTCACAAGGGGCCGCCGGAGCAGCTCGGCCGCGCCCATCCGCAGCGTGTACAGCGAGGCCGCGAAGTTTCCCGAGTCCACCGAGGAAACCGTGATCGGCCGCAGCGGGTCGAGGTTGTCGGTCCGGTACCAGTTGTACAGGTGGCCCCGGTGCTTGGGCAGCGCTTCAAAGGTGGCGAGCGTCGCGAGCGTCAGCTCGGCGAACTCCGGCACGGTCAGCCAGCCGAACTCGACCGCCGCCTGCCGCGCGTTGAGCAGCAAGCCCAGGTTGGTGGGCGAAACCCGCGCCGCCTCGAACAGGCCCTGCTCTTCCACGTTATCCGGGATGAGGAAGTGGTGCGCCGCCCCGCCGAACTGGTAGAAATAGCGCCAGATCTTGAGCGCCTGCCCGCGCAGAAAGGCCTCGTCGCGGGCGGCGAGCGGCGCGGCCGCCTCGGCCGGCGGCGCGTTGAGCCACGCGGTCAGCAGGCTTGCCGAGCCCCACAGCAGCAGCACCGGCAGCGCGACCACCAGGGCCATGGGGATGCTCGGCACACTCAGGCGGCCGTCCACGCTGAAGCGGAAAGCCTCCGAAGTGTGGCGGAAGAGCAGCAGGACGGCAATCAGGAGCGCGAACAAAGGACTCGCCTTGAGGTAAAAATCCACCGGCGTGGTGCGCTTGCCGGATTCGGCCTCCGCCGCCGTTTCCCACTCCAGCAGCTTTTGCCCGGTGAACAAGCGCCGCACCAGCGCCCGCACGATCGCGTCGAGCGACAGGAACGTGGAGTGCGGCAGAAACACCAGGTTGAGCAGCGTGATGAACGCCGCCTGCGCCGTGCCCTCGACCGCCTCGCCGACCCCGCCGGCCTGCTCGGAGGCGAGCGCGCGGACGAGCGAGAAGCAGAACTGGACTAATGTCGGTAAAAACATCAGGAAGATGGTGACCAGGGTCCAGTAGAGCGGGCCGCCCACCAGCCCGAGCCAGCCCGCGATCAACAACAGCATGGTGAACGGCTCCACCAGCGACCGGCGCAGGTTGTCGAAGATCTTCCAGCGCGAGATGGTCGAGATGGGGTTGCGGACCTTGTTGCGCGAGTCGTCCGGCACGGAGTTCGAGATCCACTGCGCGATCTGCCAGTCGCCGCGCACCCAGCGGTGCTTGCGCTTGGTGTAGGCCGAGTAGTGCGACGGGTAGTCGTCGACCACCTCGATATCGGTCGCGAGCCCCGCGCGGGCGTAGGCCCCTTCGATCAGGTCGTGCGACAGGAGCGCGTTGCGGGGGAAGCGCCCATCGAGCACCGCGTGGAGGGTTTGCACCTCGTAGATGCCCTTGCCGGTAAAGATACCCTCGCCGTACAGGTCCTGGTACACGTCGGAAACGGCGCGGGTGTAGATGTCGAAGCCGGTTTGCCCGGAGAACAGCGAGGCCAGGCGCGAGCGCGAAGCCGAATGGACGCTGACCCCGACCCGGGGCTGCAGGATGCCGTAGCCTGCGGTCACAATGCGGCGCTCCGGGTCGATGACGGCCTGGTTGAGGGGGTGCGCCATGGCCGCGACCATGGAGGCCGCGGTGCCGCGCGGCAGCTGCGTGTCGGAGTCGAGGGTGATGATGTAGCGCACGCCCCGGACCTCGCCGACCCCGCCCGCCTTGACGGGGAACGCGTCGAACGCGCCTTCGAGGTACTTGTTCAGGTCCAGCAGCTTGCCGCGCTTGCGCTCCCACCCCATCCACACGCCCTGCCGCGCGTTGAAGATGCGGTGCCGGTGGAAGAGCGCGAAGCAGCCTCCCCTTTGCTCCTTGTAGCGGTCGTTCAACTCGGTGATGAGCCGGATCGCCAGGGCTACCAGCGGGTTCGAGGCGTCGTCGCGCGGCTTGGTGACCGAGTCCGGCAAATCGGTGACCAGCGCGAAGTGGAGGTTGGGATCCTGGTTGGCGAGCCAGCGGACCTCGAGGTCGGCGACCAGCTCGCGCAGGCCTCGCTCGTCGAGCAGCAGCGTCGGCACGGCCACCAGCGTCGCGCACTCGCGCGGGATGCCGGTCTTCGCGTAGTTGAGCTTGGGCAGCGACCGGGCCTCGAACAGGGCCGTCACGGCATTGTTCATCAGGTCGACCACGCCCTGGGTCGCCGGCAAAAACAGCAGCAGAAACGGCAGCACCAGCGCCCACGGGCTGTGCGCGGCCGGGATGATGGGCACGATGAGCGCCCCGATCAAAGCGATCGACAGGATCTCGATGGGTGCGATGTACCAAAGATCCGCGTCGCGGCGGGCGGCGATGCGCAGGCGCTCCAGAGCGGGCGGGCGGTAGCCGATGGCGTGGGCCAGCGAGTCGACCCCGCCGTCGATGAGGTAGAAGCCGACGTGGGACTCGCGCAGGCGCACGCGCGGGTCGATGGCCTCGACTCCTTCGGCCGCGACGCGCGCGGCGGCCCGGGCCAGCTTCAGCGCTTCCTGCGCCACTTCGACCTCGCTCATGTCCGCGTACCGGGCCAGCTCGGCCACGCGGCGGCGGTAGAGCTCGCGGCTCTGGAAGTCCATCTGCTCGTAAGCCCCGGCGGGGTCCTCGCGCAAGAGCGGATCGAAGGGGATCAGCGGTTCGGCCACGATCGACCAGTCCGCGTAGCCCAGCTCGCGCAGGCTCTTGCTGCACTGCTCGATGACCGGGTTGCGCCCTGGGGGGATACCCGCGGCGAATACCGATTCCGCTTCGGCCACCGCGCGCTCCATCAGCGCGAACTTCATCAGCGAGTTGAGCGACCACAGCTCCTGGAGCTCCAGCGGCTCGGTGCGCTGCAGCTCGTTGATGTAGACCGGCAGTGCCCGCGCGTCCCAGTGCCAGCCGGTAGCTCGGAGGCAGCTCGCGGCGACAGCCAACACCCGCGGCAGGCCCTCGCCCTTCCCGTTCTCCGGCGCGAGGCGGGGCAGGCGGTCCAGCACGCGGGAGCCGCCCGCGACCTCGTTGACCGCGGAGCGCAGCAGGCGGGGGTTTTCACGCAGCACCAGCAGGGGGTCGCGGTCGGCATGGGCGTAGTCGGGCTCCGGCAGGGCGGCCAGCTTGCGGACCAGGGCATCGAGCGCCGCCCGCGCCGCGAGGGCCCGCCCGTGCAGGCCGCTCGCCCCGCGCGGGTTGCGCGCCGCGGCCAGGTCGTGCGCGTC
>CAXUHL010000223.1:0-5235 GCA_964250745.1 uncultured Acidobacteriaceae bacterium
CGTTCGCGGTGGTGGAGCTTGAAAAGAAAGTGGAGGCCCGGGTAGGGCCGCTGACCCTGCGTTTGCGGATGGATCGCATCGACGAGACCGAAGGCGGCGGCAGGCTGCTGATGGACTACAAAAGCGCCGACCGCGTGAGCGTGAAGCAGTGGGAAGGCGGTCGCATGGAGGAGCCGCAGCTGCCCATCTACGCCGAATTCGCCGAGCTGGATAGCGTGGAGCAAGTTGCGTTCGCGCAGATTCGGCCGGGCAAGACCAAGCTCCACCTGCTTGAGGACGCGAGCGCGGCGCGGGAGGTGTGGCACGCGAGCCTCCTTCGCCTGGCCGAGGAGTTCGCGCAGGGCCTGGCTGCGGTGGACCCGCGTGACGGCGCGGACACCTGCCGCATGTGCGGGCTCCATGGGGTTTGCCGGATCGCCGGAACGGGGGATCTCCATGAGTAATCTGCTGCTTTTCCCTGCCCCGGCGGATGCCGCGGCGCGCCGGACCGCGCTCGAGCCGGACCGCTCGATCCTGGTGCAGGCCCCGGCCGGCGCGGGCAAGACCAACCTGCTCACGGAGCGGTTCCTGGCTCTGCTGGCGCGGGTCGAGGAGCCGGAGCAGATCCTCGCGATCACGTTTACCAGGGCGGCCACGGCGGAGATGCGCGTGCGTATCTTGGGCGCGCTGGAGGGGGCGGCGCGGGGCGCGGACCAGGCGGAACCCCTGCGCAGCCTGGCGCGGGAAGCGCTCGCACACAGCGCGCGGATGGGCTGGCAACTGCTGGACCAGCCGCACCGGCTCCAGGTGGAAACGATCGACTCGCTGTGCCTGCGGCTCGCGCATGGGCAGCCATTGTTGGCGCGGCTGGGCGGGGCGCTTGCGCCGACGGAGGACGCCGAGGCGCTGTGGAAGCAGGCCGCCCGGCGGACGACCGCACAGCTTGACGGCGAGCTGAAAGAGCCGCTGGGACGCCTTCTGCTGCGGCGCGACAACAACCTGCCGGAGCTGGAACGGCTGCTCGCCGGAATGCTGGCGCGCCGGGATGCGTGGCTTGGGGCGCTGCCGCTGCGCTTCGACGAGGAAGTAGATTGGGACGCAGTGCGGGCCCGTTTGGAGCAGCCCTTCCGGGATGAGAACCAGTTTGTTTTGAATGGTTTACGGAAATTCTTTGAAGCATCGGGTGAGGTCGGGGCGGAGCTGTTGACCTTGGGCCGGTATGCGGCCGCGAGCCTTGATCGAGTGTCTCCGCTCGCAGCCTGCGAGGGCTGCCCGGCGGAGGTGGAGCAGTGGCTGGCGGTCGCGGACCTGCTGCTGACCAAGGAGGGCAGCCCGCGCAAACAGTGGACCGCACGCGAAGGCTTTCCCGCCGGCGGAACGAAAAGCGAGAAGGAGCGCGCGCAAACCCTTAAGCAAAGGATGAAGGATTGCGCCGCGAACCTTTGCAGCAACTCGGCTTTTTTGGCACTTCTGGCCCGGCTTCGAAGGCTGCCCCCGCTCGGCTACTCCGACGACCAATGGCAGACCCTGATGGCGGTACTGGCGGTCCTGCGGCGGGCGGCGGCAGAATTGCGCCTGGTCTTCGCGGAGGCAAACGCGGTCGACTTCGTCGAGATCGCTCGAGCCGCCGAGCAGGTTTTGCGCGACGAAGCGAGTATGCGCGGGCTGCTCGAAAGCGAGCGCAAACAGCACATCCTCATCGACGAGTTCCAGGACACCTCGCGCACCCAGTACGCGTTGGTCGCGCAGCTGCTCAAGGAGTGGACGCCCGGCGACGGGCGCACGGCGTTCGTGGTGGGCGACCCGCTCCAGTCCATCTACGGCTTTCGCCAGGCGGAGGTCGCGCTGTTCCACGAGACGCGCGAGCGGGGCCTGCCGTGCGGCGATGGGAGCGACACCCGCCACGCTTGCCATCCCTTACAGCTGACGCACAACTTCCGTTCGCATGCCGGGCTGGTCGGCGAGCTGAACCGGCGCTTCGCGGCGATGTTCGACGGCGGCGAAGACAAGTTCGTCCCGGCGCAAGCCGAGTCCTCGCCGGAGTCGATCGCAAGCTTCCACGTCCACGCACTGGAGGAGTCGGAGGAAAGCGAGCGCGACGAAGCCGAGCGGGTCGTGGAGGTCCTGCGCGGCGAACTGCCGCGCATCGCCGAGGCTGGTGCCGCCGGACAGGGCGAGTACCGCGTGGCCGTGCTGGTGCGCTCGCGGCCGCACCTGCGCGCGATCCTCCCGGCGCTGCGGGCAGCCGGGATCCCGTATCGCGCGGTCGACCTGGAGCCGCTGGCCGAACGTCCGGAGATCGTGGACTTCCATGCACTCGTGCGTGCATTGCTGCACCCGGGCGACCGCGTGGCCTGGCTCACCGTGCTGCGCGCTCCCTGGTGCGGTCTTGCGCTCGCAGACCTGCATATGCTGGCCGGCGCGGACGAGCCCGAGCTTGCGCAGCGGCCGTTCGTGGAGCTGATCCCGGCACGAATGCGGCTTTTGAGCGAAGACGGGCGGGCCAGGGCCGAGCGGGTCTGGACCATTCTGGAAGCCGCCCTGCGCACCCGGTACGCGGGCCCGTCACTCGCCGCCTGGGTCGAGCGGACATGGATGGCTTTGGGCGGCCCGGCCTGCGTGGGCCCGACCGAGCGGGACAACGCGGAGGCATTCCTGCGTCTGCTGGACGGGGTGTCGCCATCCGGCGTCGAGGTACTGGACGGCTCCTTCGAGGACCGGCTCGGGAAGCTCTCGGCCGCGCCCGATCCCGGCGTCAGCGAGCGGTTCGGTGTGCAGGTGATGACGATCCACAAGGCCAAGGGGCTGGGTTTCGAGGTGGTGCTGGTGCCGGGGCTGGAGCGGCAGCCGCGCGCGAACGGTGGAGAGCTGGCGGCCTTCCTGGAGCGTAACGGGGAGCGCGGCACGGGCGAGCTGCTTCTCGCGCCGATCGGCTCGCGCGAGGAAAGCGAGGACCGGTTGTACGCCTGGGTCCAGAGGCAAAAGCGCGAACGGGAAGCCGCCGAGCGTAAGCGGTTGTTCTACGTCGCCTGTACCCGCGCACGGACCCGGCTGCACCTGTTCGGAACGGTGCGACTCGACGAGAAAGACGGCGCGATGCGCCGGCCGGGCGAAGGTTCGCTGCTGGAAGCCGCGTGGGCCGGATTGGAGGCGGACTTCCGCGCGCGGCTCGCCGGGCCCGGAAACGGCTTGCGCCTGGCCGCGGCTGCCGAGCTCGGGCGTTCGGACGAAGCGTTGTTGGAGCGGCTGCCGTCCGCCTGGCACCCTGCCGAGACACGGACGGATGTGCCCCGGCGCGCGCGCGGGGAGCGCAGGGCGCTCTACGGACGGGCGGAAGGCTCAGCCGCGGCGCGGGTGCGGGGCCGCGTGCTCCACGCGTTGATGGAAGAGCTGGGCCGCGGCGGCCGCGAGGAAGCGCGCCTGCTGCGGGCGGCCCAGAGGGAGGCGCGCGCGGCCGGCCTCGCGCAGGCCGAGGGGGAATCGCTGGCGCGGGTGGCCCTGGCTGCGGCCGCGACCGAGGTGGGCCGGTGGATTTTCAAGGACCGCCCCGGCAGCGAGGTGGAGCGCGCCTACGGGCTGTGGGACCCGGACGGCAACCTGCGTTCGCTGCGTTTGGACCGCGTCTTCACGGCCGGGGCGGCGCTGCTGAGCGAGGGCGCGACGCACCGGTGGGTGGTCGACTATAAAACCGGCGCGGGCCCGGTGGAAGCTACGGATGCGTGGCGGGCCGGGCAAAGGGAGCTGTACGCCGGCCAGATGGAGGCTTATGCCGAGATCGCGGCCGAAGGTTTGCCGGTACGGTGCTTGCTGTTCTACCCGGAGCTGGGGGAGGCGGTCTGGTGGTCTGCTGAGCAGTCCGCAGGCCAGATCGACAGCTGAGTCAAAGGGACCGTCCTGGGCGAGGCGAAGTCGGCCTGGAACAGGCCAGGATCATCCTGAGCGGAACGGCAGCGTTTTGCGCCAAAGCACCTGCTTTGTCTCCGCGCGACGGCAGAAGCAGGTCCTTCGTCGCTTTGCTCCTCAGGATGAGCCGCATCCAAGGCACATTCCTGTCCCTCACGACGCCTCGTCGACCGAGGCCGCCGCGCCGTCGCGGGCCGGGGGCGGTACGTAGTGGCGCACATCCGCGCCGCGGATCCAGAAAATGACGTCCTCGGCGATGTTGGTGGCGTGGTCGGCCACGCGCTCCAGCGAGCGGGCGACCACCAGCGCGTTGAGCGCCTGAGGGGTGGTGGCGGGCTGCTCGCGCATGGCCTTGAGCAGCGCGACATGGGCGCCGCGGTTGAGCCGGTCCACCGCGTCGTCGAGGATCAACACCTTTTGCGCGGCCTCCGCGTCTCCGTCCACGAAGGACTGAAGCGCCCGGCGCACCATGTCGGTGGCGAGCGAGGCCATGCGCGGGATGTCCACGGGCAGCTCGGCGGCTTCGAGCGTTTGCATCTCCCGGACGCGCTCGATGATGTTCATGGCAGCGTCGCCCACCCGCTCGATGTCCGCGTTGATTTTGATGACGGACAGGATGAAGCGCAGGTCGACAGCCATGGGCTGCTCCATGGCCAGCAAGTCGAGCGCGAGCTGGTCGATTTCGCGCTCATAGCGGTTGATGGCGGCCTCGGCCTGCTCGACCTGGCCGGCGAGAGCGAGGTCGCGCGTGCGATACGCCTCGACAGCGCGGTCGATGGACTGCTCGGCCATGCCGGCCATGACCAGGATTTTTTCCTTCAGATCGCCGAGGCTTTGGTGGAACCGGACGCGCATGGGAGCTCCAAGGGTGAAGGGTGGAGGGTAGAGGGTGGAGGGTAAACCCCCACCTGGACTCGGAGCACTTAGTGGATCAGGCCCTCGACGATGCCGAGAAAAGCAGGTCCTTCGCTTCGCTCAGGATGACCCCTGCCTACCGACAGGCAAGAGGTTCAGCGAAATCAGGGAGACTGATCAGCTGCTCTTCCCTTCACCCTCAACCCTCTCCCCTTTACCCTCGCTCTACCCGAACCTGCCCGTAATGTAATCTTCCGTCCTCTTGTCGCCGGGGTTCGTGAAGATCTTGTGAGTCTGGTCGAACTCGACCAGCTTGCCGGTCAAAAAGAAGCCGGTGCGCTCGGCGACGCGGGCGGCCTGCTGCATGTTGTGGGTCACGATCACGATGGTGTACTGGCTTTTGAGCTCGAAGATCAGGTCCTCGATCTTGGCGGTCGAGACCGGGTCGAGCGCGGAGGCGGGCTCGTCCATCAGCAGCACCTCGGGGTCGACCGCGAG
>CAXUHL010000224.1:0-3323 GCA_964250745.1 uncultured Acidobacteriaceae bacterium
GCTCGGCGCTCGCGGGCGACGCGCCGGTGCTGGCTTCACTGCACCCCGGGCGGTAAAGGCACGAAAGTACCGTTTCGCGCTAGCCGCGCTTTGTCTAAGCTTGCAAAATGATCGGCGAACGCAGCGGGGCTGCATTTGAGTGAGCAAGAGCCGGAGAAGCCGCAGCTGAACTCCGACGTTCGGGTCGCAGCGCTGGCGAAGAGGATCGCGGATGGTCATGCATTCGCAAAACACGGTGGAGAGTTCGATTCGATCAGTCGAGATGAGTTCATGATGAAGATTCAGCAGACAATCCAGCATCCGTCTGCAATCATGGAGCTCGAAGACGATCGCGTGCTGTACTGGAACGCCGATGGGGATTTCGTGGTGATCTCTAACCCCGCGGACGCAGACGGCGGAACCGCTTTTCGCTCGCGAACCGGCAAGGCCTATCTCGATACGGTGGAGTAAATCGATGCCAGACAACAGCACGGTCAGCTTCAACGGAGACACGCGGCGCTACCTTCGCAATACGCTCAACGAAGTGGTAAACGGCATTCGCCCAACAGCAAACTTGGAAAAGCGGATCTTGGATTTGCGGCCTGCCGCGTCCATGCTTTTGCGAAAGTTGACACGGGACAGGTCGCGCTTCGACATTTCGGCTTCGGACGCGTCTCTTCTTCTCGAAACCTGCCGTATCTGCGACGAAGATTTCGAGGGAGACGAGTTTAGAACCCGCCTCGGATTTACAAGGGCGGAAGCAGAGCGGGTCTCGGGCTTGTTGCAAGAGCTGAGCGGGCAGCCAGCCCGGCAGGTTCACGCCGCCGCTTCCTAGCCCATGAAGCCCTTCTCCTTCGCCCGCGCTCCCGGCCAACCCTCCAATATCCGCACCCCCATGCGGCGGGCTCGGGTGTTTGCCGTCGCGGGCTTTTTCCTGTTCTGGAGCGTGCTGATCCTCGGCCGGCTGTTTTGGCTGCAGGTGGTCAAGAGCCCGGAGTGGGTGGCCCGCGCCGCCACGCAGCAGCAGAGGACGTTTCAGGTCGCGCCGCGGCGGGGCATCCTTTACGACCGCAACCTCCACGAACTCGCGATGACGGTCTCGGTCGACTCCATTTACGCCGTGCCGGGGGAGATTCCGCAGGACCGCCGGGCCGCGCTGGCTCTTTCTTTATCGCAAGTGCTTCACACCGACCGCGCCGACAAGTTCACCGAAGCCGACGAGATCGAAAAGCGCATCGACGGCGCGCGCTTCTTTACCTGGGTCGCGCGCAAGCAGACCCCCGCCGCGATCGACCAGGTCCGCGCGCTCAAGCTCAAGGGCGTGTACTTCCAGAAGGAGTTCAAGCGCTTCTACCCGGAGAACGACATCGCCGCGCAGGTTCTGGGCTATGTCGGAGTCGACGACAACGGCCTGGGCGGGGTGGAGCAGCGGTACGACCACGACCTGCACGGCGAGCCCGGACGCATGCTGACCGCGCTCGACGCCCGGCGGCACGTGCTGGCTTCGAGCGAAAAAGACCCCGCGCCGGGCGAGAATATGCAGCTCACGCTCGATGCCAATATCCAGTTCATGGCGGAGCGCGCGCTCGACCATGCAATGGCCCGCGTCAAGCCGCTCAACGGCACCGTGGTCGTGCAGGACCCGCATACCGGGCAGATCCTGGCGCTCGCGATTCGGCCTACTTTCGACCCCAACGACGTGAAGCACACCTCCTCCGAGCTGCTGCGCAACCACGCCGTGAGCGATGTGTACGAGCCCGGCTCGACCTTCAAGCTGGTCGCGTACTCCGCCGCGCTCGACCGACACGTCGCCAAGCCCACCGACAAGATCGACTGCGAGGGCGGCAAGATGAACGTCGCCGGGCGCATCGTGCATGACGACCACTACAACGGCGTCCTCACGGTAGAGGAGGCGTTGGCCGTTTCGAGCGACGTCGCGGCCATCAAGCTCGCCCAACGCGTCGGCAAGGAGACGTATTACTCCTACATTCACGGCTTCGGCTTCGGGCAGCGGACGGGGCTGGAGCTGCCCGGCGAGACGCGCGGCCTGCTCAAGCCGCCGGAACGCTGGCAGCCCACCACCATCGGCTCCATTCCCATGGGGCACGAGGTGGCGGTCACGCCGATTCAGCTGGTCACCATGGTGTCCGCCATCGCGAATGGGGGAACGTACCTGCCGCCGCATATCGTCCTTCGGACCACCGATAAGATGCGCGGCAACCCCGGCCTGCGCGCTGAAATCTTTCACCCGAACCTGACCGACGACATCCCCGACCCGCTGCCGAACGGGGCGCACCGGGTCATCACGTCCGAAACCGCGGCCCAGATGCGCAGGCTGATGGAGAACGTCGTGATCAACGGCACGGCCAAGGGCCACGCCAACCTCAACGGCTACTCCGCCGGCGGCAAGACCGGGACCGCGCAGAAGATCGACGTGCGCACCCACACCTACTCGCGGACCAAGTACGTGGCGTCGTTCGTCGGGATCGCGCCCGTGAACAACCCGGCCGTGACCATCGCGGTTATCGTCGACTCGCCCTCGGTCGGCTCGCACTTCGGCACTGCCGTCTCCGCGCCGGTGTTTCAGGAGCTCGCCCAGCAGGTGCTCGAGTACCTGGGCGTCCCGCACGACGAGCCGCTGAAGTCCGCCCCCGAGCTGGCGCGCGAGGCCGCGAACGCGCCCAAGGAGGGCCCGCAGGAGCAGGTCGGGGACCTGGAGGCTCTGTTCGCCGAGGTGAACGACCTGCCCGCCGATGACCCCCTGCGCAAGCCGCTGGAAACTTTACCGGAGAGCGGTACGGAAGCGCCGCCGACGCTGGTCGCGAGCGCGCTCGCACCGTCCTCGCCGGCGCTGGCCGCCCAAGTCGCGCCTGCGCCTGCCCCTTCGGCCCTGGAAACTCCGCTCAGCCCGCAGCTTCCCACGCAGGCTCCCGGCAGCGTGCGCCTCCCCTCCGGCCATGACGTCACAGTCCCGGACTTGCTCGGCGCGACCGTCCGAGGCGCGACGGAAAAGGCCGGCGAGGTCGGCCTGGGCCTGCAGGCCATCGGCAGCGGGCTGGCCCGTGCGCAAGCCCCGGAAGCCGGGCGCAAGGTGCCCGCCGGGACGGAGATCGTGGTGCGATTTGCGCGGTAAAGCTTCCGCGTTCCTCCAGGACTTGATTGACAGGTGTTTATAGGCGTTTAAATGAGACCGGAGCCGGTCGCTCATGAATTCTCTCGGCGTGGTCGCCGCTGACCCGCTTAATAGCTTCAACTTACGGGCTGCTTCAGTAGAGCTGAGCGGCGCGCCCTGCGGAGGGAGGCGGGCCCCCCCGTAATCTACGCCACAAAACATACCGTTACGC
>CAXUHL010000224.1:3333-5232 GCA_964250745.1 uncultured Acidobacteriaceae bacterium
GGCCCTTTGCCATGCCCGCCGCCCCGCCGAGTACTCTACGCAAGAAAACTGACGTTTCCGCTCTGGCCGGCCTGGCCAAGGTTTCGAAAATAGGGAGATAAAACCTTGAGCAGATTCTGATCGGCAGCGACTTCCTTTGCTTGGCTTGAGCCGAGCGACTGGTTAAAAGCTAGATCCTGCTGAATGATGGATTCATAGTTGCGCTTCACGGTTGAGTTCAGGCCGTACTCCGGGCTCGGAGCCGATGATGAATCTATCGGCGCGGAGTCGAGGGAAAATCCTTGTAGGTATCCGACTTGCTGCGCTGTCAGTTTCCCCTCCGTGTAGAGCTCCCCGCCTGCTGCAATCGCCTGTTTGCGAGTGAGATTTGTGAAATCGATGGTGTCGCCGACCAGAGATGTACCGCTGAATTGCACGTTTGCCATGGAGCTGCTCCTATGGTTATAAGTTACTCCGAATTATCATGCAATCTCCTTACCATTGCCCTCTCACGATTCCCTAATAAATAAGGGCAAGCTGGCGAGTCGCCCAGCTTGCCCAAGGAATCAGTGCTGGTAATTTATCTGAAGATTGGTATACAGAGTATTGTGGGGAGGATTTACGGACGTATCCTGCGCGGCGAAGTTCTCTGCGTCACCATTGCTCAGGAAAGGGCCGATGTTCCACTCATAGCGCCACCCGAGAACTGTCGCACCGGTGGGGCAGGGCGTTGTGTAATAGTTTCCGCTCTGGCAGACCGACTGCTCGCCTACCAGATAAGAGTTCGAGAGCGGGAATCCGCCTTGCGACGCAGTTTCGCCCGAACCGTACCCAATCTCCCAAACATATACATAGACCGAAGATCCGGTGTAGGTTGCGCTTGTGGCGAGTTGCCCGGACGATATTGTTTCGCAAGCCGTTGTGCTGCAGACATTGTTGATAAACATTCTCGAGAGTGCAGGCGCTGCGTCATTCGGCGAAGCGACTGCCGTTCCCTTTGCCGAAGAGAGCGGGCCAGAAACGGCGTCGACCGGTACTGCCGTCGCCCCTTCCACATGCACCTCTGTCAGACGTTTGTGCGGTTGTTGCGCATGGCCGGCGTGAATAGCGAAGCAGCCGAGGATCGCGGTTGCTGTGGCAATAAGACCTATGTTTTGCACTTTTGATCTCCATATTCGGGGGTGATGGAAGATTGAAGATGCAGTTGCTGAAAGACTGGTGTGCAGCTCGCGTCCTTGAACAACTGCCGGTAAGGTAATAAAGAGGCGCGGCCTTGGCAATTGAAAAGATGATGCCGTACGGTACTTTGGTAATGAAGGACACTGGAAGGAATTCATGCATTTAGAGCAGCTCCTGTACGGCCTCGATATTCTCAGCCGCTCCGGCCCCGCCTACGCGGAGGTCAAGGCGGTCGAGTTCGACTCGCGCGAGGTTCGCAAGGGGGCGTTGTTCGTCGCCATGCGGGGCGGGTTGGCGGACGGCTCGCGGTTTGTCGCGGATGCGATCCGGGTAGGGGCGGCCGCGGTGGTCACGGATGCGCGCGAAAACTTCGCGAAGCTGGCCGAAGCTCACCCGCGCATCCCGCTGATCCTGGTCCCGCACGGGCGCCGCGCGCTCGCGGCGCTTTCCGCGAACCTCTACAACCACCCGGAGGAGCTGCTCGCGCTGACGGGCGTGACGGGGACCAACGGCAAGACCACCACGACCTTTCTGCTGGACGCGATGCTGCGCGCGGCGGGTCGCGGGACCGTGCTGGTCGGCACGATCGAGTACCACGTCGCTGAGGACGTGCGCCCCTCGCCCCACACCACGCCCGAGAGCCGCGACCTCCTGCGGTTGTTCGCGGAAGGGGCCGCGCTCGGCGCGACCGAGGCGGTGATGGAAGTGAGCTCGCACGCGCTCGACCAGGAACGGGTACAC
>CAXUHL010000225.1:0-2184 GCA_964250745.1 uncultured Acidobacteriaceae bacterium
GCCGCGCAGGCGGCGCACAGCAAAAAGCCGCGCAGGCGAGCGCGGCTTGTGCCCTGAACGAGAAAGCTAAACAGCGACCGCCTCTTGGCGCGCATAGGCGTTGCGGTCGACGCTCCGGCCCACGATCGCGGCGATCTGGACGGTCTCGTCCATCAGCTGCCGGTACTGGTCCGGGTACAGGCTCTGCGCGCCGTCCGACATCGCCCGGTCCGGCTGGTTGTGGACCTCGACGATGAGCCCGTCGGCTCCGCAGGCCACCGCGGCCCGCGCCATCGAGAGCACCTTGTCCCGCTTGCCGGTGCCGTGGCTCGGGTCCACCACGATCGGCAGATGCGACAGCTGCTGGGCGGCGGGTACCACGCTCAGGTCCAGCGTGTTGCGCGTGTGGTCGGCAAAGGTGCGGATGCCCCGCTCGCACAGGATCACCTCGTAGTTGCCCTCGCTCATGATGTATTCGGCGGCCATCAGCAGCTCTTCGAGCGTGGCGGACATGCCGCGCTTCAGCAGCACGGGCTTGCGCTTGCGCCCGGCGGCCCGCAGAAGCGAGTAGTTCTGCATGTTGCGCGCGCCGATCTGGATCACGTCCGCGTAGGCGGCCACCAGGTCCAGTGCTTCCTGGTCGATGGCTTCGGTGACGATGCGCATGCCGGTCCGCTCGCGAATTTCCGCCATGATGGCCAAGGCTTCCTCGCCCAGGCCCTGGAAGGCGTAGGGAGAGGTGCGCGGCTTGTACGCGCCGCCGCGGAAGAAGCGCGCCCCCGCCTCGGCGACCGCGTCGGCCGTGGCGAAGGCCTGCTCACGCGACTCGACCGAACAAGGCCCGGCGACCATCATCAGGTCGCGCCCGCCGACCGTGATGTCGGTGCCGGGAAACCGGATGATGGTGTCCTCTTCCTTCACGTCGCGGGACACCAGCTTGTACGGCTTGGACACGCGGATCACGTCGGCGACGCCCGAAAGCTCGGACAGGGAAGAGTGGTCGACCTCGCCCTTGTTGCCGGTGATGCCGATGGCGGTGCGCTGTGCGCCGGGCAGCGGGTGCGGGCGCAGGCCCAGGCGCTCGATTTGCTCACAAACGGCGGCGATTTGCTCCTCGCTCGCGTGCGACTTCATGACGACCAGCATCTTCTTGTCAACCTCTCGCAGCCTTAGTGTACCCGGCCGCCGCGAGCCCGCGACCGAAAGAGCACAAATGCGAGATAGCCCAGCTGTACCGCCCAGGCGAACCCGTAGGCCAGCAGCACGTGCCGGTGCGCCATGTCACGGGTGTACGCGGCCCAGAAGCCGGTCACGCGCGGTCGCCTTCAGGCAGCGCGCCCACCCTGAGGGAAGGTGCCGCCAGCAGGCGCTCGGTCGCCGCGGCCTCGTCCCGCTCGCGCCGCAGCACCGAGCGGTAGCGCAGCGCGGCCACGAAGCCACCCCACAGCAGCCAGCCCGCCATGTTCCACCAGACGGCCGGCATCATGCTCGCGTCCATCCCCGTGCCGGGGCCGCCCGCGAACACCGGGGCGGGGTGCTGCGTGCGCCACCAGCGCGTGCTCATGTACACCAGCGGCACGTCCAGGTAGCCGAAGATCGCCATGATTGCGGCAAGAGTCCGCATGCTCGCGCCCTCGGCGAAAGACCGCAGCATGAGGTATGCAAGATAGATCAGCCACAGGATCAGGGTCGAGGTGAGCCGCTCGTCCCAGGTCCACCAGATACCCCAGGCGGCGCGGCCCCACAAGGAGCCCGTGACCAGCCCGACCGTGCAGAACACCACGCCCATCTCCGCCCCGGCGACGGCCAGCGCGTCGGCCCGGAGCGCGAGCGCCGGCTTTGCGCGCCGCAGGGCCAGGTACACGACCGAGCAGACGAGGTTGAGCGCGAAAAAGACCGAGGTGCCGATCCACGAAGGGAAGTGATAGTAGAAGATGCGGCTCAGGTCGCCCTGCGCGGCGTCGGCCGGTACGCGGAAGGCCACGCGCAAGCCCTCGGCGAGCGCCAGAAGCGCCGCCGCGATCCAGATTGTGCGCAGCCCTCGCCCGCTCTCCATCACGTTTCTAGTGTAAATTGCGGACGGGCGCGCTCGCGCATCCCAAGGTGAAATCGACTTCAAAGGAACGAGGCGGACGGCATGGCGACTCTTGTTTTGGTAATCGGGCTGGTGATGTTCGTGATCGGGATCGCCGGCCAGTTCAACCT
>CAXUHL010000225.1:2194-5195 GCA_964250745.1 uncultured Acidobacteriaceae bacterium
CCCCTGCCCGCCGGCGCCGGCCCTCCACCACCCCCCCCCCCCCCCGCGACCGGCGCGGCGTGCGGCTGGTGCTCACCCTGGCCGCGCTCATCGTCGGCGCGTGGCTCGTCATCGCGTCGGCTTCCTCGCTGCTCAAGGCCCACTCGCAGGCCCCGCGGCACTCGCAGACGTCCGCGAACTAGCCTTCCGCGTTCAGGATCGTGCCGAACAACAGCACCGCCGCCGTCGTGAAGATGGCGTCGTAACCTGCCAGCAAACGCACCCACAAGCCGGGGTCGCTCTCGCCCGTGAACACCGCGCCCGCCCCCGAGGTCATCGCCAGAAGCGCCGGGATGAAGATGGGGAAGAGCAGCAGCGGCAGCAGCAGCTCTCGCGAGCGGGCCCGGAGGCTCAACGCCGCGAAGAACACCCCATTGCCCACCAGCGCCCAGGTGCCCAGCGGCAGGATCGCGAGCAGCATCGCGGGCTCGCCCTTGATATCGAGGTTGTAGAAGATGGCGAACACGGGTGCCAGCACCAGCTCCACCGCTGAAACGAACAGGAAGTTGGCCAGCACCTTGCCCAGCCACAGAGCCGAGGGCGGCGCGGGGCTCATCCTCTGGGCGTCCAGCACGCCGCCCGCGAGCTCCCGCGCCCAGGCCTGGTTCAAGGCTCCGGTCGCCGCGAACAGGATGGCCACCGACAGCACGCCGCCCGCGATCTGCCGGGAGACCGCCCGCGTCGGGTCAAAGGCGAGCGAAAACAGCACCACCACCAGCAGCGCCAGGAAGAGCATGGCGTTCAGCGCGTCCTTGGACCGCCACTCCAGGCGCAGGTCCTTCGCGACCTGGGTTCGGACCGCGCGAAAGTAAATCTTCATGTAAGGTCGGCCAGGGTTGCTTCGGTCGCGCGGAGGTAGTCCGCGGGCGTGAGCAGCAGCTGCAGCCCGCGCTGCCCCGCCGAGACGCTGATGCGTTCGTGGAGCTCGATCGTCTCGTCGGCGAAGGCGGGGAATGGCTTTTTCGCCTCGAGCACCGTGACCCCGCCTCGAATATAGCCGGTGAGCGCCTGCACCTCCCTCAGCGGCGCGAGCGCGGCCGAGCGTGCCCCGGCGGCGCGGGCCAGCTTCTTCAAATCGAGCTCGTCGGCCCCGGCGAGCACCGCGAACACATGCCCCCCGCCGGGCTCGAGCGCGCAGACCAGCGTCTTCCACACCTGCTCCGGCGGGAGGCCCAGCTTGCGCGCGACGCTCGGCGCGGCCAGGTCCTCGGGGTCCACCTCGTAGGCGAGCAGCTCGTACGCGATGCCGAGCGAGTCGAGCAGGCGGGCTGCGTTGGTTTTGCTCACGACTCCAGCCTAAACGGGCCGTCCGCGAGGCGCCCGCGTGGGTAAACCCCGGAGTGATCGCTCGGCGGAGCGAAGAACCTGCTCTCGCCGGCCGCATGCCCGCAAAGGTTCAGCGCTCGGCGGCAAGCTGGCGGAGCGCGCCGCTGTCGAGCAGCAGTAGCTCGTCCGCGAGCGGCTCGGCGAGCGCGCGCTGGTGCGTGGTCAGCACGATGGCTGTCCCCCGGTCGCGCTCCCGGGCCAGCAACGCGAGCATGGCCCGCGCGCTCCCGGCGTCCATATTCGAGAACGGTTCATCTAGAAGTAAGAGCGCAGGGCGCGGCAGCAGCACGCGCGCCAGCGAAAGCCTCTGCCGCATTCCCTGCGAGTAGGCCCGGACCGGCCTAGCAAGCGCCGGGTCGAGCGCCGCCGCCTCCATCGCGGCCTCAGGCGTGAGGCAAGGCCGAGGCGCGTACAGGGCCGCGAAGTAGCGCAGGTTCTCAAGCCCCGAGAACTCGTCGTACAGCATGGGCGCGTGGCTCATGTAGCCGACCCGCTCGCGCGCGGCCTCCGGCTCCCCTCCCCAAAGCCGGACCGACCCGAACGAGGGTCGCAAGAGGCCGGCCAAGATGCGCAAGAGCGTCGATTTGCCCGCGCCGTTCGGCCCCAGCAGCAGCGAGCACCGGCCGGGCGCGAACCGCGCGGCGACATGGCGCAAGACGGGAACGCCGCCGTAGACGTGCGACACATCTCGCAGCTCCGCCGTGTGCGCCTCCGCAGCCATTGAGGGCGAGTCTAGCAGCCGGATACGATGGATCCCGTGCTGCTTGCCCGCATGACCGGGTATTCGTGACAGGTAAGCAATGGCCGAAGGTATTCGAGATCGAGGTCGTGGCCAAGTAGGCCGACTTAGGTCCACTCGTCCCACCCGTGTACGGCGTCAGGCTGTGATTTCCACTTACCCCTGACCGGTCTGTAAGCCAGCTCGGGCGGCAACGGGACAAGTTCAAGCCGGCGCAGGCCCAATGCACTCTGGAGGGCCGCGGTGCAAGCCGCACAGGGAGTTGAACCTGCAAGGTGAAGTAGTCCCGGCGGGCTACTTCGACCTGGAAGGTTCCGAGCAGCGTGGTGAGTGTGTCCGCGACGGAGAGGAGCGCTCGTCTGTCGACGCGCAGCAGCGCTTGCGTCCACGGCTCCACGAGCACGGGGAGAGCACGGGAGAGCGCATCGTCCAGAGCCATGCGCGCCGCCATCGCGAAGGCTTCCGGGTAGGAGAAGCGCTCCAGGTAAGTTCCCGCGAGACACGCAACGCGCACGCCCCACATGGGCAGCCGCCGCAGCGGTCCATGCAGCATGGCTTCCGCGATCGCCTCCCGCGCGGCGAGGAAGCAAGGTTCTGGAATGGTGAGCGAGTGCTCCCATGTGACCGGGCAATCGGGCCCCGGTGCCGGGCTGAGCCTAAGCGCGAGGTGCGCGAAGTGCCCGCGGCCGTCGAAGTAGCGGATGTATTTGCGCTCCCCGAGCGATTCCCGGCCGATCGATTCCCGACATTCGACGGCATCCATCGTTCACTCTCCCCGTCCCACGCCTTTCTTCGCCCCCGGCGAGCCCTGCTCCAGGCACTTTTCCGACACCCTGACCGGATTGGCCATCTTGCCCGCCGCCGCGCGGGTAAACGAGCGGAACAGCCGGTTCACAT
>CAXUHL010000226.1:0-5098 GCA_964250745.1 uncultured Acidobacteriaceae bacterium
CCGCCGCCTGGCCCGCCCCGCCCGCGCTCGCCGCCCAATTATGATCGAGCCATGATCATCGGCGTTCCCAAGGAAGTCAAAGACCACGAAACACGCGTCGCGCTTACCCCGGCGGGAGCCAAGGAGCTCCGGGCAGCGGGCCACACCATCCTCGTCGAGCAGCACGCGGGCGAGCTTTCCGCGTTCACCGACGACGAGTACCAGGCCGTCGGAGCAGAGATCGTCGGCGCGGCCGCCGATGTTTGGGCCAACGCCGAGACGGTCGTCAAGGTCAAGGAGCCGACCGAGAAGGAGTACGGCTACTTCCGCCCGGACCTGACGCTGTTCACCTACCTGCACCTGGCCCCGCTGCCGGAGCTGACCGGCAAGCTGCTTACCCGCAAGGTCACCGGCATTGCATACGAGACCATCAGCGACACCCTGGGCACCCTGCCGCTGCTGACCCCCATGAGCGAGGTCGCCGGACGCATGAGCGTCCAGGTCGGCGCGGCGTACCTGCAGAAAGGCAACGGTGGCCGCGGGCTGCTGCTGGGCGGCGTCCCCGGCGTGCCCCCGGCGGACGTGTGCATCGTGGGAGGCGGCATCGTCGGCACCAATGCCGCGAAGATCGCGCTCGGCATGGGCGCGAAGGTCACCATCGTCGACCGCAACCTCCACCGCCTGCGCGAGCTCGACGACATCTTTGCCGGACGGGTCTTTACCCTGGCCTCGAACCTGCACAACGTGACCGAAGCCGTGCGCTCGGCCGACCTGGTCATCGGCGGCGTCCTGATCCCCGGCGCGGCCGCGCCCAAAATCGTGACAGCGGAGATGGTCCGGGGCATGAAGAAGGGCGCGGTGATCGTGGATGTCGCGATCGACCAGGGAGGCTGCATCGAGACCGCGCGCCCCACGACGCACTCCGACCCTTCCTACGAGGTCGACGGCGTGGTGCATTATTGCGTAACCAACATGCCTGCGGCGGTGCCGAATACTTCGACCCTGGCTCTCACCAACGCGACCTTTCCTTACCTGAAGCGGCTGGCCAAGGGCGTGACCGCGGCGCTGCTCGCCGATGCGGGGCTGGCGGAGGGCGTGAACACCTATGCCGGCCACCTGTGCTGCGAGCCCGTCGCCGACTCGCAAGGCAAGCAGTGGAAGCCGGTGCGGGAGCTGCTGCAGTAAGGGCGGGAGTCGCGCGTCGCCTGCACCTATGGCAGTTTTCCTGAGGCCGTGAGACGCGGAGAGTCTCTCAACGCGGCTTTTCCCGCCGGAAAAGCCGCGCTCACGAGACCTTAGCCCTCCACACCTTCAGGGAAATTGCGCTCGGGTCATCCTCGTTGCAATCCACGATCTCCCTTTACCCGAGAAAAGACGGAGAGCAGTTCTTCCAGAGACGGGGACAAGGAGGACGCAGAAGAAAACGGGCCCGCTTTCAGGCGGACCCCGGACGAGGCGGACGGAATGGGAAGGAGCCGGTGCGGGTAGGTCGGCGGGCCCTTGCGGACCGGTTGGGAGGTACCGCGAAGAGGAGTGCTGGACGTTCCGTCTCGTTGTCGACGGCGAGTATGCGAAGAATCCGAGCCACGCGGATGACTTCTTTGCAGACGGGACTGTCTTCCCGATCCAGAAAGCCGCGGTTTGAGGCTACCTTCGCTCTTTCTCGAAAAGCCCGAGATCGATGCTCGCCGCCAAACGCCGGTATCCTTCGTCGGTCGGGTGGATGTGGTCCCCGCTGTCGAGCGCCGGCAGCAGCCGCACCGGGTCGGACGGATCGCGCAGCACGGCATCGAAGTCGGCAAGCGCATCGAAGCCCTGCCCTTGGCGAATCCAGCTATTGACCTGCTGCCGCGTGACCTCGCCGGAGGGCGAGAAAGGCGCGCTGCCCCCGACCGGCGTCAGCGTACAGCCGAAGATCAGCAGTCCGCGCTCGTGCGCCCGGGCGATCAGCCGGCGGTAACCCTGAATGATCTGCTCCGCCGTGGCCATGGCACCCGCGGCTGGGGTGCTCAGGAGAAAGACCCCGTCGTTGAGCCCGGCGGAGACGAACACGTACCGCACCCCCGGCCGGCTCAGCACGTCCCGGTCGAACCGGTTTTCCACGCCGGCCCCGAAGCCGTCGACCAGCAGACGGCTGTTCGTGATTCCCTCGTTCGCCACGCCCAGGTTACGCAGGCCGGCTGTCTGGAGCCGCTGCGCCAGGTAATCCGGCCAGCGATGGTTTCTGTCCGGCGTCGATTGGTAGCCGTCCACGATGGAATCCCCGATCGCGACGATCGTCGCCGCGTCCCGCTCGGACTCCCCGTCCAACCCGGAAAGCGCGAAGCGCGCACTCGTGGTTGCCGCGCCGGGGAGGCTCGGTGCGGCAGTTTGGTCGCCATTCACGATGTAAGAGGTCGCAAGGGCGGTCTGGTGCGGCGTCAGATTGGCGCTGCCGTGCGCGATGTAGATGCTCACCGCGAGGCTGGTAAGCGCCGGCACCGGCAGGTCCACCGGATCGCTCAGCGCCGGGGCATTCGGGGCAACGGTCACGCCGGGCTCGCCGCCGAAGGTGACAACGCGGTCGGTACCCGGGCGCGTGGCGCTGCTCGCCACGCCGTTTGCCGCGGAAACCGCCACATGCACCGACCCAACCACCGTAGCCGAGCCCGTGAACTCATTCGTCAGGCGAATCCTGAGCCGGGTCGCGCCCGCGCTGGTGCGCACCACCTCGCGGATCGTCTGCCCATTCAGGGTCGCGGGCGGCACGTAATTCACGAAAGGGTCGATGGCCGGCTCGGCACTTGCCGTCCACAGTGCGATCCATTTGCCCGCGTGCTCGTCTTCGTCACCGGCCGCATATGCGGAAACCGTTGTTGCCACGCCCAGAAGCCCGGCGAGCAGCGCCGCGGCAAAGCGTGTACCGTTCGGCAACGGCTGCCGGCAAGCGGCTGGTGCGGTTGAAGTCTCCCGTGCTGCGCGCATAAGCTCCTCCCTCGGTAAAGACATGGATGCAGGTTGGTCCCGACAGCCCACCTCGCTCGGCGTGAATGGTTCATGAAACAACGCGCCTGCGCTGCCCTGAGCCGCCCGGATCCCTCCAACGCCCTCCTCCGGCATAAGTCTCACGCTATACTTGAGCGTTTATGCCTCCAGACGCAACACAGGTCTTCCTCATCGTGCCGGCTGCCGGACTTGGTACACGCATGGGCACGCGCATGGGCGCGGGTGGGGCGCCCAAGCAGTTTCTCGAGCTTGGGGGCGAGCCGATTCTTGCGCTTACCTTGCGCGCCCTTGCCAGCACCCCGGGTCTGGCCGGCCTGGTGCTGGCCGTGCGCCACGCCGAGGAGCGCCGCCTCCGGGAACTGCTCGCGACCGTCGCGCTTCCGGTCCCCGTCGAGGTCGCGGAGGGTGGCGACTCGCGCCAGGCCAGTGTCGCCGCCGCCCTCGCCGCGCTTCAGTGCTCCGAGGACGCGATCGTCCTGGTCCACGACGCCGTACGCCCGCTGGTCACGCCGGACGCGCTCGCCCGCGTGGTCGCGTCCGTCGAGCGCCACGGCGCGGCCATGCTCGGGCTGCCCGCTACGGACACCATCAAGCACGTGGAGCGCACCGCCGGGGGCGCTTTGGTCACCGCGACGCTGCCCCGCGAAAACATCGTCCTCGCGCAAACCCCGCAGGGCGCGCGCGCCGGCTTGCTCCGCCGCGCCTTCGCCGAGGCCGAGGCCGACGGCTTCAACGGCACCGACGAAGCGAGCCTGCTCGAGCGTGCCGGCATCCCGGTCGCCGTCGCCCCCGGCGACCCCTCGAACCTGAAAATCACCCGCGCCGCCGACCTCCCGCTCGCCGCGTGGTACTTATCCCAACGCACTGGAGAGACCGCATGAGCCTCCGCATCGGCCAAGGCTACGACTCACACTCCTTCAAGGCAGGCGTTCCGCTCCGCATCGGCGGCCTCGCGATCGAACACCCCGAAGGCCTCGCCGGCCACTCCGACGGCGACGTCCTGCTTCACGCGCTCACCGACGCGCTGCTCGGCGCGGTCGCGGCCGGCGACCTCGGCCCCGTTTCCCGCCGTCCGACCCGCGCTGGAAGGACGCCGAGTCCTCCATCTTCCTCAATCTCGCGCTAGAGGAAATCCAGCACGCGGGCTTCCGAATCGTCAACGTGGACTGCACGCTGGTTCTGGACCGGCCCAAGATCGCCCCCATCGCCCACGACCTGCGCGAGCGGCTCGCCATTCTGCTCGACATCATGCCGGCGCTGGTGAGCGTCAAGGCGAAAACCCCCGAAGGGCTGAACCTGGACCATGTCGCGCAGGCCCACGCGGTGGTACTGCTCGAAAGCGTCGAAGCCCCCTCCGGCCTGGCGGTCCTGGAGGAGCAGGAAGAGCTCCCGCGCGCCATCGACGGCGACCTCGATGCGGAGTTCAACGAACTCGTTTCCACCGAGGTCCGCGCCGGCCAGCGCAAACGAACCGTCACCCCAGTATTCGACACAGAGGACATCACGTAGGCGCGTTTCAGTGCGCCCTGCGAGCACCTGACTGGGCTGACAATCTCCGGTCGAGGCAGGTGAGTCAGATCCCTCCCCCGCTTCGCTCGTCAGGATAAGTCAGAACGAATGCAACTCAGGGGCGAGTGAAAGGGTGCCCGCATCCTTTGACGAACGAGCCTTTCGGGACGGGCGTACGGCTACTTGTTTGCCTCCTGCCACTCCTCGTACCAGGCCATCTGGATCGCTTCGAGCTTCGACTCAGTGGACTTTCCCGGGTCGTCCGCGAAGCCGTCCAGCTTCGTGACGTAGGTGTGCAGCTCCGTGAAGCGCACCTTCAACGGGTCGAGCTCCGGGTGTTTCTCCTGGAGCCGAATGCCGATCTCCTCGGCATCGCTCCACATGATTTCCTGCGGCATGCAATGCTCCTTGCTTGCTCTCGCTACTTGCTTTCGCTCATGGTCAGCGGCTTGCCTTCCGAGACGTAGTTTTTATTCCAGCTCGGAATTTCCACCGTGTACGCGCCGGGCCGGGTGATGACAGCCTGGCAGCCCAGGCGCGAGTTCAGCTGCAGCCCCGGCGCCTTTTCCATCCGGTCCATCTCTTCCTCGCTCGCCTCGTTCAAGCCGCGCTCCCCTTCCTTCAC
>CAXUHL010000227.1:0-489 GCA_964250745.1 uncultured Acidobacteriaceae bacterium
GCCCAGCCCCGTCCGGCCCTGCCCCCGCAGCAGACCGCACCCGGCACGAAGCCCGACCCTGCGACTCCGCAAACCGCGCAAGCTGAACCCGCGCCCGCCCCGGCGCAGACAGTCGCGAAAAAGCCGGGCTTCTTCGGGCGGCTTTTCGGCAAGCGAGCCCCGAAACAGGACACCCAGCCCCAGCCGTGAGCATTTTTTCACTTGCCCACGGCCGGGCCGGAGCCGCATCATAATGACTGCGGATGTGGCTCTCCGGGGCTTATCGCACCCCGGAGAGGTACGGCGCTACTTCCGCAGCGCGGTCCAAAGCAAGAAAACCACCGTCCGTACCATGGGCTCGTTCAGAGCGACGGCGACGGACAGCCGGAACCACGGTGTTTCCACAGCGAGGTTCAGGTTCATCAAGCCGGTCCTCCTTTCCTCGGGGGGGGGTAGGTGGGTTTAGCGGCCCCAGGGCGCCCCAGCCCGGTTTACCCCGTGGACGCTGAG
>CAXUHL010000227.1:499-5085 GCA_964250745.1 uncultured Acidobacteriaceae bacterium
GCGGCTCGTGGCCGTCCCCGCGCCCCGGGCCCCCCCGATCCGGTTTACCGCCTTGCACGATGAGGAAAGAAGGCTCGCTCAGTCTACAAACGGGCTGCCCGTTCCGAACCCGCGAAGATCGTCTTTCCGCGCAACGGTAACGGTATCCTCCGGCAGGAGAGCGGCTCCCGGGCAAGTGGGGATCGAATCCCGGCTTGAACAGGCATGAAAACCGCGCCACCTGTTACGCAACAAACACATGCGGCTTCGCGTACCCCTGCTACCTTCAACGTGTGAGCCCCTCATCCGCGCTGCTCGACGCCCCTTCCGAGATCGCCCCCAACCCTGCCGCAGAGCAGGATGCCCTGCTTCTCGAACAGCGGGAAGGCGCGCTCCACAAGCCCCTCGCCATCGCGCTCGTCATCTTCCATCTGCTCGCGCTGTCGGCTTTCTTTTTCTTTTCCTGGTCCGGCCTGGCTCTCGCCGCCTGCACCTGGGTGCTCGCGCAAAACATCGGCATCGGCATGAGCTACCACCGGCAGCTTACCCATCGCGGCTACGTCACGCCCAAGTGGCTGGAATATGCGATGGCCACCTGCGCCACCATGGCGCTTGAAGGCGGCCCGCTCTTCTGGGTTGCCGTCCACCGGCTCCATCATCAGGTGACCGACAAACCCGGCGATCCGCACTCCCCGCGCGACGGCAAGTGGTGGTCGCACATGGGCTGGATGCTGTGGGGCTCGCTGCATAACGGCGACCCCATGCTGACCCGGTACGTGCCCGACCTGCAGAAGCAGCCGTTTTACCGCGCGCTGAGCCGCTGGCACTGGGTGCCCGTCACCGCGCTCGGCCACGTCCTGCTGTTCGCGGGAATCGCCGTCGGCGGCCTGCGCCTTGGTGTTTCGTGGGTCCTGTGGGCCATCTTTCTGCGCGTGGTGCTCGGCCTGCACGTTACCTGGCTGGTCAACTCCGCGACGCACCTATGGGGTTCGCGCCGTTTCGCCACTCGCGACGACTCCCGCAACAACTGGTGGGTCGCCCTGCTTTCGGGCGGCGAGGGCTGGCACAACAACCATCACGCTCTGCCCGTCTCCGCCCGCCACGGCATGACCTGGTATGAGCTCGACGTCAATTACCTGGGCATCCGCCTCTTGGGCGCGCTCGGCCTGGCGAAGAAGATCCGCGTCCAAACCGCTGACTCCTCGGCAATTCTGCATGGCTAGAGACGGTTCTGGCCCAAAATGGAATCATCCTGAGAAGCAAAGCGACGAAGGACCTGCTTCGCCCCGCTGAACAGGCGAAAGCAGGTCCTTCGCTTCGCTCACGATGACCCTCGCTTTAAGAGGCTGCGGCTCAGGCCCGCGTCCGGTGGTCCGCCCAGGCCTCCTGCAACCGCGATGCCGCTTCAGCCGCCGAGACCCGCCCGGCTGCCGCCTGACGGCGGTTCACTTCGCGCCCCGCGAAAAACAACAACGCGCTCGTCGCCGCCAGCAGCGACCCCAACACCACGAAAACCTGCTTCATCCTCGATCTCCCTTGGCCGGCTCCAGCCGGCACGGCCGGGATGTGCCCGGCACCTCTATACAGATGCGGCCCGCGACGGGATAATCTGAGGTGCCGCCCTTCAAGAAAAGGAGCCACTTTGACCGCGCCACGCTTCGCCGCCGCTCTCGTTCTGCTCCTGCCCGCGCTCGCACCGGCCGTTATTGCCCAGGAGATCCAGCCCGAACGGATCACGCTCGACCTGAAAGCCCCCGCCACGCCGTTTCCTCACTTCTGGGAGCAGATGTTCGGCTCCGGGCGTGCCGTGCTTTCGCTCCGCGACAGCTACCGCCGCGACCTGGCCGAAGTCAAGGCCGCGACCGACTTCAAGTACGTCCGCTTCCACGCTATCCTCCATGACGAGGTCGGCGTCTACGACGAGGACGCCGCGGGCAAACCGGTCTACAATTGGTCCTACGTCGACCAGATCTACGACGGCCTGCTCGCCGCGCATGTCCGCCCCTTCGTCGAGATCTCCTTCACCCCGAAGAAGCTCGCGTCGGATCCCAACGCGCTCCACCCCTTCTGGTACAAGCCCAACGTCTCGCCGCCGAAGGATTACGCGAAGTGGGACGCGCTGATCACCGCCTTCGCCCAACATCTGGTCGACCGCTACGGCCTCGATGAGGTCGCGCAGTGGTACTTCGAGGTATGGAACGAGCCCAACATCGATTTCTGGCAGGGCCGTCCGGCGCAGGCCACCTACTTTCAGCTCTATGACAACACAGCGAAATCCATCAAGGCGGTCAGCGGCAGGCTGCGGATCGGCGGCCCCGCCACCGCACAGGCCGCGTGGGTCGGCGACACCATTCGCCACGCCGCAGAGAACCACATTCCACTCGACTTCGTCTCTACCCATGTCTACGGCAACGACGTGACGGCCGACGTCTTCCCTGACAAGCGCCCGGTCCCGCCGCACCAGATGGTTCCCGCTGCTGTCCGCAAGGTGCACGAGGAGATCGCGCACTCCACCATGCCCAACCTGCCGCTCATCTGGTCCGAGTTCAACGCCACCTACGCCAACGAGCAGCCCATCACCGACTCCACCTACATGGGCCCCTGGATGGCCGACACCATCCGCCAGTGCGACGGCCTCGTCCAGTCCATGAGCTACTGGTCGTTTTCCGACGTTTTCGAGGAGCAGGGCGTGGTCAAAACCCCCTTCTACGGCGGCTACGGGCTCCTGGCCGAGCGCGGCATCCCCAAGCCGGCGTTTCTCGCTTTCTCGCTGCTCCACACTTTGGGTACAACCCGGCTGCCCTCCCCCTCGAACGATCTGCTGGTGACCCGCCGCGAGGACGGCACGCTGGTGCTGGCCGCCTGGAACCTCGCCGAGCCTCCGGGCTCCCGTGTCGACGCGAAGCAGATGACCCTGGCCCTGCCCGGGCTCCCGCCTACCGCGACGGCCACGGTCCGCCGCGTCGATGCCGAACACGGCGACACCCTGAACGCCTGGAAACAAATGGGCTCACCCGCCGACCCCTCCCTGCAACAGATCGCCGAGCTCCAGCGCATCGGCACCCTCGCCGCCCCCGACCCGCTGCCGCTCAAGAGCAGCTCGCTCACCCTGACCATCCCTTCCAGCGGCTTGGCCGTGGTGGAGATCCGGCCTTGAGATCCCTCATCGCTTCGCTTCCCATCGAACCGGGATTCTGAGCGGAACGAAGGACCTGCCTTCGCCCCGCCGCATATTCACCTCCGAGGAACCTTTTCACCCTCTACCCTAAGTACACATGCCCTACCAAGCCACCATCCTCGGCGCGGGCGCGGCCGGGCTATTCGCGGCGGGCCTGCTCGCGCAGAGCGGGCTCCGCGTGCTCGTGCTCGACCACGCACCGGCCCCGGGGCGCAAGATCCTCATCTCCGGCGGCGGCCGCGCCAACTTCACCAACCTCAACACGCGGCCCGAGCACTTCCTGTCCGAGAACCCGCACTTCGCCAAGTCCGCCCTGGCTTGCTACTCCCCGCATGACTTCCTCGCCCTGGTCGAGCGGTACGGCCTCGCGTACCACGCCAAAACGCCCGGCCAGCTCTTTCTCGACGGCTCCGCGCGCCAGCTGGTCGACCTGCTCCTCGCCGAAGCACAAGCCGCCGAGCTGCGCCTGAACACCGCGGTGAATGACATCCGGCACACCGCGCCGGGCTTCGTCCTTGAAACCTCCACCGGACCGGTCAACACCGACGCGCTGATCCTGGCCACCGGCGGCCTGTCCATCCCCAAGCTCGGCGCGACCGACTTCGGCTACCGTACCGCCCGGCAGTTCGGGCTCCGCATCGTCCCGCCGCGCCCTGCGCTCGTCCCCTTTACCTTCGGTGAGGCCGACGCGCAAGCCTTCGCGAACCTGGCCGGTGTCGCCGCCGAAGCGCGCCTCACCGTGGGCAAGCAGCAGTTCCAGGACAAACTGCTGATCACCCACCGCGGTCTTTCAGGGCCGGCGATCCTCCAGGCATCCTCGTATTGGCAGGCCGGCGCACCGGTTGCGATCGACTTTGCGCCCAGCGCGGCTCTGCCACCTTTGGGCACGCGGCGCGATGCGTCCACGCTCAAAACGGCCTGGGCCCCCCATCTCGGCCCTGCCCGTCTGTCTGAGCGGCTCCTCGCCCTGGCTCCGCCCGACAGCTGGACCAACCCGGCCCTGGCCGCGCTCGAGAGCCGAATGCATGCCTGGCCGCTGACGCCCTCCGGCACCGAGGGCTACCCCAAAGCCGAGGTCACCGCCGGCGGCGTCTCCACCGCCGACCTCCATGCCGCCTCCATGGAAGCCAAAACCGTTTCAAGCCTGTACTTCATCGGCGAGCTGGTCGATGTCACCGGCCACCTCGGCGGCTTCAACTTTCAGTGGGCCTGGGCCAGCGCGTACGCCGCCGCACAGGCGGTGGCAAAGGGTGGAGGGTGAAGGGTGGAGGGTAGTGGGTAGAAAGCCGGAAGATTGACCTGGTACAAAGACGCCGCACAGGAGGGTAATTCCGAGCGCAGCGAAAAACCTGCTTGCTCTCATTGTGCTGGGGAAAGCAGGTCCTTCGTCGCTTCGCTCCTCAGAGGGTGTGTGAGAAGTCATGGTTCG
>CAXUHL010000228.1:0-761 GCA_964250745.1 uncultured Acidobacteriaceae bacterium
CCTGCGGCCCGTCGTGGCCCAGTCCGAAAATCTTCTGAAAAATGTTTCTCTGATCCTGCCCTTGCTGGTCGCAGGTGGTCACCGGGGCGGTGCCCGCGAGGAAGGCGGCCGAGTAGCTGTCCGGGCAGGTATCGTCGGCCAGCAGGTTGGTCGCCTTATCCAGACGCACGAGCGAGACGCCCTCCGGCACGGCGAACTCATGGGCGTCGGAGTACTGCGGCAGCTGGACAGCGCGCTTCATGAACTCGGCCCAGATGGGGGCGGCGGCGACGGTCCCGGTGAGCTTCACGTCGGAATAGTCGTCGTTGCCGACCCACACGATGCAGAGCAGGTTGGAGGTGTAACCGGCGAACCAGGCGTCGTGCTCGGTGCCCGTTTTACCGGCGGCCGGCGCGTTGAAGCCGAGCGATCGCGCGATGAAACCGGTACCGGAGTTGAGCACGGCCTCCATCATGTTGGTGGTCAGGTAGGCTACCCGGGGATCGAGCACGGGGTGGGTTTGCGCCGCGAAATCCCGCAGGGGGTCGCCGTTCGAGGTGCGGATCGAGGCCAGCATCCACGGCTTGATCACCGTGCCGGAGTTGGCGAAGGCGGTGTAGGCCCCGGCCATGTCCATGGGGGTCGCGTCATAGGCGCCCAGGGCGACCGACGGGGTGGCGCGGGCGTTCGCGATGCCGGCGTCGCCGGGCCCCCCCCCGCCCTTGGCCCACCCCCCCATCGGCGGCCCCGCGCAGGGGGCGGGGGTGGGCGCGGGCGTGAGG
>CAXUHL010000228.1:771-5071 GCA_964250745.1 uncultured Acidobacteriaceae bacterium
GGGGGGCGGGGGCATCGGCGCCCGGGGCGACCGAGGGGGGGGCGCGGGCGTGCGCTAGGCTGCTGGCCAGGGCCAGCGCCGCGACGTTGCCGAAGCCGACCATCTGAGCCAGGGCGACGGTGGCGTTGTTGGCCGAGGTCTTGAGCGCGGCCTGCGCGGTGAGCTCGTCTTCTGAATTGCGGTGGAAGTTACGCGGGGAATAGGTGCCGCCGGCGAACTCGAAATCCTGGAGTTGATTGGGCAGCACCGTGGCGGGCGTGAACACGGCGGACGCGCCGTCGGGCGTCGTGAGCTCAGTCCCGGCGAGCGAGGAGTTGAACGCTGCCGCATAGACGAACGGCTTGAAGATGGATCCGGTAGGCCGGTGGGCGACCGCGTGGTTGAGCTGCGACTGGCCGTAGTTGCGGCCGCCGACCAGCGCCAGGACCTGCCCGGTGTGCGGGTCGAGCGCGATGAGCGCGACCTGCGGGTAGACGACCGGGTCGGTCAGCTTCAGCTTGGCATGGCGCTTCTCGACCAGCGCGTCGACCTTGGCCATCCCCGCGTCGACCGCGGCCGAGGCGGCGGCCTGGAGCTGCGGGTCGAGCGACGTGTAGATGCGCAGCCCTTCCGCGTTCCAGTTGGGTTCGTTGAGGCGCGCGCTCACCTGGTCGCGGACCAGGTCTACGAAGTAGGGGGCCTGGTTCTGCTGGACGCTCAGCGGGGCAAGCTTGAGCGGCGAAGCCTTGGCTTCCTCGGCTTGTTCGCGGGTGACGGCACCGGTCTCGACCATCTGGTCGAGCACGAGGTTGCGCCGCTCGACCGCGCGAACCGGATGGCGCAAGGGGTTCAGGCGGCTGGGCGACTGGATCATGCCGGCGAGCAGGGCGGCTTCGGGGAGGTTGAGCTTCGAGACGTCCTTACCGAAGTACACCTGCGCCGCCTCACCGAAGCCGTTGATGGAGAACGACCCGGCCTGGCCGAGCGGGATGAGATTGGCATAGACCTGGAAGATCTGCTGCTTCGAGTAGCGGTTCTCGAGGTGCCACGACATCGTGATCTCGATGAGCTTGCGCTTGATCCGCTTTTCGGGGGTCAGGAGAAGCCCGCGCGCCGTCTGCATCGTGAGCGTGGACCCGCCCTCGGAGTAGCTGTGGCGGTGGAGCAGGTCGTTGCGCATCGCGCCGAGGATGCGGATGTAGTCCACGCCGCCGTGCGAGAAGAAGCGGCGGTCCTCGATGGAGGTGACGGCGGAAACGAGGTTTTTCGGCAGCTCGTCGAAGGTCACCAGGCGGCGCTTGGCGCGGTTGGCGTCGGAGAGGCCTGTGATGAGCAGCGGCTCGAGCGCGTAAGAAGCGAGCTGGCCGCCGTCCGGTGCGGCGATCCCCTGGACCTTGCCGCCCGCGAAGGTGATGGTCGCGGGCTCCGGCGCGTGGAAGCTCTGCGGGCCGGGGCGGATGGTGACCGAGTCCTCGGTGGCCGCGAAGCTACCCATGGGTGAGACGTTTGCGCCGGAATAGCCGGCGGCGCGCAACTGCGCCTCGACGAGGGCGGGCGTGAGCTTTTGACCGGGCCGGACCTCCCGGGCCGCGGCGTAGATCTTGGCCGTGTCGGCAAACAGCGGACGCTCCAGCCGCTGGTCGACGACGGCGCTGTACTTGTGGTTGTAGTAGGCGAAGACGATGAGCGCCGTTATGACGAACAGCACCATGAAGGCGGCCGCGGCGGCGAGGATGCGGCGCGTGAGGCTCGCGTGGGGACCTAAGCCGAAGCGTTCTGCGAAATGGGGAAGGGCAATGCGTACAGCCAAGGGTGGATACCGCCTGTTTTGCCATTAGAATCTCACGGGCGTTGAAGTTTTTGCACGATTTCGCCCACGGGGATATCTTCGGTAGTGCCCTGGAGCCGGTCAGACAGCTCGACGATGCCCTCCGCGGCGCGCTTGCCGACGGTGACGCGCAGAGGAACGCCGATCAGGTCGGCATCCTTGAACTTGACCCCGGCGCGTTCGTCCCGGTCATCGAGCAGGATGTCGAGGCCGGCGGCTTCCAGATCGGCGGCGAGTCGTTCGCCGGTTTGGAGCAGGGCGGCGTCGCGCACGTTGGTGATGGTCACGACGACCTCGAAGGGGGCGATGGCGCGGGGCAGGGCGACGTTGTCGGGGTTCGCGGCGGCGGATTGCTCGATCGCGGCGGTGAGGATGCGCTCGAGGCCGATGCCGTAGGAACCCATGATGGGGGTGACCGCGCGGCCGTTGCGGTCGAGGACCGTGGCGCCGAGGGCTTCAGTGTAGCGGCGGCCGAGCTTGAAGATGTGACCAATCTCGACGGCCTTGCCGATCCGCAGAGGGGCCCGGATGCCGGCCGGGGCGTCGGGGGCGTCCTCGCCTTCGTTGGCGTTGCGGATGTCGGCCATGGCGGTCCACCCGAAATCCCGGCCGGGGGTGACGTTCTTGTAGTGGTGGTCGAGCTTGTTCGCGCCGCACACCAGGTTTTTGCGGTATCTAAGGCTCTTGTCTACGACGACGAAAAGCTCATTCCTACCGGTGAATGCAAAGTCGACTGTTGATGGTGGAGGATCGTCTAGGCTTGCATTAACAATGACACCCTGACTGACTTCGCCCTTTTTGATATTCTTCAATCCAATCGGCCCCAGATAGCCGGCTGGACCGCCAAGCCACTCAGCCAATTCTTCACCGTCCATCGTTCTGAGAGCAACAGCGGCTGTCTGGCCCATGAGTTTGGTTTCGTTGACCTGATGATCGCCTCGAAGAAAAGCAGTGACCGGCATCCATTCTGTTTTTGGAGGATCGAGCTGAATCTGACGCTCGGCCATGTAGGCGACGCACTTGATGTCCTGCCCGGGGTGGATGTCGAAAAAGGCGGCTACGTCCGCAATGGAAGCTTTTCCGGGGGTGTGGACTAACTCCGGCAGGGCGTCGCCGGGTAAATCGTTGACCGGGGTGGGCTTGGACTGTGCTTTTTCTAAGTTCGCGGCATAGCCGGTAACTTCGGAACTCGCGATCAGGTCCTCGCCCGCGTCGGTGTAGACCATGAACTCCTGCGACTGCGAGCCGCCCATGGCTCCGGAGTCGGCCTCGACCGCGACGAACCGCAGCCCGCAGCGGGTGAAGATCGCCCGGTAGGCCGCATCGTGCAGCTGATAGGACCGGTCGAGCCCGGCCTCGTCGATGTCGAAGGAGTAGGAGTCCTTCATCAGGAACTGGCGCACGCGCAGCAAGCCGGACTTAGGCCGGGGCTCGTCGCGGAACTTGGTCTGGATCTGGTACCAGATCTGCGGCAGCTGTTTGTAGGAGCGCAGCTCGTTGCGGGCGAGGTCCGTCATCACCTCTTCGTGGGTCATGCCGAGGCACAGCTCCGCGCCCTTGCGGTCCTTGAGCCGGAACATATTCTGGCCCATGGCGGTCCAGCGGCCGGACTCGTGCCATAGATCGGAGGGCAGCAGGGCGGGGAGCAGAAACTCCTGGGCGATCTTGTCCATCTCCTCGCGGACGATGGCGGCGATTTTGTTGAGGGACCGCTGGCCGAGGAAGAGGTAGGAGTAGAGCCCCGCGCCCAACTGGCGGACGTAACCCGCGCGCAGCAGGAACTTGTGGCTGGCGACTTCGGCGTCGGATGGGGCTTCGCGGAGGGTGGGGAGGAAGAGGGTGGACCAGCGGTGCATTCTTGGGAGCCTTTCAGGGTCGGATACTACCAAAATCGTTTTATCCCGAAAGCATCGAGCTTTGTGTCATTGCTCAGAAGGGTGAGGTTCTCGTGCAGCGCCTGGGCGGCCAGAATGCGGTCGAAGGGGTCTTTGTGCTCTGCCGGGAAATCGCCGGCGATTGCGGCGTGGCGCATCGAGACGGGCAGCTCGATGTAGCCCGCTCTTCGGACCTGTTCCTGAAACTCGCGGGCAAGACCCTGGTCCAGCTTGCCGATGCGTGCTTTCCGGACGATCTCGTAAGCTGAAACCGCGGAAACATACCGGCTGTTCCGTGTATCCCTCAAGAGAGCATCGATCGCCTGAGGCAGTTGAGTCGATTCTCGAGCCGCCCAGATGAGCACGTGTGTGTCGAGGAGATAGCCGTTCACTCCCCCTCTTTATTCCAAAGCCGAAGTTCGTCCTCCGGCAAAGGCTCGAAGAATTCCGGTCCGGGTTCCGGCCAGTGTTTTGCGAACCCGACAGCCGGCAGTTCCGAGTCATTCACCCGCGAGATTCTGGCGACCTGCTTGCGGCTGCGGCCCGACGTGATGATCACTTCCCGCCCTTGAGCAACCTCGGCGAGGATCTTCGACAGGTGTGTTTTGGCTTGGTGAAC
>CAXUHL010000229.1:0-5064 GCA_964250745.1 uncultured Acidobacteriaceae bacterium
CTCTAGGTTGGCCCTTCGCTGAGATCTTGATCGAATGCTTTGAGCGTAATCAAATCATTCAGCGTGTCGATGTCGACCGCAGCCTCGGGAATCGGGACGGACGTGACCGGAAGCGTTCGGAGGAGAAAGCGGGCACCCTGGTCGCCGCTGCCGCCGGCCAGAGCCGCGAAATGCTCGCGAGCGAACACGGCCGGCACACCCAAATGCCCGTCATAGAAAGCCGCTGCAACGGAGCCGCGGGCCGCCAGCAGGGCTTCGAGATGCTCGCGGCGCAGCAGCGGATGGTCGCACACCAGCAGCAGCACGCGGGCAGTAGAAGGGCATCGCTCGGCAAGCGCGCGCATGCCGATGCGCAACGAACTGTGCAGCCCCTCGCGCGGATCGGGATTGCGGACCCGCACCGCCGGTAAGCCGTCGAGACTGGATTCCACGGCGGCATCCCCGGACGTCACGGCAATCACAGGGTGGGCATCCACGGAAAGCGCCAGTTTCACGGCGCGCCGCAGCAGCGGTTCGCCCCGGTAAAGAACGAGCTGCTTGGGGTGCCCAAGCCGGGTGGACGCTCCCGCTGCCAGCACGATCGCCGCGGTCCGCTCAGGCATAGCGGGTAACGAGCGGGTGCGGCTCTTCGTCGGACGAGCGGGTCGCGGTCAGCCTTCGCCCTGTGAGAGCGGCTTGCAATCCCGCAACGATCGAAAGGGCGATCGATGCGGGGTCGCGCGCGCCCAGGTCGAGGCCGACCGGGGAGTGGAGTCGCGCGAAACACGCCTCAACAGAAAGGTCCAGGGTAGGGGCGACCTCCTCAAGCAGGCGTTGCGTCCGGTGGCGCGGACCAAGGATCCCCAGATAGAGCAGATCCCGCGGCAGCAGAGCAGCCAGAATCGCACGGTCCTGCTCGTAGGAGTGGGTCAGGACGACGGCAAGCTCCCCGTCGCGCACGCCGGTCTCGGGCGGCACCGGCAGCGCTCCGCGCGCGAAGACCGGACCACAGGCGACCGGGACGGTGTAGGCCAGAAGCCGCACTTCGGTGTCGCGAGGAAACTTTCCGGGTTGTAGGAGGTGCGCGCGCCCATCCGCCACGGTAGACCGCCACCCGAGCGCTTGCGCGAACTCAAGAATCGGTAGCGCATCGTCCCCGGCTCCAAAAACCGTCAGCCGCGGCGGCGGTGCCAGGTACTCGGCGAACAGCGGACGACAATCATTCTGGACGAAAATGCTCTGACGCTTGTCGAACGCTTCAGTCGAAAATTCGGACAGTTCTGCCTTGATCGAAGCATCTCCTGGTACCAGGGGGATCGCCGGCGCACAAGGCGAAGCAAGCTGGAACAGGACGACCGAAGGGCTGCCCTGCTCGTGAGCGGCGGCCAAGGCAGTGAGCACCGCAATGGGTTGCTGCTCCAGGTGCAGCCAAACGGTCCCTCCGCAGCCGAGGCCCCATGGGATCTCGCCCGCATCTTCATCGAAGGAGCTCTGATACTGCTGAATAGATGGGCCCTGGGCAGTCAGCCACCAAATCTTGCGGCTGACCTCGGCTTCCAGGCAGCCGCCCGAAATCGTTCCCGCGCGCTCCCCTCCCGAGGTGACCAGCATGCGCGCGCCGGACTTACGGTAAGAGGAACCCTCCACGCGCACGACCGTCGCCAGCGCGACCCGCTCGCCCCGTATCTCAGCCCGTCGCCAAAGCGCGAGGATCTCGGCCGTTTCACCCATACGTCTACAGTAGATGTTCACGCCCTTGGGAATGTGCAAGGGGTTTAAGGCTGTCCGGCAGGGATAATCGAGGGAATGGAACAGGTTTGGGATGCTGTCGTCGTGGGAGCCGGCCCGGCTGGGTGCGCGGCGGCCTACGATTTGCAAGCGGCCGGGCGGCGGGTTCTGCTGCTGGATCGTGCGGCGTTCCCTCGCCCGAAGGCGTGCGCGGGCGGGTTGACGCGCAAGGCGGTCCGTGCCCTGCGCTACTCGATCGCGCCCGCGATCCGCCGCTGGGTTGACGGGGTTGACCTCGAAGGTGCGGGCGGCGAAAAGGTCCGTGTCGGCCGGAGCGCCCCCGTCTGCGCCATGACCGTCCGGGAAGAGCTCGACGCCTTCTGCCTGGACAGAACCCGAGAGTGCGGAGTCGAGTTCCGGCGAGTCGCAAACCTCCTCAGCTTAGATCATGATCGAAACGAAGTCCTTCTTCGCTTCGTAGGCGATCAAACTCTTCGATCACGGTTTGTCATCGGAGCAGACGGCGTTCACTCCCGTGTGCGCGCGTTTGCAACAGACGGCTTCTGGTTCCGAACGGGTTTCGCGGTGGAAGCGAATGTACCCTTTCACCCTGGAGAGGAGCACCGTTTCCCACTTTCTTTCGATTTTGCTCCGGTCCAACGAGGGTACGGCTGGCTTTTTCCGCGCAACGATCACGTAAACGTCGGGCTGTATGTTGAAGCCGCCGGCGAGCGCGTCGGGCGGGCGGCACTGGACGCGTATATTGATGCCCGGTGCGGGCCTGGACGGGAGCGCAGCCGCACGGTCGGGCAGTTCCTCGGGCTCGGCGCGGCCGGCTACATACCGCAGCAGAGCTCGCGCGTCCTTCTCGCCGGCGATGCGGCCGGCTTCGTGGACCCGCTGACCGGCGAGGGCATCTACGGCGCGATCCGGAGCGGGCAGGCGGCGGCCGCCGCCGTCGATGCAGGACTGAATGGCTCGGAAACCCAAGCCGCTTACCTTAAAGAATCCGAAGCATTGCGGGGCGACCTGCGCGTCGCGGAACATGCGGCTTCACGCTTCTACATGGACCCCGCGCGCGCCTGGCCTTTGCTTGGCTGGCCCCTTTTACCCAGGCTGGTTTTGCGGGCCTACGCCGACGGCCTCCCGCTGAAGCGCATTCTCGCCGCCGCGCGCACCGTAAACCGGCTGCGATCGGCCGTGGGCTGAAGGCTAAGAACTTCCGGTTGCGGAAACTAGACCTGCCCGCGCGATTGCAGGGGTCGAAGATTCATCCCGGAGTGACTTTGGTGCGAATTTTTGAGCTCTTAAACCGCCTGCTTGACCGCGTGAAAGATTGTCATCGAGCGAACGTTCGCCGGGTGGAACACGCATCCGCTTCAAGCAGAAAAAGCAGTTTTTGCCGGTGGGCGTCCTGCTAGGATGGAACTATTCGCGGGGCGCGGCACGTTTTCCACATGCCCGCCGCACCCGGCAGGAGTCGTTCGTGAGCAGTGCACAGGGAAATGTCGTAACCCGGGGACGCCGGTGGGGGTTGGCCGCTTTGCGGACCATGGCGGTCCTTGCTGCGTCGCTCGCGTCCGCAGCGAGCCTGTGGGCGGAAAACAAGCCGTCCGAAGTGCCCAATATGTTCAAGCCGACCTCGGTCCCGGCCCACCAGGAGTTTGTCCTGAGCTTGTTCGTGATCGGGATCACCATGGGCATCCTGGTCGTGGTCGGCGGGGCGTGGCTGTATGTGACGGTACGCTACCGGTCCCGCGACGCGAGCCCGGTGGAGCCGCCGCAGGTCTACGGTTCGCCGCAGGTCGAGCTGGCGTGGACGGTCGTACCGGTCGTCATCGTGGTCGTGCTCTTTTTGACGACCGCGCGCATGATTTTCGCGATCCAGGACCACCCCAAGCCGCCGACAGCCCTCGATGTCACCGTTGTCGGCCATCAGTTCTGGTGGGAGTACCGCTACCCGCAGTACGGTGTCGTCGTGGCCAACGAGTTCCATGTGCCGATGAGTGACGCGACGCACCATCGCCCGGCCTTTCTGAAACTGCTTTCGGCCGATGTGTGGCACTCCTACTGGGTGCCGCAGCTGGCCGGCAAGGTCGACAATATCCCGGACCACGTCAACCAGATGTGGATCGAGCCGACGGTACCGGGCGTATACGTGGGCCAGTGCGGGCAGTTCTGCGGCGTGCAGCACGCGAAGATGCTGATCCGCGTCTACGTGGATACGCCGGACCAGTTCCAGCGCTGGATCACGCAGCAGCAGCAGCCCGCGGTTGAGGTGGTTCCCGGCGAGGGGGCGCAAACGCAGGCGCGGGTCGAGAACTTCGGCGGCGCGCGCGTCCTGCCGGCCGCCTATTACGGCGGGCAGCAGACCAAGGGCGCGGTCAACGGGACGCAGAGCAAGCCCGGAGCCGAAGCCAACGACCGCGACAATGCAGGAACGGTCGCGAAGCCGGGTGCCCGCGCGATGGGGTCGAACTCGGGCTTCGCGGAAAACAAGAATGCCCCGGGCGCGGGCGCGCACTCGGCGGCAGCCGCGGAGGTCGCGGCCGGGCGGCAGGTCTTCATGTCGAATGCCTGTATCAACTGCCACGCGATCCGCGGCACGGTGGCCAACGGCCGGTTCGGGCCGGACCTTACCCACTTCGGGAGCAGGGATGCGCTGGGCTCGGGCATCCTGGCCAACAACGTCGACGACCTGAAAACCTGGATCCGCAACCCGAGCGATGTCAAAGAGGGTGCGCTGATGCCGCCCATGCAACTATCGGAAACACAACTCGAGCAGGTTTCGGTGTACCTGTCGAGCCTTAAGTAGTCCCGAAAAGCGGAACAAGGAGCAAGGAGCAAGGCAATGGCTGACGCATCACTACCGATCGGCGCACTGGATCTGACGCCGGCGAAAACCGCGCAAGGGACCTTTCGCGAGTACCTCCACGGCTGGATCGTGACGGTCGACCACAAGCGGCTCGGCATCCTGTACATCCTGTACGCGATGTTTTTTCTGCTGGTCGGCGGCTCGGAAGCGATGGCGATGCGCATGCAGCTGGCGCACGCGAACAATAGCTTCCTGGCTCCGGAAACCTATAACCGCATGTTCACCATGCACGGCACAACCATGGTCTTCCTCATGGGCATGCCTTTGCTCTTCGGGTACGCCAACTACTTCGTGCCGCTGATGATCGGCGCACGCGACATGGCCTTCCCGCGCCTCAATGCCCTCAGCTTCTGGCTGACGGCGTTCGGCGGCATCCTGCTGTACTACTCGTTCATCGGCGGCTTCGGGCTGTACGGGCAGGGTTCGGCTCCGGACGTGGGCTGGTTCGAATACGCCCCCCTGACGACACGCACCTACTCCCA
>CAXUHL010000230.1:0-5031 GCA_964250745.1 uncultured Acidobacteriaceae bacterium
GAGCTCCGGGGGCTCGGCTTTCGGGGGCGCCTTCGGTTCCGCCGGGGCGGGCAGCGGGTCAGGCAGCGGATTCGGGAGCGGATCGGGAAGCGGTTCGACCGGCGGCCTCGGCGGGAGCAGCTCCGGTTCGAGCTCGGGAAGCAGCCCGTTCGCGGGCGGGTTCGGCTCGCCCCAGTAGGTGAGGCCCGCAAACAACAAAGCCCGCCGGGACAGGCGGGCTTTGCCGGTGGACGGAAGGGCTTACACGCTGAACGACGACCCGCAGCCGCAGGTGCTCTTCACGGTCGGGTTCTCGAACTTGAACCCAGCCGCTTCCAGCGTCTCGACGTAGTCCACCACACAGCCGTTCAGGTACATCAGCGAGGTCGCGTCGACGAACACCTTGAGACCTTCGAAGTTCAAAACCTTATCCATCATGCCGGCCTGGTTCTCGAACGACATGGAGTACTGGAAGCCGGAGCAGCCGCCGCCCACCACGCCGATGCGCAGGCCCGCGGGCAGGGGGTCCTGGGTCGCCATGATCTCGCGCACCTTGACCGTCGCGGACGGGGTCAGAGAAACCGCCGTGGGGGCCTTGAACTCGGTTTCCGCCGGGGATGTAGCAATTGCAGTGGCCATATGGAACGTCTCCCTCCAGATGCGTCTGAGCGTGATTGTAACGCAGTGCTTTCTTCACTAGATGCCCCGGCGCGGCCGAAGTCGCAAGCGATCACCGGGCCGCAAGCCTCCGCTGAACGCGGTCGAACTGCTCGGGCGTCAACAGGCCCCGGTCGACCAGGGCGCGCGGGCTGCCGTAGGGCCGGCCGCGGACGATGCGCCGGGCGGTGGAGCTCCCGATGCCGGGCAGCGTCGCGAGGTCGGCCGCCGAGGCGCTGTTGATGTCCACCGCGCCCGGATGCGGCTTATCGCCCGGCTTGGTCGAAGCAGCGGGCGCGCCTTCGCGCCAGCCTTCCCGCGCTCCGGCGACGATGTCCCGGGTCTCGCGCCCGGCGTTCGCCAGCGCGCGCTTTGCCTCCACCCCGGCCGCCCGCACGTCGTGGTGCACCTGCCGCGCGTCTTCCGACGCCTGACGGCGCAGGCGCTCATCGGGAGACTCCGCCGGGTGCCGCGCGCAGCCGGCGAGCAAGAGGGCGCAGAGCGACAGGCTAGCTTTTCGGCTTGAGATCTTCCACCGTTCCATGGCTCTCGATCATAACGTGGACCGTTTTGTCGCGGGTGAGAAACGTGCTCGCGTCCTTCATCCCCCACTGCACGTAGGGTGCCGCGAACGAGGTCGAGAAGGTATAGTCGCCGCCCGCGCGCACAGCCCGAACCTCGACCGTAAGCGGATGGTCCGCGCCGTGAATGTTGAATGTGCCTTCGAGCTTGAGCGTCCCGGTGCCGTCCTGCGCGGGCAGCCTGCCCGAAACCTTTTCCGGATGGAAGAAGATGCCAGGGTACTTGCCGGCTTCGAGCGTCTCGTCCTTGATCTTCGCGTCGAGCTTCGCGTTGTCGCTCCGCTCGGTGGAGGCGTCGACCAGGATCTCACCCTGCGCGATGCCGGACGTGCTGTCGACGGCGAACAGGCCACCCTTGAGCTCGAAGGTCCCGTGGACCTTGCGCAGACCGCCAGCGGTGAAACGTATGGTGGTGCGCGCCGGGTCGAGCCGGATGGAGTCGGTACGGTCTTGCGTCTGCGCGAGCGCAGGGATGGGCAGGAGAAGAAGGGCGCGGGCGAGTTGCACGGGGGGGGGGTGGCCTTTCTTCGGACGGGGGGCAGTACGTGAGGACCGGGGGGAGCGCGGCCGCGCGTTCGGCCGACTCGACCGTTTGCGCCATCAGCGTGGCGATGGTCATGGGACCGACGCCGCCGGGAACAGGGGTGTAGGCCATGGCGCGGGCGCGAAGTTCGGGGGAAAGCTCGACGTCGCCGGCCACGGGCAGTTCGCCGGCAGCCGCGTGGTAGCCCGCGTCCACCACCACCACGCCGTCCTTGAGCCATTCGGCGCGGACGAACTCGCGCACGCCCAGCGCCGCGACGACGAGGTCGGCCTCGCGCAGGTGCCCGCGCAGGTCGGCGGTGTAGCGGTGGCAAAGGGTCACGGTGCAGTTTGCGTGGTCGAGCATGGTCGCCATTGGCCGGCCCAGGATGGCGCTGCGCCCTACCACCGCGGCGCGCATGCCGTGCAGCGGGATCGCGTGATGGCGCAGCAGCCGCATGATGCCTGCCGGGGTCGCGGAGCCGAACGCCGGCTCCTTCATCGACATGCGCCCGAACCCCCAGCTGGTGACCCCGTCCACGTCCTTGTCGAGCGCGATGCGGTCGAAGCAGGCGCGCTCGTCCGCCAGTTTCGGGATGGGATGCTGGAGCAGGATGCCCCGAACCATGGGGTCCAGGTTCAACTCCTCGATGACCGCGAGAAGCTCTTCCCGGGTGGTCTCCTCGGGCAGCCGCACCAGCTGCGACTCCATCCCGACCCGGCGGCAGGCGTTGCCCTTCATGCGAACGTAGGTGGCCGAGGCCGGGTTGTCGCCGACCAGGATGGTGGCCAGCACCGGCGGCGGGCTCCCCCCCTCGCGGAGCTCCCGCACACGCTCCTTCAGCTCCGCCTCCAGCCTCGCGGCCAGGGCCTTTCCGTCGAGAACCACTGCTTCCATACGCACCAGTGTATGACGGTTTTCGCTAGGCGCTCAGCAGTTGCGGGCCTTGCAGGTGCCGGATGTCCGCGCCCTCGATCCAGAAGATCACGTCGGCGGCGATGTTGGCCGCGTGGTCGGCGATGCGCTCCAGGTTGCGCGAGATGATGATGGTTTGAAGCGCCTGCTCGGCCAGCGCCGCGTCGGACGCGATAAGGGCGACCAGCTGCTCGTGCGCGAGCCGGTTGAGCCGGTCGATCTCGTCGTCCATCGCGATGACGCTGTTGGCCAGGCGGGTGTCGCCCTCGAGCAGGCCCTGGAGAGCACCGCGGATCATGGCGCGCGCGATCTCGCGCATGCCGGCGATGTCGGCCGGGGTTTCGACCGGGGGCATCGCGGCCATCAGGACCGTGCGCTCGGCGATGCTCATGGCCTGGTCGCCGATGCGCTCCAGGTTGCCGTTGATCTTGATCACCGCGAGAATGAACCGGAGGTCGATGGCCATGGGCTGCTCCTGCGCCAGCAGCTCGTAGCTCATCTCGTCGACCTCGCGCTGGGCCAGGTTGATGGCGGTTTCATTTTCGCGCACATACGCGCACAGGCCGACGTCACGGGTCAGGAAGGCCTCGACCGAGGACTCGAGCGCCTGCTGGGCGAGCGCGGCCATGGCGAGCAGCTTGCTTTTGAGCTGCGCGAGCTGCTGGTGGAAGTGGACACGGGGCACGGAGCGGGCCCTCCTTCTGAGTGACCGCGGGATACCTGCTATTGTGCATGAAAAACAGCGCTTGTCTTCGTTACGGAAGTTACGCCGTCCGGTGCGTTGTTGCCTAAATCACGAAGCCGGCGGCCATGAAAGCGACCATGCCGGCCCAGGCCAGGTTGGCGACCAGCCGGTACGGCTTCTCCTTGCGCTCCTCCAATGGCGTATCGCTGAACACCAGCACCCACCAGCCATAGATGAATGTCGCGAGTGCGCCCAGTGCGATCAGCATCGAAATACCAAACCAATAGGTCCGGCTCCAGGTCCCGCAATGGATCCATTTCGGCTGAAAGATGAGGCCGATCCATTGCGTGTAGATCAAGAAGCCGGTGCAAAGAAGCGCGATCAGCTGCCTGCGCGCCGTCTGCTTTCTCGTTTGAGAGTTCACGCTCGGCCTCCGTGACTTCCCGAGCAGGGTACACCTTTAACGCAGCGCGGCCCCTTTCGGCTCGCGCCCCAGCGAAACCATCCCGGCCAGGTACACCGCCGCCGCCAGCACCGAGACGGCCAGCACCGGCCCCAGCGATCCGACGTGCACCGCCGCCTTCGCCTGCGCGACGCTGACGCGCGAGGCGAGCAGATTGCCGAGCTGGTAGACCAGGCCCGGGAAGATGGCGCGGACCGGCGCGGGCGAAAGCTCGTTGAGGTAAGCCGGGACCACGCCCCAGGCGCCCTGCACCGTGAACAGGACCAAAAACGAACCCAAGGCGAGCATGGGGAGCGAGTGGGAAAGGGCGTAGAGCGGGATCGACGGCAGGGTAAGCAGGGCCGCCGCGACGATGGCGCGCTTGCGGCCCCAGCGCTCCGACAGCGCGCCGAAGGTGATGCCGCCGAGGATCGCGCCGACCGAGTAGAGGGTGCCGATCAGGCCGATGGCTCGCGGGCCGGCGTGGTGGTCCTTGGCGAGAAAGGTGGGAAAGATGTCGGTGGAGCCGTGGCTGAAGGCGTTGAACCCGGCCATGACCAGGACAAGAAAGAGAAACGTCCCGGCGTAGCGGCGCATTCCGTCTAAGGCTTCGGCGGCCCCGCCTCCCGCGCTGCGGCGAACGGGGCCCCCAGCGCGCTTACTCAACCACACGGGCGACTCCTGGACGTATTTCTTCATGTAAAGCAGCAGCAGCCCTGGCAGGACCGCGCCGAAGACGAACAGCCCGCGCCATCCGGCGAGGTGACTGCCCGGCCCCAACCGCGACAGCGGGCCCAGAAGCAGCCCGAACGCGACCGAGGCCAGCAGCGAGCCCGCCGAGTAGCCTTGCTGGAGGATGCCGGAGTAGAGCCCGCGCCGGGCCGCCGGGAGCGTTTCAAAGGCGAGCGCCGCGCCCACGCCCCACTCCCCGCCCATGGCGACGCCGAACAAGGCCCGCAGCAGAAGAAAGACGGGCAGGGTGGGGGCGAAGGCGGAAAGCAGCCCGAGCGTGCCGAAGCAGGCGACGTTGAGCATGAGCGTCCGGCGACGGCCGTACTGTGCGGCCAGCAGGCCGAAGAAAAAAGCACCCACCGGCCGGAAAGCGAGGGTGAGTAAAAGCGCCTCGGACACCTGCACGGTGGTGGCGGCGAACGCGGCCGCGATCGCGGGGATCGACAGCACCAGGAGAAAGAAGTCGAAAGCGTCGAGCGTCCAGCCGAGCAGGGCGGCGGCAAAGGCGTGGCGCTGC
>CAXUHL010000231.1:0-4757 GCA_964250745.1 uncultured Acidobacteriaceae bacterium
CACGCTCGCGCTGATGGGCCTGTTGGCCCGCCGCGGCACCCTGCCCCGCACCCGCCCCATCCTGCCCGGTGAGCAGGTCGTGGCCGATTGACCGGATCGAGTCCTCTCACCGCTCACCGCGCGCCCAGGCCCCGCCCTCGCACACGAACAGTGTGTCCACCTTGCCGCCCGGCTGGTTCAGGCAGAGCGACCCCGGGGCGCGGCGTCCAGGACGGGCGATTTCCGACGTTCTCGCGCCCAAATTGTCGGCCAGGTTGACCGAGTAGGCCTGGACACCGGCGAAGTGGGTCGACCAGGTGCTGCCCGGCCGCGAGCGCCGCGAGCTTGGCCGCGCGCAGCTTTACGCAAGGTCTCCGTCCGGGAACTGCTCCGCCTGCGCCTGCAAGGTGGCCGCGCTTCAAACGAGGCCCAGAAGCACTGTTTCGTGAATACAAAGCGGGATGTTGCGCCGGGATCGAAGCGCGCGCCGGTTGCAACCGCCGCGCGGGAGGAGCTTGCCGGTAAACTGGAGAAGACACAGACAGGAAAGAGGCCCACCATGGCGGACGCAGGCAACGGAGTGAACGGCACCAACGGCAACGGCTACAAACCCCACACCCCAAGCGGCCTGCGGCTCAAGGTGGGCCTGGCCGAGATGCTCAAGGGCGGCGTCATCATGGACGTAACCGACGCGCGGCAGGCGGAGATCGCCGAGCGATCGGGCGCGGTCGCCGTTATGGCGCTCGAGCGCGTACCCGCGCAGATCCGCGCCGAGGGCGGCGTGGCCCGCATGGCTTCGATCGCGGTCATTCGCGAGATCATGGCCGCCTCCTCCATCCCCGTCATGGCCAAGGCCCGCATCGGCCACTTTGCCGAGGCGCAGGCGCTCCAGGCCCTCGGGGTCGACTTCATCGACGAGTCCGAGGTGCTGACCCCCGCCGACGAGGTTCACCACATCGACAAGCACGCCTTTACCACGCCCTTCGTCTGCGGCGCGCGCGACCTGGGCGAGGCCCTGCGCCGCATCACCGAGGGCGCGGCGATGATCCGGACCAAAGGCGAGGCAGGCACGGGCGACGTCGTGCACGCGGTCAAGCACATGCGACAGATCATGCACGACATCCGCGCGCTCAGGAATTTGGCCGAGGACGAGCTCTATGTCGCCGCCCGCGACCACCGCGCCCCCTTCGAGCTGATCCGCATCGTCGCCGAAACCGGCAAGCTGCCGGTCCCCAACTTTTCCGCGGGCGGCATCGCTACCCCGGCCGATGCCGCGCTGGTCCGCCATCTCGGCGCCGAGGCGGTCTTCGTCGGCTCCGGCATCTTCATGAGCGACTCCTACACCTTCGCCCCGCCCGAGGAGGCCGCGCGCCGCGCCCGCGCCATCGTCCGCGCCACCACCCACTACGACGACCCGGCCATCCTGCTCGAGTGCGCCGCCGAGTGCACCGGCAGCATGAAGGGCCTGGCCATCGCGCAGCTGGAGCAGTCAGCCCTGCTGCAAACCCGAGGTATCTAGAGTCACACCTGGAAAACTGTCCACATGGCCCGCACCCGGCAATTCCTGGAGTGCGGGTTTTTTTTGCAATCTTTCGCCCTTCTGGACATTCGAGACCAAGTGGTCTATAAAAGACGAGGAGGCGAGTCATGAACGTCGGGTTTCTTGGATTGGGAAGCATGGGTGCGGCGATGGTCCCGAACCTGCTCAAGGCGGGCCACCATGTATCAGTCTGGAACCGCAGCCCTGAAGCCGCCCAGGTGCTTGAGGGTGTCGAGGTGCTCGCTTCACCCGCCGAGGCGTTCGGGAGGGAAGCGGTGATTACCATGCTCGCCGACGACAAGGCGGTGCGGAGCGTGATCCTCGATTCGGGCGCTCTTGCCCGGGCCCGCAAGGGCTGCGTCCATGTCATGATGGCCACCATCTCCCCCGCGCTTTCGGGTGAGCTTGCCGAGGCGCATCGCGAAGCCGGCATCGCCTACGTCGCGGCCCCGGTCTTCGGGGTTCCGGCCGTCGCCGCCAAGGGCGAGCTCAACATCCTGGCCGCCGGCGACGCGCAAGCCATCGAGGCAGTGCAGCCGCTCTTCGACGCGCTCGGGCAGAAGACCTGGCCGCTGGGCGAGGACCCGAAGCACGCCAATGTCGCCAAGATCGCCGGCAACCTGATGATTACCCTCGCGATCGAGGCCATGGGCGAGGCCACCGCGCTGACCGAAAGCTACGGCCTCAAGGCGGGCGACTTCCTCGAAGTGGTCACCAACACCACGTTCGCAAGCCCCAGCTACAAGCGCTACGGCGGCAACATCGCCGAGGGCAGGTATGAGCCCGGCTTCAAGCTCACCCTCGGCCTCAAGGATGTGAACCTGGCTCTGGACGCGGCCAAGGCAAAGGAGGCTTCCCTGCCCTCCGCGGAGATTGTGCGCGAAAACCTGATGGCGGCCGTCAAGCAAGGGCTGGGCGACAAAGACTGGTCCGCCCTGGCGCGAACCGCCCGTCGCCGAGCCGGGCTCGGGGACGGCGTAGCCTAGATTCGCCGGCACAGCGAGGGAGCTCGAGTGATCTACGAACAGCGCATCTACAAAGCATTGCCGGGCCGCATGCCGGACCTTCTCCGCCGCTTCGAGCAGGTAACCCTGCCCATCTGGGCCCGGCATGGCATCCGTCAGGCCGGCTTCTGGACCTATGCCGTCGGCGGCTCCAACCATGAGTTGGTTTACCTGCTCGCCTGGGAGTCGATGGCCGAGCGCGAGGAGAAGTGGGCCCGGTTCACCGCGGACCCCGAGTGGCTGGCCAAGCGTGAGGAGTCGCAGCGCGGCGGCGAGCTGATCGCTTCGTTCTCGAACGCCTTTCTTCAACCCACGGCCTTTTCGGCGGTTCAATAGATGCTAAGGAGGAGCCGCGCATGACCATTCTGTACGTCACGTATCCGGGCGACGAAAGCACCCGCTTCGACCGCGACTACTACCGTTCCACGCACCTGCCCATGGTGATGGACGCCTGGGGACCCTATGGCCTCGAGACTCTGGCCGTGTTCTACCCGGAGGGCGACGGTGCGGGCTGTATCGCGATCTGTGTCTGCGGTTTTCGCGACGAAGCGGCTGTCGGCGCCTCGCTTGCAGCCTCGGAGACCGGGCGCGTCATGGCCGATGTCGCGCACTTCACGGACAGCCGCCCGTCGCAGAGCCGGGCCGTCCCGCTGTAACCTTTGTGACCTTAAGGAGCCATCCATGCATCAGGACAAGTTCTGGGCCGGTACCGCGCCGCGCACTCTGCGGCGCGGCCACTTCTGGATCCCCGGCGAGCGCATCAGCCGCGACGGCATGCACTTCCAGCGCGGACCGATGTTCGTGGAATGGGAGGCTCCGGCCGAGGTCACGCGAGCCTACCCCATCGTGTTGGTCCACGGCGGAACCCTCCAGGGGACGGAGTGGGGCACCACGCCCGATGGGCGGCCCGGCTGGGCCGAGCGCCTCGTCGAGGCCGGCTACCCCGTTCTGCTGGTCGACCGCCCCGGCCATGGACGCTCGCCCTACCACCCGGATATCGTCGGCCCTACCAGCCCGCCGTTCTCCTACGAACGCGCCCGAGAGGTGTATTTCGCCCCCGATGCAGCCGAGCGGCAAACCGAGTGGCCGTTCGATCCCGAGGATGCCGAGGCGTTCGACCGCTTCATGGCCCCCTACGGCCCCATGCCCGCCGATCTCGCGGCCTTCGAAGACATGGACGCGGACCGGCTCGCGCGACTGTTGGACCACATCGGACCCGCCATCGTCTTCACGCACTCGGCCTCCGGGCCCGACGGCTGGCTGCTCGCCGACCGCCGCCCTGCCCTCGTGAAAGCGATCGTCACCATTGAACCCATGGGCCCGCCCTTTGCCGCCACACCCGGTATCGGCACCCTCGCCTGGGGGCTCACGGCCGCGCCGGTCGCCTTCGACCCGCCCCGCTCCACACCCGAGAACGTCCGTGCCGCCGACCCTGCTTCCCTGCGCATTCCGGCCCTCGCCGGCGTGCCGGTCGCGCTCGTCACCGGGGAGGTCTCCATCTTCGCCGGTTTCGGTCCCGCGATCTTCGCTTTCCTGCACAACGCCGGCGCGGCGGTCGAGCACCTGCACCTGCCCGACCGCGGCATTCGCGGCAACGGTCACGGGCTCATCTACGAGCGCAACTCCGACCGCTGCCTCGCCGAGGTCCTTGGCTGGCTGGAAGCGCACGCCGTCTAGCGAAGCGCGTGTCGGACGAAGCAAGTGTTGGACAATGATCTGTGACCATGCCCAACCCTCTCCGCATCGGCGTCCTCGCCATCCAGGGCGATTACGCAGCCCACGAGGAAGCCCTTCACCGCGCCGCCCAGGCCTCTGGCATCTCTCTCTCGGCCGTGCTCGTGCGCAAGCCGGAGCAACTCGACGGCCTGGACGGACTGGTTTTGCCGGGCGGCGAGTCCACCACGTTTCTCAAGTTTCTCGACCGCGACGACTTCCTTCCAGCCCTCCAGGCCTTCACCGCAAGCAGGCCCACCTTCGGCACCTGCGCCGGGGCCATTCTGCTTGCCCGCGAGGTCCTGCACCCGGCCCAGCCCTCGCTCGGCGTGCTCGACGCAACCGTCGAGCGCAACGCATACGGCCGCCAGAACGACTCGGCCATCCTCCACGCCGCAACTGAACTCGGCGGTCCGCCCATTGAAATGGTGTTCATTCGGGCTCCGCGCTTTACCCGCACCGGCCCCCAGGTGCGTACGCTGGCGGCCCGCGACGGCGCGCCCACCCTGGTCGAGCAGGGC
>CAXUHL010000231.1:4767-5009 GCA_964250745.1 uncultured Acidobacteriaceae bacterium
GCCCCCCCCCCCGCCCCCCTGGGGCGTCCCCGCGCGCCCCGCCCCGGCCCCCCCACCGTGCCCGACCCGGGCCCCCTGCTCGCCGCCACCTTCCACCCAGAGCTTTCGCGCGATCCGCGCATCCATCAATACTTCCTTGACAAAGCACGCGCCCACGGAGCATCCCTAGAACGGATCCGTTCGCACGCCGTTCCGCCGCGATTTCCTCGCGCCGGTCAGTAGTAAGCTGGTGACCTAGGGAG
>CAXUHL010000232.1:0-4988 GCA_964250745.1 uncultured Acidobacteriaceae bacterium
CAGCAGGCCGCGGGCGGCACCCCGGGGCCGGAAGCCTCCTCGGCCGGGCGGCCCGCGCCGCCTTCCGTAAGCACCGCCCCGCAGGCGCACGGCGAACTCCTTCTGGCCCTGCCTTTCACCAACGGCGGCCAGGGCGACAGCCTCGACTGGATCGGAGCCGCCTTCCCCGAGCTGATGAACCAGCGCTTCCTCGCGGCGGGCTTTCTGCCCATCGGCCGCAAGGACCGCCTGTACGCGCTCGACCACCTGGGCCTGCCGCCCGACTTTCTCGAGACCCGGGCCAGCATGCTGCGGCTGGGCCAAACCCTGGACGCGGACTCGGTCATCTTCGGGAGCTATGAAGTGGTCGGGACGGAGATTCGCGCGACCGCGCGCGTGCTCGACATGGTGAACCTGAAGGAAAGCGGGCCGTTGACCGAGTCGGCCCCGCTTGCCCGTTTGCCGGACGCGGTGGATGCGCTGGCCTGGCGGGTGGCCCGGCAGCTCGACCCGCAGTACGGCGTGGCGGAATCGACCTTTCTCGCCGCCGGTTCGGGTTTGCGGCTCGACGCATTCGAGAACTACATCCGAGGCCTTGGGCAGGCTGCGCCCGCCGACCGGGTACGGCGCTTGCGCGAGTCGGTGCGCCTGGACCCGAAATACGGCCCGGCCTGGCTGGCGCTGGGCGACGCGGAGTTTGCCGCGCAGGACTACGAGGCGGCGGCCACCGCCTACGGTCACCTGACCCGCAACGACCCGAACGCGCTCCAGGCGGACTTCTACCGCGGCCTCGCATTCTTTTACACCGGCAAGTACCTGCCCGCCGAGGACGCTTTTGCCTTCGTGAGCACGCGCCTGCCCCTGCCGGAGGTGGTCAACAACCAAGGGGTCGCGACCGCCCGGCGCGGCAAGGACGGCGGCCCCTTGTTCCAGCAGGCCATCACCGGCGACCCGAAGAATCCCGACTTCCACATGAACTACGCCCTGGCCTGCGCGCGCCGCAACGACACGGCCGGTGCCCAGAAAGAGGCCGCGGAGGCCCTGCGCCTGCACCCTGAGGATGGGGAGATCGTCGCTTTCATCAACAACCTGCGCGCGCCGGGCTGGCTCGCCGGAGCGCTGGCCGGCGGCACGCTCCCGCTCGAACGCATCAAGCGCTCCTGGGACGAAACCGGTTTCCGCCAGGCCGCCTTCGAGATGGAGCAGATGGAAACCTTGCGGGCCGCGACGGAAACGCCTGCCAAACGCGAGCTGGCCCTGCTGGCCGACGGCGACCGCTCCCTGAGCGCAGGGCTGCTGGTGCAGGCGGAGCGGCAATACAACCGGGCGCTCGCGGTCGAGTCCCGGTCCGCCGGAGCCCTGGCGGGGCTGGCGCGGGTGCGGGAGCGGACCGGCGACAAGGATGCCGCGCGCGACCTGGCAACGCGCGCGCTCCAGGCGCGGGAAAACGCCCCGGCCCACCTGGTTCTGGCGCGGTTGGCGCTGGGCGGCGGCCAGGTGCAGGTGGCTTCGACGGAGGTGGGCGCGGCGCTGCGCCTCGACAACCGCAACGCGGAAGCGCTCGGCCTGCAGAAAGCCGTCCTGGCACGGGGCGCGCAGTGAAGGGCCTGCTTGTCGCGCTCCTGCTGCTGCTCGGACTCACGCCTGCGCACGGAGCGGAGCGGCCGCTGGTTACAGTCATCGAACTGAACGGCACCGTGCAGCCGGTCAGCGCCGGCTACCTGCAGCGCGGGCTCGACGTCGCGCGCGACACCCATTCGGCGGCGGCGCTGATCGTTCTGAACACGCCGGGCGGCCTGCTCGAATCGATGCGGGAGATGGTGCACGCCATCCTCGCCTCGCCCGTGCCGGTGATCGTATACGTCGGCCCGGCGGGCAGCCGCGCCGGTTCGGCCGGCTTCTTCCTCCTCGAAGCGGCGGACGTGGCCGCCATGGCCCCCGGAACCAATGCCGGGGCCGCGCACCCCGTCATCGAGGGCGGCAAGCTCGACCCGATCATGAAGCAGAAGCTCGAAAACGATGCGACCGCCTTTCTACGTTCGTTCGTGAGCCTGCGCAAACGCAACCTCGCCGCCTCGGAGGATGCGGTGCGGAACGCCAAAGCCTACTCCGAGGCCGAAGCCAGGCAGCTCGGCCTCCTGACCCTGGTCGCGCCGGACGTGCCGGCGCTGCTGCGCTCGCTCGACGGGCAAACTGTGACGCGCATCGACGGGCGGCGGTCTGTCTTGAAGCTCGCCGGCTATCGCTTGGTGCCGGTCCAGGTTTCTCTGCGCGAGCGCGTGCTGGGCGGCCTGACCGACCCCAATCTGGCGGTGCTGCTGCTCGTCGGCGGCGTCCTGCTCATCTATCTGGAGTTCAACGCGCCCGGCACCATCATCCCCGGCGCGGTGGGCAGCCTGCTGGTGCTCACGGCGCTGTTCGCGCTCAACCTGCTGCCGCTGCGGTACACGGCGGTCATGCTCCTGATCGCAGCCGTTTGTCTGTTGATCCTCGAAATCAAAGTTCCCAGCCACGGCGTGCTGGCCGGCGTGGCCATCCTGTGCCTGGTGGGCGGGCTGTTGACGCTGGTCGCCGGGCCTATCCCGGAGATGCGGGTGCGCTTTGCCACGGCGACGGGCGTGGGCACGGGCTTCGGGCTCATCACGGCGTACCTGGTGCGCATCGCGCTGCGTGCCCGCCGGAACAAGGTCCTGACCGGCGCGGACGCCATGGTCGGCGCGATCGGCGTCGCGCAGGATGCGCTGCCTGCCGCAGGGCGCGGCCAGATGCTGGTGCGCGGCGAGCTTTGGTGGGCCGAGTCGCCCGAGCCGGTTGCGGCCGGCGCACACGCCAAGGTTACCGGCGTAAGGGGGCTTACGCTGCTCGTCGAGCCTTTGCGGCACAATCCCGGAGTACACTTTTCCACAGGCGAGGGCCTACACCCATGAGCGTTTTCGGTGCCGCGGCACTTTTGATCGTCGCCTTTTACCTGATCTCGTCCGTTATCATCCTGCGCGAGTACGAGCGCGGAGTGATTTTTCGGCTGGGCCGCGCGCTGACGCCCCCCAAGGGTCCCGGCGTGATCCTCGTCTTCCGGCCTTTCGACCAAATCGTGCGGATCTCGCTGCGGCAGGAGGTGCTCGAAGTCCCGCCGCAGGACGTGATCACGCGCGACAATGTGACCCTCAAAGTCAACGCCGTCATCACCCTGCGCGTGCTCGACCCGGCGCGCGCGGTGATCGAGGTGGCGAATTACGTGTATCAGACCTCGCAGTTCGCCCAAACGACTCTGCGCTCGGTGCTGGGCGAGGTGGACCTCGACGGGCTGCTCTCGCACCGCGACATGCTGAACCAGCGTATCCAGGCCATCATCGACACGCGCACGGAACCCTGGGGCGTCAAAGTTGTGTCGGTAGAGGTCAAGCAGGTGGACCTGCCCGAGTCGATGCTGCGCGCGATGGCGCGGCAGGCCGAGGCGGAGCGCGAAAAGCGGTCCAAGATCATCAACGCGGACGGCGAGTTCGAGGCGGCGCAGCGGCTGGTGGACGCCGCCAAGCTGCTGGCCGAGCAGCCCACCACCATGCAGCTGCGCTACCTGCAAACCCTGCGCGACATCGGCACCGAAAAGAACACCACCATCATCTTCCCGCTGCCGATCGAAATGCTGTCGCTTCTCCGCAAGGCGGTGGGCGCACTTGCGCCCGAGGGGGACAAAACGGAATGAGGCGGGCGCTTCACGACGAGCAGGACCTGTTCGAGGAGCGGGAGTTCGAGGAGCCGCGCGACGTGGTTCTGGGGACCTCGGCGCTGCTGGGCATCTTTCTGGCGGTGGCGCTGGTGTGCGCGGTGTGCTTCGGGTTCGGCTACTCGGAGGGGCACGGGATCCGCGGCATCGCCGGAGCCGCGCCGGTGGTGAAGCAAAAGCCCGCGCCGATGCCGCTGGGCGGCTCGGGCGCGATGGAAGAGGCGGCCCGAGCGCCGGAGCAGCCTGTCCTCGAAACGCGCATACCGGACAAGCCCGCGCCCAAGCCCGAGCCGGGGGTCACGGCGGAGGCTCCGGCGGGTGAAGTGCCGGGCATGCCACCGGAAACTACCTCCGACACCGGTCCCATACAAACCGAACCCGCCCGGCCTGCACCCGCCGCCGATGAGGGCCGCGGCACCCTCGTTTCCGCTCCGGACCTTTCCGCACCGTCTGCCATGGCTGCTCCATCGGCCCCGCTGCGCCTGATGGTGCAGCTCGCCGCCGTTTCCCGCTCGGCCGACGCGCAAACCCTCGCGAGCGCCCTCCAGCACGACGGCTTCGCGGCCACGGTGCGAACCTCCCCGGCGGACACCCTGTTCCACGTGCAGATCGGGCCCTTCTCGTCGTTCACCGCGGCCAAGGAGATGCGGGCCAGGCTGGCGGGCAACGGATACAACGCCTTCATCAAGCCCTGACCCGTTCTCCGCTTAACTTTGCGCGGTGCCTTCAGGGCCCGGCAGGGCGGAGGCGATGGCGGCGCGCACCGCTTCCATGAGCGTTTCGCGGCTGGGGTAGTCGCGCGGATCGAGGGGAGCGTGGAAAGTGACCTCGACCGTGCCCGGACGCAGCTTCAGTCTGCCTTTGGGCATCAGCCTGCCGGTGTTCGCCACGGTCACGGGCACAACCAGGACCCCGGCTTGCTTCGCGATGAAAAACGGCCCTTTCTTAAACGGCAGCAGCTGCCCGTCGGGCGAGCGGGTTCCCTCCGGAAAGATCACCAGCGAAACGCCATCGCGGAGAACCCGTCCGGCCTCGTCGAGCGAGCGCCGGGCATCCTCGACCGAGCCGGTTCGGGCGACGGGGATGAACCCGGCGGCGCGCATGCCCCGGCCGAGAAACGGGATGCGCAGCAGCTCCTGCTTGATGAAGATGGCCGTGCGCCGGGGCGCGAGCGCCGCTGCCAGCAGGGGCGGGTCGAGGTTGGAAGCGTGATTCGAAAGGAAGATGTACGTTTGCGCGGGGTCGAGCGCGGCGGCGCAGCGGACGCGCGTGCGCACACCGGCGG
>CAXUHL010000233.1:0-4867 GCA_964250745.1 uncultured Acidobacteriaceae bacterium
GCCGGAGCGATCGCCGGTCCAGCGCAGGAACTCGACGCCGTCGGCGCCGATGCCGGTGGTGCGGGCGCAGAGCTCTTGGGCGAGCTCGCGCTCGTTAGGGAGCTCGTTGTCTGCCTTGACGATCAGGAAGTCGTTGCCGCAGGCGTGGGCTTTGGCGAAGGGGAGCATTCGCCCATTAAAGCTGAAAAACGCCTGCCACGCCCTCTGTAAAGACCGCGAGCTATCCGCGGAATCACCTTGCCCTGATTCGTAAATCTCAACTTTTCACTCTTAACTCCTAAAACCTCCGCCTCTCGGTCGACTCATACACCCGCGCGCACGGCTGGCCGGTGGAGCAGATCACGTTCAGCAGCCGCAGCCCTTCCGGGTGCGCGATCACGGCGTGCGCCACGGGGTCGCCGTCGAGCGCGACCACGTAGCGAGCGGAGTGGGCCGGGTCGGCGAGGGCTCGGTGCCACAGGTCCCAGTCCGAGTCGTTGACCGTGCGCGCCAGCGGCATGCCGGCCTGCTGCACCGCGCCGACGTGATCGGAGGTATACATCAGGATGACGCCGGCGGGCGGCAACTGCGCAAGCGCGCGGGCCAGGCCTGCCTCGAACGGGATGCGCGTGGCGGAGTTGTGATAAGCCTCGTCGAGCACCAGCGGGCGGGCGTGGAGCAGCTCGGTGTCGTTGGCCAGGATAAGCGCGGCGGCACCGGCGGCGACCGCGAGTTGCTTCCCACGCGCCCAGGCCATCGCCGAGGTGGCGAGGAACGCGAGCCCGAGCGCGAACGCGGGCAGCATCTCCATACCGTAGCGTGTGTTGTACCAGCCGTGCGGGTACCACAGCGGGAAGAAGATCGGCACCGACCCGTAGCTGACCGAGTAGGTGTAGAACGGCAGAGGCACCCAGAGCAGGGCCGTCGCGGCCGCGAAGCCCCGGCGCACCGCGAGCACGGCCCCGGAGACCGAGCCGAGCATGAGCAGATTCGCGAGCCAGTGATTGGTCGCGCCCAGCTCGGCGACCTTGGCGTAATAGAGCAGCGCGATGGGCCAGCGGTGCCAGCCGGGGTAGCGGCCGGGCCCTTGCGCGCTGGTCTTCAACTCGATGGCACGGGCCGAGTAGGGGCCGCGCATGAAGTCGAGCGGGTCGCCGAACTGCTTCGCGTTGTAGGCGAGCCACAGCAGGGGGGCGGCGGCGATGACCGCGGTCGCGAGCAGGAAGGCTCCGCCGGCGCGGTGCTTCCAGAGCCGGTGCTTCCACGTCGAGAAGGCGAGAAAACACCAGGCGAGCGCGGCGAAGACCCATCCGTCGTAGCGGGTGAAAACGGCTGCGAAGAGGACCAGCGCGGCTCCGGTCAGCTTCTGGGCGAGCAGGCGCTCGCGGGCTCTGGTTGGCGTTTGCGCCGCGAGCAGCCCATGCTCGGTGACGAAAACCGCGGCCCAGAGCATCTCTGCGAGGAAGATGGGCTCGGTCATGGCGGTGGTCTGCATGTAGAGCAGGCCGGGGTTGAGCGCGAAAAACAGCGTCGCGAGGACGGCCCCGGTCCAGGGCAGCGCCAGCCTGGCCAGGCGGTACATGCCCATCGCGGCGAGCACGTAGGCCAGCATCGAGGGCGGCGCGCCGGCCAGCCCGGTCTGCCACAGCCGCATCGATTGCGCGAATGGGGCGACCAGAAGGTGCGGCAGCGGCAGCCAGACCGAGCCGAGCTGCCGGTAGCCGGGGTACAGCGAGTCCGTGAGCCGCCGCGCGATGTGCAGGTGCGCGACCGCGTCGCCGTAGAGCAGCAGCATGCCGTGGCGGGTGCAGTAGGCCAGCGCGAGCAGGGAGACGATCAGCGCGCAGGCGGCCGCGAGGGTGGTTTCCTGGCGAAGCGTGGCGGGGGTGGCGGTAGCGGTCGGCAAAGGTCAGTGTACGTCCGGCGCGGGACGCGGCTTGCGCGGGCGGGCCAAGACCTCGGGCAGGCGCGTCACTTCGCCGGGTGCGGTTTGCGCAACCGCCACGATCACCGGCGCGGGGTCGCGCTGGAGCAGTCTTCTTTTGGTTGTTCCGAGTACGACAAGAGCGATCGTTCTGCCTTCCAGTTCCTGTTCCCGCTAGAGCTTCTTGTCACCCGTCATTACGATTTCGAAGCCGCCTGCTTGCGCGGCATCAAGCAAGTCGCCATTTTCGAGAGCATCCCAGCCCATCTCCCGCGCCGTGCGGACCTCGTGACCGGTAAGCAAGCGGCGCAGCTGTCGTGGAACGTTGTGATCGAGCAGCACCCTCACTGTTTGGGAGCCGCATCGCGCTTGGCCGCGTATTCCAGAAGGCCGCGGACCGATTCTTCGGGGATGTCGAAGTCGTCGGCGATCTCGGCTACCGTCGAGCCGTCCTCCCAGTTTTCGAGCACGACATCGGCGGGCATGCGGGTACCCTTGAGCACTGCCGCGCTGCTTACCTTGCGGGGGTTGATCTCGATGAGGGGGCAGTCGGTCCAGTCCATCGCGGGCGCTTCCTGTTCGTTGTCCACAAATCCACCATAACGCTGTCCCGTTGTTTTCGGAGACGGGTGGGGGAAGAGTGTGCATTTTTGTCACCTTCGGCTTACACTTGTGTTCAGCGAGGTGCACGCATGGCTGTCAATGCAATCGCCGTCAGCTCCGTCTTGGGTTCGCCGGTCGATACTGACCTGGAGCTCACGAGCCTCATCAAGGCGGGGCTATCGCTGGACTCGCGGGATGGGCTCCTCCGGCTGGGGCTGAGCCCGGCGGAGATCGCGCGGCATGTGATCCCGGCACGCTCCTGGACGCACCGTTCCGTTCAGCGCAGGAAAGGGCTGCCGAGCGTCTTCTCGACGGAAGAGTCAGGCCGAATCTTGCGTACGGCCCGCTTGATCCTACGCGCGACCGAGCTCTTCGGGGATCGGGAAAACGCGTTGGCCTGGTTGCGAACGCCCAAGGAGCGATTTGAGGGGCAGACCCCGCTGGCACTCGCGGAAACCGAGCACGGTGCCATGCTTGTCGAGGAGATGATGGTGGGCGCGGAGCAAGGGTTCGCCGCGTAGGTGCGGACCCTGTGGCGCGTGAGCCGCTTCCGCGACTTGTCCGGCGCGGGAGCAAAGCGTGCGGGCGGCCGTTGGCACAGCGCGGGCTCGCCCGTCGTGTACACCTCCGAGACCGCGTCCGGCGTGCTGCTCGAACACCTGGCCTATTTGGAGGTCGGCATCGGCGGGGCGCCGGAGAACTTCACGCTTCTGCGCATCGAGGCTCCGGACGATCTTGGAGCAGCCACTGTGCGAACGGGCGATTTACCCCCGGACTGGAAGCAGCAAAGAGATCTGACGCGGGCTATCGGAGATCAATGGCTCAGAGCCGGGGAATTCCCTTTTCTCGCCGTGCCGTCCGTGCTTTGCCCTGCTACTTTGAACCGGCTGCTCAACCCGCGGCATCCCCGTGCCGCCGAAGTCCGCATCGCCGAGACCACGACACCAGCGCTGGACCGGCGGCTGATTCGAAGCGGTTTGGGGTAAACGTGACAGCAAGTTACCTCGCCGCAGCTAAGCTCGCGGAACGAAAATCGACTGCCATTAGGTGTTTGGGAATGCCGTTCTCTCCAGGCGTGCGCTTAAGAAAGGCTTGCGCGGCGGGGTCGTGCTTGAGGTAGGCGTTCAGGAAGTTGAGCGTGTATAGGGCGACGAGGCCGTAGCTTTCCGCGCCCTCTTCCAAGGAGTAATCCGCCGCTGTGAAGTGCGGAGCTTCGGCGCGAAAACGATCGCTGCGCTGAAAGAGCGAGCTGAAGGAAAGATGAGCCATGGCAAGCATTTCGATATGGAGCAGGTCGGCGCTCTTCCATTTCAGCAGTACATCCGAGGGAGTCTCTGTATCTTTGTTACCGTCGCGAAAAGCAAGCGGTTGCTCGCCGTGGGTGAAGACGAGCAGCGGTGTCATAAGTGGCCCTTGCGGCAAGGGGTTTCCGGTGAACTGGAAAGATGGATCAAGCCCGACCAGTGCGCGTATATTCTTGTCGCGAGCCGCCGCGAAAAGCGCGGCATTGCCGCCCCAACTATAGCCGATGACGGCGGTCGCGCTTAGGTCGGCATCGGGAAGAGCCTTCGCGGAGTAGAGCAGATAGGCAATATCCTGAGCCTGCGCATTTACCCCGGCTTGGTCGGTTGTCATCAAGCGGTTGGTCGCTCCCAAGCTGGGACTGGACAGAACCACATAGCCATTGCTTGCCAGGTATTCGCAAAGCTCGATGTTTTCGGTGTTGGTCGCGTTCAGGCTCGGGGCGTAGACAACGACAGGAAAGCGGCCCGGTTTCGCAGCGGCATTTCGGACGGCGCGCATGGATAAATCATCTGTGCCGTGGGTAAACGGAGCAATGAAGTCCTGAGACTTGCCATGCTCCATCGGCGTGCTGCTCGTCTCAGTTTTCACGAATGAGCCATACTCGCCGATGGTCATCGTGTGCGCATTTGAAGATTGCGCCGGGTACCAAACCAGAGTTTGCAAGGGTCGTGCTACTGGAGCTGCGGGCGGGGTCGGCTGGAAAGGGCGCGTCGAATCGGACAGGCTTTCGACTTTTACACCGACCGGGTAGGAGCCGAAAGGCTCTGTGAAATGGAATTGGAAGGCCGGAGCGCTTTGTGCATGCACACTTGCAAGGCTCAAGCTGAGAAGGGTGAAAGATGGAAGGCGAAGAAAGCGCATTGACTGTACCCGCACGATCGAATGGAATCGCGGTACGGAGAACAAGCAGGTCCTTCGCTCCGCTCAGGATGACCCCTTAGAGATTTACGAAGAACGAAGAGAAGGAAGCGTATCCCAGTTCCTTTACTCCGCACGCTTAAGTCAATCCAAACTGGAAAGCGCCCGCAGCTCCTCCACCCGCGCCTCGATCTCCTC
>CAXUHL010000234.1:0-4831 GCA_964250745.1 uncultured Acidobacteriaceae bacterium
CTTCGGCATCGAGCGGTACTATCCCGTCCTCTTCGTTCAAGTCGCGCTCGACCTGGCCGGCTGTGTGCTTCTGGCGCGGCTGGCCTTTCGGCTCGCTCGTCCGGCTTACCGGGAGCGCGCCGCCGGGGCCACACTTTGGCTGGCCGCGTTGTGTCCTTTCACCGCCTCCTACAACGCGACGCCGCTCACGGAAACCCTGGAACTGCTTTCAATCACCGCAGCCCTGCTCTGTTTCGCGCGCGCGCTGGGCGTCGGCGAGGTCAGTCGTTCCCTCGACAGTCCTCCTCGCCTTCGCGCGCTTGCCACAGCGACCGCGGCATGGACCTACGCCGCACTGCTCCGGCCCGACGGCGCATTGCTGGGCGTCACGCTTGCCGGCGCGCTCGCTCTGCGCGGCCGGCGCGCCCTTGCCCTCGCCGCGATGGCCGCGCTCGCTTCCCTGCTCGTCTTTGCGCCCTGGGCGCTGCGCAATTGGCATACCTTCCATGTCTTCGAGCCGCTCGCGCCGCGCTACGCCACCGACCCCGGCGAGCCGACCAACCCCGGCTTTCAGCGATGGACCAAAACCATCTGCGCCGACCTGGTCTGCACCTCCGAGGTCTACTGGGCCGCGGACGACGCGCCGATCGCCCTGGACGCGCTCCCGACCCGGGCCTTCGACTCGCCCGCGCAGCTTAGCGAGACAGCCGCTCTGCTCGCCGACTACAACCGCGCGACGACGATCACCCCGGCGCTGGACGCCCGCTTCGCCGCTCTGGCTAGCGAGCGCGAGCACACTCATCCCATCCGTACCTTCATCGGCATGCCCCTGCTCCGTCTGGCCGACATGTGGTTCCGCCCGCGCACCGAGCTGTTCAACATGGACCTGCGTTGGTGGAACTACGGCTCCGAAGGCCCGGACACGGTGCTCGCCTGTGCCTTCGCCGCCCTCAACGTCGCCTATCTCGTCCTTGCCGTGCTGGGCGCGCTCCAAAAACCGCCGCTGCTCGGAGTGTTTCTCGCCTTCATCCTCCTCCGCTGCGCCCTGCTCTGGACCATCGAGGCCCCGGAGCCCCGCTACACGCTCGAGTGCTACCCGGTCCTTCTGGTCCTGGGCGGCCTCGCGCTCGCCCGGCTCACTTCCGAACGATACTCGTCCCGCCAGGCACCTTGAGCGTGAACGCGCTTTCCGGGGCCTTGTTCAGCACGATGTTCGTATACGTCGCGGTCCGGTTGTCCCCGCCCGGCGCGGTAAATACCTGTTTGCGCGAGGTCGCCGTCGCCGGGTCGATCCAGATCTCCACCCTGGTAAACAGTGGGTTCGGCCCCGCGTTCTTCGGAACCAGTCCCAGCTTCGCGACGGACACACCATCGACGGTCTCCGTGCCCTCGTAACTCACGGTCCAGTTCGCCTCTAAATCCTTGCCGCTGCCGCCGAACCCGAGCGTCGAAAAGCTCTCGAACTGCGACCGGTTCGCGCCCGTGTTGAAGTCCGTTTCCTGCTTGATCCCCGGCTGGTACAGCTTCAGCACGCCGCCCTTGAACAAAACATCCTTCGGCGCGGGCGAGCCGTTATCCGTGAGCACATGCGCCACCATCGCGGTGCCTTTCGCGCCGCGCTGGAACGCGATCTTGCCCGCCTGCACGTCGTGCTCGTCCACCGCGACCGTCACCTGGTCCCACTGGAACGAAGCCTGCGCGCTTTGGAACTTCGCCGACGCCGCGTCCAGCTGCGCGAGCACCTTCGCGAGCTGCGGGTCCTGCGCCCGCGCCGCCCCCGTCATCAAGAGCACCAACACCATCCACCGCATGCACTCTCCTTATCGGCACTTCGCACGTTTTCGTTCAGGCCTTTTTACATAAATTTACCGGTGCGCCCACACCTTGTACGCCGTCACCCTGCCGCTCACGTCCTTCAATTCGTCCCAGTGGTCGATTACCATGGGCCCGCTCACCGGCGCGATCGCCAGGGCGAGCGGCGCTTCCATCCCGCGCGCAAGCACGCCCGTGGCCGGGTGTACCTCGTCGGCAGGCACCTCGTAGATGAGGCCGGAGGTGGTCGGCTTGACCAGGATCGTCGAGGGCGACAGGTTATCCGCGACGGGATGGTCCCGGTAGTTGAACAGCTGCGGCGTGGCAAAGATAAATAAAAGAATCAGCGTCACCATGACGTCATAGTGGAAGCTGCCCCGCTCGTATTTCCAGAAGATATAACTCTTGACTAAGTTCACCGCAACCCCGCTTCCACGCCGATCGTGTCGAGCCCGCCCATGTACGGCCGCAATACCTCCGGCACCCGCACTCGCCCGTCCGCCTGCTGACCGTTCTCCACCACCGCCACCCACGTTCGCCCCACCGCCAGCCCCGACCCGTTTAAAGTGTGCACCAACTCCGTTTTCCCGCGCGCGTTCCTGTACCGGATGTTCGCCCTCCGCGCCTGAAACGCCTCGCAGTTCGACACGGACGAGATCTCCCGGTACGCCCCCTGCCCCGGCAGCCACACTTCCAGGTCGTAGGTCTTCGCCGCCGAGAAGCCCATGTCTCCCGCGCACAGCAGCATCCGGCGGTAGGGCAGTTCCAACCGCTCCAGGATCGTTTCCGCGTCGCGCGTCATGCGCTCGTGCGCCTCCGCGCTCTCCTCCGGGCGGGCGAACTTCACCAGCTCCACCTTGGTGAACTGGTGCTGCCGGATGATGCCGCGCACGTCGCGCCCGTACGAACCGGCTTCGGACCGGAAGCACGGCGTACAAGCGGTCAGCGACAACGGCAGCGCCTCCAAATTCATGATTTCGTCCCGCAGCAGGTTCGTCAGCGGCACCTCGGCGGTCGGGATCAGCCAGTGATCGTTGTCCTCGAGCTCGCCCGAGAACTCCCCACCGCACCGGAACAGGTCCCCCGCGAACTTCGGCAGCTGCCCCGTCCCGAACAAACTCTTGCTGTTCACCATCAGCGGCGGCGCGATCTCCAGGTAGCCGTGTTCGCGGGTTTGCACGTCGAGCATCCACTGCGCAAGCGCCCGCTCCAGGCGCGCGCCCGCGCCGCACAGCACGGAAAAGCGCGCCCCGGAGAGCTTGGCCGCCCGGGGCAAATCGAGGATGCCGAGCGCTTCGCCGATCTCCCAGTGCCCGCGCGGCTCAAACGCGAAGGACGGCACCGCCCCCCAGCGCTTCACCTCGACGTTGGCGGTCTCGTCCGCCCCCGGCGGCACGTCCGCGGCGGGCAGGTTCGGCAGCCCGGCCAGCAGCGCCCGCATCGCCGACTCGGCCTCCCCCGCGACATGCTCCAGTGCTTCGCCCTCGGCCTTCAGCCGCCGCACCTCGTCCACGATCGGCCCGGAGTCCACGCCGGCGCGGCGGGCCCGCGCCACTTCCTCGCTCAGGCCGTTGCGCTCGGCCTTCAGCCGTTCGGCCTCGGTGATGCGCGCGCGCCGGTCCGCGTCCAGGCGGTGGAAATCGCCGAGCGCCGCGGCCGGATTCAGCCCCCGCGCGCGCAGGCCGGCCTCCACCAGCGGCAGGTTCCCCCGCAAAAGGCTCAAATCGTGCATACCCACCTATCTTACAGGCCGAATCGGGCCTGACTGTGGCATATCCCACAGACCCCGGCCGCGGCGAATGAATAACTGTATGGAGAGGTACTTATGCCAGAGCCCATCGCTCCTGCGCTGATCGCCGCCGTCGACTTCACCCCGGAAGCGCTGCACATCACTTTCGTCACGGGGGAGTTTGCGGTCTACGAGGCGGAGTTCCTCTTCGACTCCCGCAAGCGGAACGACAACGTCATTATCATAAAAGAAGTGAAAATGTAAGTACGCTCCAAACCGCGCTTCTGTATTGCGTCTAACATATGAGAACGGGAGGCGAATGCCATGATTTCGCAGAATCCCCTCATGTCGACCAACCCACTCCAGCGCGCGCACGTTTACAAAAACACCATTCTCCGCCACCTGCCTGTCGAGGTGGCGTCCCGCCTCGCGCTCAAGGCCGTGCCGCTCGCGGTCGGGCGGGAGATGGAAGCCCCGGGCCGTCCCATCCGCAACCTGTTCTTTCTCGAGTCGGGTCTGGGCTCCATGACCTGCATGCTCCAGGATGGTTCGCAGGTCGAGGTCAGCCTGTTCGGGTACGAGTCGGTTATCGGCGTTTCCGCTATGATGGGCACGCGTTACAGCCTCAACCGCGTCTACATGCAGCTGGGCGGCCACGGGTGGATGTGCCCGGTCGATCTGGCGCGGGAGGAGTTCGCGCGCGGCGCGGATTTCCAGCGTTTGTGCCTGCGCTACGTGCAGGCCCAGCTGATCCAGTGCATGCAGTCGGCTGCCTGCAATGCCAAGCACGACCTGGACCAGCGGTTCGCCCGCTGGCTGCTGTTGTGCGCCGATCGCGCGGACGCCGAAACCTTCCAGATTTCGCAGGAGTTCCTCGCCCAGATGATCGGCTCCAGCCGGCCCAGCGTGACCCTGGCCATCGGCCGCTTCACGGAGAATGGCCTCCTGGCGCACCAGCGCAGCCAGATTCAAATCCGCAACCGTGCCGCGCTCGAGGAGAAGTCCTGCGAGTGCTACCGCGTCGTTCGCGACCATCTGCACAACTACGCGCAGGGCGGAAACGGGTACGGGAGCTAGGGGCGGGTTCGCTACCCCGCCTGCTCCTCCACCGCCGTTTCCGCGACCGCCCGCACCGGGGCCGCGACCTGCGCCAGCCTGTGCCCCAGCGCCACCCCGGCCAGGCACAGCAGGACAGAGATCCCGACGTTGCCCAGCGCCCGCCCGAGCGCCCCGCCGCGCAGCAGATCGAAAGTTTCCAGGCTGAACGAGGAAAACGTGGTGAACCCCCCGCATAGCCCGACCATCACGAAC
>CAXUHL010000235.1:0-453 GCA_964250745.1 uncultured Acidobacteriaceae bacterium
GGCGGCGCGCAGGTACTGGACGTTGCCTTCGTTGCCGGCGGCGGAAACCTTGACCGCCGTACCGCCGGGGCCCGCGAGCGCCGGGTCCTGGATCACCTTGCCGACCAGGGCGTTGTAGTAAAACGTGCTGGCCAGGTCCTCGGCGACCAACACGGCGGTAAGGATCTGCTTGACGGAGTCCCCTGCCGGTGCCGCGCTCTGGCCGAAGGCCTGCTTCGGGTTCGCGAGCGCCAGGCCCGCCGCGGCGACGCCCGCTCCGGCCAGACCGGCTCTGGAAAGAAAACCGCGCCGGTTCAGGCGCGGTTCGGCTGCGTTTTTAACTTCCTGGCTGGCGATGAGGCTGTTCATGAAGGGCTCCCTTGAGGCGCGGCTGGGTCATTCGGGCAAGGCAGCCGCCTGGGAGTCACCCCCGGCGGGGGGGGGGGGGGGCGGTGGGGATGAGGGCAAAGCACC
>CAXUHL010000235.1:463-4820 GCA_964250745.1 uncultured Acidobacteriaceae bacterium
CCGCGGCCGCGGGCGGGGTGTGTGGGGCGCGGCCGCGCCCCCCCCCCCCCCCCCCCCCCCCGGGGCCGGCTTTGGATTGCAGCGGATTGGACAAATCTCATGAATCTCTCATGAACTCCGCGGAGCCGGCATTACCAGGGCAGTGTGCCCCCGGTCTCGAAGTAGCCGCCGGTCGGCCCGTCCGGGCCGTCGAGCGCCAGGCGGATCGTCTCCGCCGCGCCCTCTTCGACGGTTTGGGTTCCATGGTGATTGTTGAAATCGGTCTTGGTGTAGCCGGGGTTGCTGCTGTTGACCTTGATGCCCTCCTCGCGCAGCTCCACCGCAAGCTGCGCGGTGAGCATATTGAGCGCAGCCTTCGATGCCGAGTAGCCGAGGAACTTGACTGCGGCGTACTTCCAGTCGGGGTCGGCGTTGCCGGTGATCGAGCCCAGGTCGCTCGACACGTTGACGATGCGGCCGGTGTCGGAACGCCGCAACAGGGGCAGCATGGACTGAGTCACGGCGAGCGTGCCGAGAAAGTTGGTTTTCATCGTCCTTTCCGCGCCCTCGAGGGATGCTTTGCTGGGAGGCCCGTCCGCCATGGCCGAGGACACCCGGAAATCGGAGATGATGCCGGCGTTGTTGACCAGGATGTCGAGCCGGCCCTGCTCTGCTTCAATCCTCGCCGCGGCTGCCTGGATCGTGTCGCGGTCGAGCAGGTCGAGCTCGAGAGGATGAACCCGGAGGTTTTCTGCCCGGAGCGTCTCCGCCGCCTGCCGGCCGGCTTCCGGCTTGCGCGCGCCCAAATATACGGTGCAGCCCGCACGGGCCAGACCTTTCGCGACCTCGTAGCCGATGCTCTTGTTGGCGCCGGTAACCAGCGCGACTTTCTTGCTCGATGCGTTCATCGTTCCTCGCTTTCTGCACTTGGATGAAGAAAGCTTTCTGCGGCGGGAGCTGGTGCTACTGTGCGGCGGCTATCTTCACAGGTAAAACTAGCGCCCGGTCGGGGCCCACTCCGGGATCGGCACCTGCTCGACGATCTCCACCCCAAAACCCTGCAACGCCGGCACGTGCGTGCGCGTGTTCGAAAGCAGGCGGATGCGGCGAATGCCGAGATCCGAGAGGATTTGCCCGCCGAGGCCGACCTGGCGCAGGATGCGTCCGTGGCGGTCCTCGTGGGTCTCGGGCCCCCGTTGGTCGCGGTGCACCAGAATGGCTCCGGGCAAGCCGGGCGCGCGCGCTTGAGCCGGGTCCACGTCGAAGCCGCGCCCGCCGTTGTGCAGGTAAACCAGCGCCCCCCGCCCGGCCTCGGCGATTGCCGCGAGCGAGCGCTCCACCGAGCCCCGGCAGTCGCACAGCGCGGAGCCGAAGACTTCGCCGGCGAGACAGTGCGAGTGGACGCGCACCAGCACGGGGGCGTCCGTTCCGTCGGGCTGGGCGACATCGCCCCGCACCAGCGCCAGGTGGCTTTCGCCGCCGTGGACCTCGCTCTCGTAGGCGATCATGCGGAACTCGCCGTGCGCGGTGGGCAGGGCCGCCTCGGCGATGCGGACAATATAGCGCTCGTGTTGGAGCCGGTAGCGGATCAGCTCGGCGACGGTCAGCATCTTCATCCCGTGCTCGACGCAGAAGCGAACCAAATCGGGAACCCGGGCCATGGTCCCGTCATCGTTCATGATCTCGCAGATGACCCCGGCGGACTGGAGCCCGGCCATGCGGGCCAGGTCGACGGAGGCCTCGGTTTGCCCTGCCCGGACCAGCACACCGCCCTTGCGGGCCCGCAGGGGAAAGACGTGTCCCGGCCGCGCGAGGTCGGCGGCGGTCGAAGCCGGATCGAGCGCGACCTTGATGGTGTGGGCGCGGTCCGCGGCGGAGATGCCCGTGGTCACGCCCTCGCGGGCCTCAATAGAGATGGTGAACGCGGTGCCGAAGCGCGAGGAGTTCTCGGCCACCTGCGGGTCGAGCCGGAGATAGTCGGCGCGCTCCTCGGTCAGGGTCAGGCAGATCAGCCCGCGGCCGAACTTGGCCATGAAGTTGATGGCCTCGGGCGTTACGAACTCGGCCGCGAGGGTCAGGTCGCCCTCGTTTTCACGGTCCTCGTCGTCGACCACGACGACCATGCGCCCGGCGCGGAACTCGTCCAGGGCTTCTTCGACGGTGCAGAAAGGGCTCATCAGAGGGCGGCTCCGGGTACAAGAAAGGCCGCCCGCGAGCGGCCTCTTACGCAAGTCAGAGCTTACAGGGTGGACTCGATCTCGAAACCCCAGGCTTCCAGCAGCGCTTCCGGGATGTATTTGGAGTTGCGGTTGCGCCGGGCCCACTCCCTGAGACGCGTGGACCGCTCGTACTGGTCGGGGGTGAGCTTGAACTCCTTGACGACCTGCTCAAACGAGGTGATGGTGGGGACGACCGGGCCGATCGGCTCCGGCTTGCCCCAGTTCGGGTTGCCGCGACGTTTCGCCATGGACATGTTCTCCTTCCAACGCTGCTTCTCTATCTTAGAGCAAGCGCCTTCAGGAGCCGGTGCCCCGAATGACGACACGCGCGGTGCGAACCAGGATCTTCAGGTCGAGCCAGAAACTCCAGTTCTCGACGTAGGCGGTGTCGAGCGCGATATAGCGCGCAAATGAAGAATCGGACCGCGCCTGCACCTGCCACAACCCGGTCACGCCCGGCAGCACTTCGAGACGGCGGAAGTGCTCAAGCGCGTATTTGGCCACTTCGCTCGCGATCGGCGGGCGCGGGCCGACGATGCTCATCTCCCCGCGCAGCACATTGAAGAACTGCGGCAGCTCGTCGAGCGAGTACTTGCGCAGGTAGCGGCCCACGCGGGTGACGCGCGGGTCCTTGGATATCTTGAACAGGATGCCGTCGCGCTCGTTCAGCTTCGCGAGCTCGCGCTTTTTCGCCTCCGCGTCGCGCACCATGGTGCGGAACTTGAAGCATGGAAAGACGCGCCCGCGCTTGCCGATCCGCTCGGAGATGTAAAAGACCGGGCCGCGCGAGTCCACGAGCACCGCGATCGCGATGACCAGCATGATGGGGAAAAGCGTCATGAGCGCCGCGAGCGACAGGATGATGTCGACCACGCGCTTCATCAGGAAAGCGATGGTGCGCGGGTTGCGCCGGTGCAGCGCCACGACCGGGTAGGCACCCAGATATTCGATGGGCGCGTTTTGCGCCAGCTCGACGTAGAACCCGGCCACCGCGCGGATGTCGAGCTCGACGTCGTGCGCCTGCTCGAGCAGGTGGATCACCGTTTCCACGCTGCACGGCTCGGCGATGACCAGCTCGTCGATGAAGTGCAGACGGGTCAGCTCGCGCAGGCGATCCATGGTACCCAGGATCTGCCCTGCCGGCACCCCGGCGGTTTCGCCGCCCGCAACGTCGAGAAACCCGCACAACCGGTAGCCGAGGAACGCGTCGTCCTGGATCTGTTGGCCGATGGCCATCGAAAGCCGGTTGGTGCCCAGGATGACGACATTGCGGGTTTCGACCCCCTTGGCGTACCGGGCCAGACGCACGGTGCGCCACAGCGCGCGCCGAACCCCGAGCGTGACCATGGTGGTGGCGACCATGATAATGACCAGCGTGCGCGAAACCTCGAGGTTGCGCATCAGGTACAGCCACCCGCACAGGAGCACGCCGGTGGTAAGGCAGGCCTGCGCGATGAGCCGCTGCTCATGGAGCCCGCTGCGCGCGGGTATGCCGTTGTACAACCCGTAGCGCCGCAGTACGAACACCAGGACCAGGAGGAAGCCGAACAGATACCAGAGGTTTTCGGGCTGGGGCGTCAGGCTGGTGGGCACCGCGCTCAGAAACGAAGATCGACTGAAGGCGAAAGCATGGATCAGCACCGCGAAAACGAAGGCCGCGAGCGTCGCCAGCACATCGTTGAACATCATCAGGGCGATGGCGGCCGCGGCCGGGCTGGCCTGGCGGGCAGGCTGGCTCAGGGGCCGCAGGGGGGTGGGCGCGGCAGCGTCTCCCCTTCCGTTTCGCCGGATAAATTCTGAACTGGCCATCTGAACCCTTGGCGCCTTTTGCCCGTTCTGCGGATCGTCTTTCCGGCCGCGGGACCGGAAGCAAGGGAAACGTGAGCTGTTCCAGGCGGAGTCGTCGTTTGATCGGCGGCTGCGCCGCTCTGTTCCTCCGACTCTACCTCAACCTCCTTCAACACAAAATAAGAATGTCCTGTCCTCATCCATAGAGGCGGGGTGCGGCGGCTGTACCAGCCCTATTCTGCCATGGAAGCCCGCCTCGCAATGCCTTGCAACAGGCATCCCCAAGGAAAAGCCGTTTCAGGGTACCCTGTTGCCTGCGGGCCGCTCCCGCTTTCTCCATGGAACCGATCGCAACCCCCGCCAGCCCCGAA
>CAXUHL010000236.1:0-4790 GCA_964250745.1 uncultured Acidobacteriaceae bacterium
CACGGGAGAAAAAGTGCGAAATGGGGTACCTATTTTGTCAGTGACGCGCGACAGCCTGCGGGTGACCACGGAGTTTGTCAAGCAGTTGGGCGAGGAGCTTCCCTGAGCCGGTATCTGCTCGATGTGAATGTCTTGACCGCCTTGGTAGATCCGGCCCACATTCGCCACGAGCATGCCCACGCCTGGTTCGCCGCGAAGGGAGCGCGGTCTTGGGCGAGCTGCACGCTCACCGAGGACGGTCTGATTCGCATACTGGGGCATAAACGCTGGCCGAACTCCCCCGGAACAGCAGAGGCGGCGCTGCTCATGGCGAGGTTGGTTGCTTTGCCCGGTCACGTGTTCTGGCAAGACGAGATCAGCCTTCTGAATACCAAATTCGTCGATCAAACTCGTTTCTCGAATGCATCGCAGGTCACCGACACTTACTTACTCGCTTTGGCGTGTGCCAAAGGCGGGATGCTCGCGACCTTCGATCATCACCTGGTTGCGTCCACCGTCATAGACGGCTCGCGGGCGCTCCACCTGATTGCGTGAGTGGACCGCTCCTGACTTTCACGCAACGAGCTCTCAGATCTTGACTTTGTACTTATCCAGCCGTTTGAACAGCGCCGTGACATCGACATAAATCGGGCTATCCGGCACGGTGAGCCGGGTCACGTCGAACCATGCCTCGCCGCTCCGCTGGCACGCGATCCTTTGTTGCGGGTCGATGATCCAAAGATTCGGCACGCCCATGGCCGCGTAGTCGCGCATGCGCTCATGGATTTCACTATAGGTGTTGCTCGGCGAGACGATCTCGATGACGAGCAGGGGCGGAGCGACCAGGATCTCGGGTGAGTCGCCTGCGGGGATCATGACGATGTCCGGGAGCCGAATCTTGCTTTCGGACACCTGGGTGCGCGCGTCCGGGCCACCGATGATGCCCCACTCGTCTTCGTGCTGATCGAACCAGGAACAAAGCAGGGATTGAAGGCGTACATGCGCCCACATGACCACAGGATTGTCCTCCAGGTTTGTGTGCTTGGGCCGCAGCTCGCCGTCGATGTACTCGACATCGGGCCGGTAATCGGTCCTGAGGTACTCCTCGAGAGAGACAAGGGTCGGAGTGGCCATGGGTGCCTCGCTGTCGAGAGTATAGGCCAGTGGATGGCGCGCGAGTGCACCCATGCCGGTGCACTTTTTCGCTTCCCCGCAGCCCCGACGGGTATACTCAAGGGATGGCCGCAACCGTCCAGATCTCGCTCAATCCGACCCGAACCCCCGGCAGCAAGCGCGTCCTCCTGCTCAAGCCGCGCGGGTTCTGCGCGGGGGTCGTCCGCGCCATCGACATCGTCAACATCGCGCTCGAGACCTTCGGGGCGCCGATTTACGTTCGCAAGGAGATCGTGCACAACAGCTTCGTGGTCAACGAGCTGGCGGGCAAGGGCGCGATCTTCGTCGACGACATCGCGGAGGTGCCGGAGGGCGCGCGGGTCATTTACTCGGCCCACGGGGTCTCCCCGGCGGTGCGGGAGAACTCGAAGCAGCGCCGGCTCAAGGTGATCGATGCGACCTGCCCGCTGGTGACCAAGGTCCACGTGGAGGCGATCAAGTTCGCCAAGCAGGGCTACTCGCTGGTGCTGATCGGCCATCGCGACCACGACGAGATCGAGGGCACGCTGGGCGAAGCGCCGGACGTAACGCAGGTGGTTTCGACAGTCGAAGAGGTGCAGGCGCTGGAAATCCCGAATCCCGAGCGCGTGGCCTATCTGACGCAGACGACGTTGTCGCTCGACGAGGCGCGAGACATCATCCAGGCGCTCAAGGAGAAGTTTCCGAAGATCGCCGGGCCGCACTCGCAGGACATCTGCTACGCGACCGAGAACCGGCAGGTCGCGGTGAAGAACGTCGCGCACCAGGCCGATCTGGTGCTGGTGGTGGGCTCGACCAACTCGTCGAACTCGAACCGCCTGGTCGAGGTGTCGCAGAACCTGAGCACGCAAAGCTACCTGATCGACAAGGCGGAGGATATCCGCCCGGAGTGGCTGGAGGGGGTCGCGACGGTGGCGGTGACCGCCGGGGCGTCCGCGCCGGAGATCCTGGTCGAGGGCGTAGTGGACTTCCTGGCTAGCCGCGGCTACGGCGGCGCGGAAGAGATCGAGGTGATGCCGGAAAACGTGCGGTTCGGGCTGCCGCCGGAGATCGCCCAGGCCGCCGCGGCGCAGCCGGCCCGTTAACCCGTTTTGAAACCGAACGCGGAGCAGCTGAGTCTTATAACGACGCGATGAGTGCATACCCACAACAGGAGACCGGGGAAGCGAAGTTGCGCTACGGGCGGCTCGATGTAGCGCTGGCGGGGGTGCGCGAGGCGATTGGACGCGCGTGCGGCAACATCTTCTCTAAGCAGGCCCCGGAGGGTTTCTGGTGCGGCGAGCTGGAAGCGGACGCCATGCTCGAGGCCGACTACATCTTCGGCCACATGCTGCTGGGTACCGGGGAGCCGGGCCGCCTCGAGCGAGCGCTGACCGAGATGCTGCGCTACCAGAACGAGGACGGCGGCTGGTCGATTTACCCGGGCGGCTCTTCCAACATCTCGCTTTCGGTCAAGTGCTACTTCGCCTGCAAGCTGATGGGCCGGTCGGCCGATGACCCTGTCCTCACGAAGGCGCGGGAGTGGATCCTGGCCCACGGCGGCGTCGTAGAGTGCAATACCTTCACCAAGATCTATCTCTGCTTCATGGGCCAGTACGACTACGACGCGGTGCCGGCGGTGCCGCCGGAGATCGTGCTGTTCCCGAACTGGTGCTACTTCAACGTGTACGAGATCAGTGCATGGTCCCGGGCGATTCTCGTTCCCCTTTCGATTGCCTACGCGAAGAAGCCGTTCAAGAAGATCGCCCCGGAACAGGGCATCGAAGAGCTGTTCGTGGGGGGGCGCGAAAACGCCGACCTGCACCTGCGCTGGGACAAAAAAGTATTTTCCTGGCGCAACTTCTTCCTCCTGGCCGACCGGGCGACGCACTGGTTCGAGCGGGTGCACGTGCGGCCGCTGCGCAAGGTCGCGCTGAAAAAGGCCGAGCAGTGGATGCTGGCGCGGCTGGAGATGTCGGACGGGCTCGGTGCCATCTACCCCGCCATGTTGAACGCGATGATCGCGCTGCGCTGGCTGGGCTACTCGCTCGACGACCCGCAGATGATCCGGGCGCTCGACGAGTTCGAACGGCTGGGCATCGATGGACCCGAGGGTACTTCCGGGTATGCGGCCCCGACCTTCCGGATGCAGCCCTGCATGTCCCCCGTTTGGGACACGGCGCAGGCCGTTTTCGCGCTGGGCGAGGCCGGTGTCGACCGAAACGACTCACGCCTGCTGAAGGCGGCCGACTGGATGCTGTCCAAGGAAGTCCGGCACAAGGGCGACTGGGCCGAAAAGGTCAAGCGGACCGAGCCCGGAGGCTGGTACTTCGAGTTCAACAACGAGTGGTACCCGGACGTGGACGACACGGCGCAGGTGCTCCTCGCGCTCAACAAGGTCGACAACCCGCGCGAGCGCTACCAGTACGACGTGAGCCGGCGGGCGATCGAGTGGATCTTCGCCATGCAGTGCCGCAACGGCGGCTGGGCGTCGTTCGACAAAGACAACGACAAGATGATCTTTGAGCACATCCCGTTTGCCGACCACAACGCGATGCTGGACCCGCCGACGGTGGACATCACGGGGCGCGTGCTCGAAACGCTGTCGATCTACGGCTACACCCGGGCGGACAAGCGGGTGGACCGGGCCATCCGGTTCATTCTGAGTGAGCAGGAGCCGGACGGGTCGTGGTTCGGGCGCTGGGGCGTGAACTACCTGTACGGGACGTTTTTGGTCCTGCGGGGCCTCGAGTCGATGGGCGTGTGGAATCACGAGCCGGAGATCCAGCAGGCCGCCGAGTGGATCCGCATGGTGCAGAATGCCGACGGGGGATGGGGCGAGAGCTGCCGCTCCTACGACGAGCCGGACACGCGCGGGGTGGGGCCGAGCACGCCCTCGCAGACGGCCTGGGCGGTGCTGGGGCTGCTGGCCGCCGGGGACAAGCGGTCGGACTCCGTCGCGAAAGGTGTGCGCTGGCTTTTGGAGCGGCAAACCCCTGAGGGCGGCTGGGACGAGTCGACCGGCGAGGGCGCTACGAAGCAGGCGATCTACACCGGGACCGGTTTTCCTCGGGTGTTCTATTTGGCGTATCACCAGTACCGGGAGTACTTCCCGCTACTCGCGCTGACGACGTACAAGAAGGCGATGGAGCGGGGAGATGAGTAGATGATGGAGACTGCAAACCTTTCCGCAGCCGAAAGGAAGAAGCAGATCGAGATGCTTCAGGCAGCAAATCTCGGGCTTGAGAGCGAGATACTGAGAATGCGCATCGCGAATCTTCAGCGGCAAAACAAAGAGCCGCGAGCCAAGCAGCCGAACCAGCAGGAAGGGTAAACATCATGGCAGTACCCATATCCCAGGCCTGGACCGTGGCCACCTACATCCTAAAGCAGCGCCGGAGCGGCAAAAAGCGCTTCCCGCTCGTCACCATGCTCGAGCCGCTGTTCCGCTGCAACCTGGCCTGCGCCGGCTGCGGCAAGATCCAGTACCCGGCCCACATCCTCAAGCAGGAGCTGACCCCGGAGGAGTGTTTCCACGCGGTTGAGGAGGCGGGGACGCCGATGGTTTCGATCCCCGGCGGCGAACCGCTGCTGCACCCGCGCATCGACGAGATCGTCGCCGGCCTGGTCGCGCGCAAGAAGTACGTCTATATGTGCACGAACGCGCTGCTGCTCAAGGA
>CAXUHL010000237.1:0-4770 GCA_964250745.1 uncultured Acidobacteriaceae bacterium
GTACCCGCCGTAGTAGCCCGGGTACCCGCCGAAGCCGTAAAACGCCAGCGGTGAGTAGAACCCGTAGCCGAACGGGCTCAGGAACGCCCCGTCGCCCGGCAGCCAGGTGTAGCCCCCGAACCCCGAGTTCCATGCCCAGCCCGGCGCGAACCCGTTGCCATTCGGGTACTGCCCGGCCAGCTGCGCGTTTGCCTCGCCCAGGTAGTTCGATCGCAGGTTCGAGAAGTCGTACAGCCCGTCCTCGGCCGCTTTCTTGTCGAACTTCGCCGGCTTCGCGTCCGTGCCGTTCAGTGCCAGCTCGCGACCGCCCTTCACCGTCTGCCCCCTGGTTGCGCCGTCGCCGTCGTCGGCCATCACCGCGGCCTTGCCGTTGAACACCTGCAGCGTTCCCTCTTCCGTATCGAACGCGTACAGCCCGTCCTGCAGCAGCTTCACCTTCTGGCCGTCCTGGTCCACCAGCAGGTCGTTCTGCTTGTAGATCTGGTCGACCTCTACGTCCGCCTTGCCCCGCTGGAGCTCCACCTCGGTGTGGGTCAGGTCCGGCTTCACCAGGGTCACGGCGCTGTTCGCGCCCATCCGCAGAAACACCCCCGGCGTCAGCAGCATCTCCGCCTTGCCGTTGCCGGTCGTGAGGGTGCCGCCCTCGGCCACGGCCGTCTTGCCCGCGTTGGCCTTGTTCACAGCCTTGCCGTCGATCGCGACCTGCCCTTCGACGTAGTTCACAGTGCCCGGCGCGGCCGGGTTCGTATTCTGCCCCAACACCATGCCGACGGGCACCATCAGCGCGGCCAGCGAAAGTACAGCCCTCATGCTCGGCATATTGTTATTCCTCACATCTATAAGATGTCGGGTGAGCGCTTTCGGCGCGGAGGCTCATTGTTTCCCATGGAAGTCGCGAGGGACCGGGCACGCGACTCCGAAGCCGAAGACGGGTTGCCATGGTGGGCATCCTACGCGCCTTGCCGCGGAGCCCGCCAGTCGTCTATGCGCCCAACATAAAAGGCGGCGCAGGGGTCCACCCCCGTGCGCCGCCTCGGTTCGTCTCACACCGGCTCTACTCGCAGTTTTGGGTAGCGCCCTCCGCCGGCACCATGCAGGCCGAGTCGAAGTACCGCTCGGTCCCCACATACTGCGTGTGCAGCACGTTGACCAGCCCCGCCGCGGTCGCGGCGGAAGCCTTGGTCGCGGACGTGGAGCTCACCGTCGCCGGCCCGCCCACCAGTGCCTCGGTCAGCACCCGGCCTACCTGCCCGCCGTTGTCCTCCTGCGGCGTTCCCATTAAATAAGCGAAGGTTCGGGCGATGTCCGCGTTCGACACCGGCGCACTGTCGGTGAAGCCCATCTTGAAGTCGGGCCCGTAGGCCGCCATGTTGTTGAAGGTATTGTCCCGCGCGATCGACCCGTGCATGCCCTGCCCTTCCTGCAGGCCGGAATCCGCGATCTGCACAGCCGACAGCAGATTACCCGGCTGTAGATAGAACGTCTTGAACGAGATCGCGATCGACGGACGCGGCGTCTGCGCCGTCCCCACCAGCCCGATCGACGACAGCGGGAGCGTCCCCGGGATCGGCCCGTACTGGTCGTCCACGAACACCGAACCCGTGTAGTCCTGCGCCACCAAGAAGTCCGCCACGCGGCGCACCGTCTGGTAGTCGCCCGCCGGTACGTACACCAGGTCGGAGCCGCCATTCGCCGCCACCACCACCCGCGCGTCCGTCTTGTCCTGGATCGCGCCCGTCCCGCCGATCAACCCGTCGCCCGCCGCCGGCCGCTGCCGCACTGTCGCCGTCTGCTGCGCGATCGTCGGGTTCACCGGTTCGTACGCCTTACCGGTCCCCGACGCGATCTGGCTGTCCGGGTCGAACAGCGGCAGGTTCAACGCATGCGCCAAGTCGATCGCCAGGAAGCCCGGCGGCAGAAAGCCCGCGTTCACCTCCTGCCGGCCCGTCGCGTCCTTGTACGTAAAGGTCGAGGCATACGCCTTGGTCGCAGTCCCCGTCGCGTCCACTTCGTGCTTCGAGATCGTCGCGAATCCGTGGTCCGAGGTCACGAACAGGTCCGTGTTGGCCGCCACCTCCGGGAACGCCGCCACGAAGCTCGCGATCTGGAGCAGGTCGTTGTCCGCATTTTTAATCGCCGCCTTCGAGGTCGGCCCGTTGATGCCCGGCGTCAGCTTGTTGAGGCTGTCGCCCTGGTTGTGTTGCGTGCCGTCCGGATCCCGCGACCAGAACATCAGCACGAACGGCTTGTCCCCGCCCAGCAGCTGCGGCAGCACCTGCGTGACCGTGTTCGCGAAGTAGTTCTGCTGCGTGGTGTTGGCCGCCAGCGTTCCCGGCGTCTGATTGTTGCCGGAAAAGCCGTTGTTCCCCTGCGAGGTCGCCCCCGCCCCGTTCGACCGCGTCGGCGCCGTCGTCGGCAGCCCCGCGCGCGCGTACGCCGCCTGCACCGCCGCGCTCAGAGGGATCCCCGCCGCCGAGCCCGTCGCGTCGTCCACGAAGATCGTCTGCGTCGGCGCGAAGCCGGCACCGCTTGCCCGCAGCTGCGACACATCCTGGATCGCCACCGGCCCCACCTTGCCGATCGACGCGGTGTTGTACCCGTTCGCCCGGGCCAGCGCCATCAGCGACTCCTCATTCAGCCAATCGCCGTTGTAGCGCCCGTTCAGATCCGCCAGGACCGGATCGTTCTCCACGAAGGGCGTCACCGTCCCGGGGAGCTGCCCGAAGTTGCCCGACTCGAAGATCGGGTAGCCTCCGTAGATCGTGTTCGAGAAGTCGCCGGTGTCGCCCAGCAGGTGCCCCGTCGCGATCGCCGAGGCATTCGGCGTCGTGAACGTCGGGAACAGCGAGTGGCTGTTGGCGAAGTGGGTCCCGAACACTCGAGCGGCCAGCAGCGTCGGCGCGTCCGTCGGGTTCACGGAGTCGTGCCGCAGCCCGTCCGCGACGAAGATGATGATGTTGCGCCTGGGGTGCGGGGCCGGCGCGGTCTGCGCGGGCAGCGCCGTCGTCGCGGCGGCGGCGAGGGATAAAGCGGCTGTGAGAACGCCGAAGGTTTTCATGCTGGGTGGTGCCTCCAGCATCTTTCTCGCATCCGCGAAGGACGATGGTGGTGGACGGCAGGTGAATTTTACGTGAAAGGAAGTAACCCAAACCGATGGGGTAGTCCCAAACCACCGCCGGCACAATGCCCTGAAAATACTCGCCACGAAGTGGCCGCCTCCCGCGCAGGGGGTCTCAGCTCCTTGCTTCCCAAAAACGCATCCGCCGTCCGCAGGCTGAGGGCCATGCCCGCCGGCCTGCTCACACCCGCCCTAAAAACGCATCCGCCGTCCGCAGGCTGAGGGCCATAATGGTCAACGCCGGATTGCTCGGCTGGGCGGTCGGGAACGTCGAGTTGTCGCTGATCCACAGGTTCTCGATATCGTGCGACCGCCCGAACGGGTCCACCACCGACGTCTGAGGGTCCGCCCCCATCCGGCAGGTCCCGATCTGGTGCGCGAACCGGTTCAGTGTCCACAAGTCCGTCGCGCCGGCCGCCGTCCAGATTTCCCGCATCAACTTGGTCGCGTGCGCCATCATCCGGTTCTCGTTCTCCCCCGCCGAGAAGTGTACGAACGGCTTGGGCAGCCCGCGCCCATCCAGCTCGTCCGAAAGCTCGACGAAGTTCCCCTCGTGCGGCAGGCAGTCACCGCTGATACCCATTCCGGCGATGTTCGGGTAGCACTGCAGGTAGCGCAGCAGCTCCGCGCCCCACATCCCGCGCCCGCGCGCCACCGACTCCGCCCAGGTCACCGGCATGATCCCGTAGCTCTGGATCAGGTACCCGCTCGCGAAATCCGCGTCCGCCGGGCGCATCGGGTCTTCCGTGATCAGCGACGCCGGGAAGCCCTTATACGGCCGCGTGTCCTCACCGAAGGTGCCCCAGATTTGCGTCGAAGGGTGCGCCATGAAGTTGCGCCCCACCTGCCCGGAGCTGTTCGCCAGGCCTAGTCGCAACAACAACCGCGCCGACTCGATCGTCCCCGCCGACAAAATCACCGCCGCGCACCGCTGGCGCTTCGTTTCGCCACCCTGTTCGTACACTACCGCCGTGATCTTGCCTTGGGCGTCCCGCTCCAGGTCTGTGACGAACGCTTCGGAGCGAATCTCCGCCCCGGCCCGCACCGCCGCGGGCAGAAAGGTTACGTCCATCGAAGCCTTGGCCCCGTTGCGGCAGCCCTGGTGGCAATACCCGCGGTTCACGCACGCCGCGCGCTCCGGATAGTCCGCATGGGGGCCGGAGTACGCCCCGCTCACCGCTGCCAGCGGGGCCGGCGAGGTCCGCAAGCCCACCTCCGCGCACCCGCGCTGCATCAGTTCCGCCGGCGCGTTCAGCGGCAGCGGCGGCAAAGGGTACTTGCGCCCCGGCTCCCACAGGTAGTCCTGCGGACCGGACACCCCGATAAATCGCTCCACCTCCTCGTAGTAGGGCCGCATCGCCTCGTAATCCACCGGCCAGTCCACCGCCACGCCGAACTCGCTCCGCAGCTTGAAGGTCTGCGGCGCCGGCCGGGGCACATATGCCCCCCAATGCAGCGTCGAGCCCCCAACTCCTATCCCGGAATTGTTCTTCCCGAACGCCACCGGGTTCGCCCCGTCCGTGATCCGCTCGTCCAGCCAGTACAGGTAGCTTTGTGCCGTCTCGTCGGAAGCGTATTCGTGCGGCTCCAGGAAGGATCCGGCCTCGAGCGCGACCACCTTCAGCCCCGCGCGCGCCAAACGCGCCAGCGCC
>CAXUHL010000238.1:0-4740 GCA_964250745.1 uncultured Acidobacteriaceae bacterium
CGACGACAAGCGCGCCATTGCACGAGGGCTGCGGCAGTTCTTCGGCGGGTACCCGCAGGACCTGCCCGGCGGCGAAACCTTCCAGGCCTGGGCCGAGCGCCACGAGCAAACCCCCGGCGCGCTCAAACGGTTTTGGGAACCCATTCTCGCCTCCGCCCTAAACGACTCGCTCGACCGGGTTTCCGTCCACTACGCGGGCAAGGTCCTGCGCGAGTCGTTCCTCAACTCAGCCGAGGCCGGCCGCATCGGGGTGCCGCTGCTGCCGCTTTCGGAGATGTACGCCGGGGCGGCGGCGTACATCCAGGCGCGCGGAGGCGTGATGCGGCTGCGGACGCCCGTGGACGCTCTGGAGCAGGCGGAGTGCGGGTGGCGGGTGGATGGGGAGCGGTTCGACAACGTCGTGCTCGCACTGCCGTTCGAGGCGACCGGCAAACTCATCCCGCAGCTGCCGGAAGGCCCGGCGCGGGACGCCCTCGCCGCATCCATGGCCCGGTTCGAGCACGTGCCGCTCGTGGGCGTCCACCTGTGGTTCGACCGCGAGATTACCGAGCTGCCCCATGCGGTGCTGCTGGACACGACCATTCAGTGGATGTACCAGCGCGACAAACTCGGCGGCAAGCGAGAGACGAAGGGGAGCCGGCTGGAGCTGGTCATCAGCGTGGCCCGCGACCTCGTCGGCATGAGTCAGCGCGCGATCGTCGAGCTGGCCGTGCGGGAGCTGGCGCTGTTTTTCCCGGCCGTCCGTGAGGCCGTGCTGCTCAAGTCCGTCGTGACCAAGGAGGTGCGCGCGACTTTCGCCGTGCCGCCCGGCCTGGACGCGCACCGGCCCGCCCAGCGCACCGCCTGGCCCGGCCTCTTCCTCGCCGGCGACTGGACCGACACGGGCTGGCCCGCGACCATGGAAGGCGCGGCACGGTCGGGGTTTCTCGCGGCCGAGGCCGTCACCGGCGGGCGCGAGCGCTTCCTGGTCCCGGACCTGCCCCCGCGCGGGCTGATGCGCTTCTTCTAACCGCCCCTTCAAGGACAAACAGTGCCGTCTTCGCCCAGCAGCAACCAGCTCATCGAGAACCACGGCATCATCGGCAACATGCGCTCGGCCGCTATCGTGGCGCTCGACGCCACGATCGATTTCTTCTGCTTCCCGCACTTCGACTCGCCCACTGTCTTCGCCGCGCTGCTCGATTCGGAGAAAGGCGGCGCGTTCCGCATCGAGCCGCAGCAGGAGGTGCGCTACAAGCAGCTCTACCTGCCGGACACAAATATCCTGCTCACGCGCCTTTTGTCCGACGACGGCGTGGCCGAGATCACCGACTTCATGCCCGTCTCCGGCACGGAAGAAGGAGAGCCGGCCTATGCGCACCAGATCATCCGGTCCATCCGCGTCATCAAGGGCTCGGTGCGCTTCAAGGTCGTGTGCGCGCCGCGGTTCAACTACGCCCGCGCCCGCCACGAAGCGTGCATGGAAGGCGATGCCGTCTGCTTCCGGCCCGAGGGCGGCGTGTGCGAGGCCATGGCGTTGTACGCGACGGTCCCGCTCACGATCGATGGGCAGGATGCGCGCGCCGAGTTCACGCTGGGGCAGGGGGAGAACGCCTCGTTCGCCTTCGGCGAGGTCGCCCGCGAGGAGGTCGGCGGGGCGGAATCGCTGCGGGAAAACAGGGTCAACACTTGCTTCGACGATTCCGTCGCCTACTGGCGCAAGTGGATCGCGCAGTCGGTCTACAAGGGCCGCTGGCGCGAAATCGTCAACCGCTCGGCGTTCGTGCTCAAGGCCCTCACCTCAAGCGAGCACGGGTCCAACATCGCCGCGGCGACCTTCGGCTTGCCGGAGGAAGCGGGCGGCCAACGCAACTGGGACTACCGCTACGCCTGGCTGCGCGACTCGTCGTTTTCCCTCTACGCGCTCATCCGGCTGGGGCTTTCAAGCGAGGTAAAAGCGTACACCAGCTGGATGCGCGCGCGTCTGGTCGACGGGCTCAACGGTGACTTCGCCGAAAACGGCCCCTTGCGCATCATGTATCGGCTCGACGGCTCCAGCGACCTCGACGAGAGCGAGCTCGACCACCTGGCGGGCTACAAGGGGTCCAGGCCCGTGCGCGTCGGCAACAAGGCCAACGAGCAGCTGCAGCTCGACATCTACGGCGAGATCATGGATGCGCTGTATCTTTCGAACAAGTACGGGGACAGCGTATCGAAGGACGGCTGGCGCCGGGCAATCCGCATCATGGAGTGGCTGGGCGCGAACTGGAACCGGCCCGACCAGGGCATCTGGGAGATCCGCGACGGCGCCAAGCACCTGCTCCACTCGCGGCTTATGTGCTGGGTGGCGTTCGACCGGGTCATTCGTCTCGCGGACAAACGCTCGCTGGACGCCCCGCTCGTGGAGTGGCGCAACATTCGCCGGGAGATTGACAACGACATCGTCGACAACTTCTGGAACGCGGAGCTCGACTCGTTTGTGATGGCGCGGGGCGAGCGGGACGTAGATGGCTCGCTGCTGCTGATGCCGATGCTGCGTTACATCAGCCCGACCGACCCGCGCTGGCTTTCGACCATGCGCCGCATCGAGGAGGAGCTGGGTGAGGACAGCCTGGTCTTCCGCTACCCCGCGGGTACGGACGGGCTCGAAGGCAACGAGGGCAGCTTTACCGCGTGCTCCTTCTGGCTGATCGAGTGCATGGCCCGCGCGGGGCAGCTCGACAAGGCGCGCCTGCGCTTCGACAAGATGCTGGGCTACGCCAACCACCTCGGCTTGTACTCCGAGCAGCTGGGCTCGAGCGGCGAGCACCTGGGCAACTTTCCTCAAGCGCTGACGCACATGGCGCTGATCTCGGCGGCGACGTACCTGGATCGCGCGCTCGATGGGAAAAAGGAAGTGTGGGCCTAGCGCGTGAGCAGAGCCACGCCCAGGCACACGAACACCGCCGCCGCCCAGCGGCGGCGGTCCACGTTTTCGTGCAGCAGGAACTTGGCGGCGAACGCGTTGGTGACGAAGGTGAGCGAGGCGGAGGCGGGCGCGACCAGGCTGACGTCGGCGTGCGAGAGCGCGTAGAGCAGGGCGAAGAAGGCGCAAGTCATGCCGGCGACGCCGCCCGCGAACCGCCACGAACCGAGCGCGGCCCGGATCGCGCCGGGGATGCCGGCGCGGGCCCGGAGCGCGTCGAAGTCGAGCCGGCGCATTGCGGAAGCGAGGAGGAGGTCGCCGGCGGTGGCGAAGATCACAACGGCGGCGATCATGCCCGCGACGGGCCAGCCGGTCGCGTAATGCGGGCTAGTCATGAGCCTTCGCGGAGCGTGGGACCGGCGCTTCGTTTCGAGGGAAAGCCGGGGGGCGTTCCGTAGACGGTTCGCCGCCCGCGACGAAGCCGACCCCGGCGGTGATGAGCAGGATGCCCAGCCAGCGGGACGGGCTGATCTGCTCGTGCAGAACGAAGCGGGAGAGCACGGCGATGAGCACGTTGCCGACGGAGGTGACGGGGAGCACGAAGGTAAGGTCGGCCCAGGCCAGGGCGGACGTGTAGGACACAAAAAAGCCGATCAGAAGCGCAATGCCGGAAGCCACCAGGGGGTTGAGCACTGCGGCGACGATGCCGAGCGGGTGGGTGAGCGAGACGGGCGGCACATGCCGCATGCCCGCGGCCAGCAGCGTGTCGCCGAGCGGCGCGGTCAGCGCGACCGTGAGCAGCTGGGCTGCGCGCCCCGGGGTCAATGCGTTGTTGGCCATGCTGCAAAAGGCGGAACGCCGCTAAGCGCCCGCGCCGACCGCCTCCCGCGCTTCCCCGGCCTTCTTGGTCTTGCTGTCCTTCACAATCTTGTTGCGCTCCGAGCGGAGCTTGAGGAAGGATTTCGCTTCGACGTAGAGTCGGGGCAGGTCGCGGTTCACGATCGCCTTCGACACGACGCGCCACGCCGCCTTGGGGCGGAAGTAATACTCGTCGTAGAACCGGTGCACCATCTCGAGCACGTACTCGGTCGGCAGGCCGGGGTACTCGATGTGCGCCAGCTGATGGCCGCCCTCGTCGACCATCTTCGACTCGTTGGTGATGAAGCCGTGCTGCTTGGCGTAGTCGAAGAACTCGGTGCCGGGGAAGGCGTGCGCGATCGAAACCTGGATGGTCTCGACATCGAGCTGCTTGGCGAAGTTGATGGTGTTGCGGATCGACTCCCTGGTCTCGCCGGGCAGGCCGAGGATGAAGTCGCCGTGGATGGTGAGGCCGAGATCGTGGCAGTCCTTGACGAAGTCGCGCGCGCGCTGCACGGTTGCGCCCTTCTTGATGTTCTTGAGGATCTGCGGATCGCCCGACTCGAAACCGACGATCAGCAAGCGGCAGCCGGCTTCCTTCATGGCCTTGAGGGTGTCGCGGTCCGTGGTCACGCGTGAGGTGCAGGACCAGGTAAGGCCGAGCGGCTTGAGCTTCTCGCACAGCTCGATGGTGCGCGCCTTCTGGATGTTGAAGGTATCGTCGTCGAAGAAGAACTCCTTGACCTCGGGGAAGAGCTGTTTGGCGTGAGCCATCTCGGCCGCCACATCGTCGGTGGAGCGCTTGCGCCAGGCATGGCCGGAGAGCGTCTGCGGCCACAGGCAAAAGGTGCACTGCGCCGGGCAGCCGCGCGTGGAGTAGAGCGCCACGTAGGGGTGCAGCAGGAACGGCACGTTGTACTTGGTCACATCCAGGTCGCGCTTATAGATGTCGGTGACCCAGGGCATGTCCGGCTTGTCGAGCTTTTCCACCTGCGGGC
>CAXUHL010000239.1:0-4718 GCA_964250745.1 uncultured Acidobacteriaceae bacterium
CCTCCGCCCTACGCAGGTCCACGATCTCCAACTCCAGCCCGCCGTACTCCGGGTGTTCGTTTTCCCGCAAACGGTACACCAGGTCCAGCCGGTCGCCCTGTCTCAACTTCATCTGCCCCACGCGCTCCGCCCAGCCCCAACCCAGCGCCTGGAGCCGCGCCGCGCCCAGCCCCAGCTGCAGCTTCGCGTGGCGCTCCTTCATCAGGCGCGGCTCTGCTTCGAGCTCGACCCGGTACGCGGCGAAGCACGGTTCCGGGTTGCTCATCCCGAACGGCTCCATCATCCACACCGCCCGGTACAGGGCCGGGGTCACGTGTTCCAGGCTCAGCTCCCCGTCGCACTGCACCGGCGGCACCAGCATCTCGTCCCCCACATGCTCCGCCGCGTACGCCACCAGGCGCGCCCGCAGCTCGCCGACGCGCGAGGCCGGCAGCGAAAAACCTACCGCGTGCGCGTGCCCGCCGAAGCGCGTGAACAGCTCCGCGCAGCTTTCCAGCGCCTGCAACAAATGGAAACCCTCGACCGAACGGCCCGACCCGTGGGCCTCCCCGTCCTCGACCGCGATCACCACCGACGGTTTGCCCGCCGTCTCCACCACCCGGGAGGCCAGGATGCCGATCACCCCCCGGTGCCAGCCCTCCCCGTCCACCACCAGGCAGCGGGCCGCCTCGAACTCCGGCTCGGCCGCGCGCAGCAGCACCGCCTTGAGCGCCCCCGCCTCGGTCTCGCGCCGGTCGGTGTTCAGGCGGTCCAGCTTGGCGGCCAGCTCGTCCGCCCGGGCGCGGTCGCGCGTCGTGAACAGCTCGACGACCTCGCTCGCCACGTCCATGCGCCCCGCAGCGTTGATCCTCGGCCCCAGGCGGAAGCCCACGTCCATCGCGCTCAGCCGTTTCTTTTGCGGGTCCAGCTGCGCCACCCGCAGCAGCGCCCGCAGCCCCGGGCTCGCCGGCTCTCGCAAGGCGGCCAGCCCCAGCGCGACGATCGCCCGGTTCTCGCCCGTCAGCGGGACCGCGTCGGCCACGGTCGCGATGGCCAGCATCTTCAGAAACGACGGCAGTATTTTCGTACGCAAACGGCTCCGGCCATCCTCGTCGGTCGCGTGGGCTTCCAGCAGCGCCTGCGAGAGCTTGAACGCCACCCCCGCCCCGCACAGCCCCTTGCACGCGTAGACGCACCCCGGCTGGTTGGGGTTCAGCACCGCGAGGGCGCGCGGCAGCTGCCCGTCGGGCAAGTGGTGGTCGGTCACGATCAGGTCCAGGCCCAGCTCCGCAGCCGCGTCCGCCGCGGCAAACGCCCGGATGCCCGTGTCCACGCTCACCACCAGCCGCACGCCCTCCGCCGCGGCCCGCGCGAGCACCTCGCGCTGCATGCCGTAACCCTCGCGCAGCCGGTGCGGGACGTGGAACCGCACCACACCACCCAGGCGCTCGATCGCCGTCTTCAAGAGCACCACGGCAGTGGTCCCATCTACGTCGTAGTCGCCGTAGATCAGCACCGGCTCGCGCGCCGCGACCGCCGCGCTCAACCGCGCGACCGCCTCGACCATCCCGTGCATCGTGAATGGGTCATGCAGCTGCCCCACATGCGGGTGCAGAAACGAGCGCCCCTCCTCGACCGTGCGGATGCCGCGCCCGGCCAGCAGCTCCGCCGCCGCGAGCGGAACCATCAGCCCCGGCGCCAACGTCCCGGCGCAACCGGGCTCAGCTTCCGGAAAGATCCAACGCTTGCGCTGACCGGCGCTCAGGCGTCCTCATCCTCGTCGAAGGCCACGGGCCCCATGCCGTAAGCGTCCATCGCTTCCAGCAGCTCCTCGTACCGCTCATACCACTCGGTCGAGGTTTCGTGCACGAACGCGACGCCCTGGTGCACGAACCCCAGCTGCACGAAGCCGACCTTACCCGCGTACCGGCGCAGCGAAGCCACCTCGTCGAACTCCGGGGCTTCCTCGTCGGGGAAGTTCTGCTCGCGCAGCTGCTCCAGCATTCCGTCGAGCTCGTCCTTGGTGATTCTGACGTCGCTCAGCGTCAGGAAGGGAACCCCCGCCGCCTTTGCCGTTTCCACCAGCCGCTTCCAGCCATCCGGGTCCTCGTCGTCCTCCCACAGAACCGTGGGCACGTCGTCGCCCACGTAGCCGGGGAACTGCCGCAGCCCGTGGCCGGAAAGGAAAGCCACCATGTCGTCCTTCAGCCCGTGCAGGTTATCCGTCGCCATGGACGCTATTTTCGCAGGTTCCCGGCCCGCGCGCGAGCCCGTTCTTGGGCCCGCTCCGTATGCTAGACTCGCCTCCAACGCATGATATTTTCCCGTGAATACGTCGGCTATCTCGGACGCAAGACCGTCCAGCACCTGGTCGACGCCAGGCTCATCAAAACCGCCCAGTTCCGGGCTGCCGAAGAACGCGTTTCCGCCGCCATTCTCGACGAGCTCTCGCTCGAAGACCGCATCAACGACGAGGTCCGCGTCATCCTCGAGCAGATCCAGGAGGACATGCGCCGCTCCGGCGCTGAGTACGGCGAGATGTTTAAGAAGGTCAAGCAGCAGCTGGTGCGCAAATATAAGGTGGTCCTGTGAGGATTTCGCCCGACAAAGTCAACAAGCTGGCCCACGCCGTCGCCGATACCCTGGCGACGATCGACGAGGTCGAGTTCCAGGAAGACCGCGATACCATCCGCAAGGAAGCCCGCAACTACCTGCAAACCCTGCTTGCCGAGGAGATGCGCATCGACCAGGCCGCCCGGCTCAAGATCAGCTCCCAGCGCAAGATCATCCTCGAAGGCACCCAGGAGTGGAACATCCTGTACAGGAAGTACTACAACGACGAGGTCAAGCGGCTGGGGATTTAGCGCCCATGGCGACTTGTGGCCCTTTGCGCGTGGATCGGGGCGAGGCAGAGGAGCGGCATGACGAGGGATCTGTTTTCAGCGTGTTAGGTTCTTCTCTCCGCTCAGGATGACCCTTTTTAGCTTGCGCAGACCTGAATGCTCTGGAGAGAGCTGTACTTCACGGTTGCCGCAGCCGCTTCTTCCGCCGTTTGCGCTGCAAGTGCGCCTGGAAATCCGGCCGGAGCTCCTGAAGCTTCGACCCGATCGTGCCTTTCGCCGTGACCGTCACCGTGCCGGTTCGCCGCCAAGACCTGCTGTTGGTCGCGATGTTCGCAAACGAACGCCTCGGTGAGATTTCACACCGTGCCGGCGTAGTTGACGCATCTACTACGAGTGAGGGTTCTCGCTGGATTCATGCTCGGGCGTGAACTGCCGGTACACTGAGCATGCCGACGTTCGCACGATGGAAAGGTTCGCCATGGTAACGACTGAAGCCGCGCCCGCCGCCCACGCGGACACCCAACGCATCCTCGGGGTCGACTTCTTCCTCGGCACCGCGCGCGAAACCATCGATCGCATGCGCGGCGGCGGGCTGCTCGTCGTGCCGGCGGCACCGGCGCTCAAGGACCTGCCGACCAACCCCGATTACCGCGAAGCCCTGCTCCACGCCGACCTGGCCATCACCGACAGCGCCTTCATGGTCCTGATCTGGAATCTGATCAGCTCTCACCGCGTTCCTCGCGTTTCCGGCCTCGAATACCTGAAGGAGCTATTGGAAGAGCCGGACGTGCGCAAGCCCGGCAACACCCTTTGGATCATGGCCAGCCCTAAAAGCGCCCGCACCAACCTCGAATGGCTCGCGAGCGTCGGAATCGCGATCGACGAGCGCGACATCTACATGGCCCCGCTATACAAGGGCGAGATCGAGGACGAAGCGCTGCTGGCCAAGATGCGCGCCCACCGCTACAAGCATGTGGTGGTCACGGTCGGCGGCGGCACGCAGGAGCGTTTGGGTCTCTACCTCAAGCGCCGGCTCGGCTACCTTCCCGCGATCCACTGCATCGGGGCCGCCATCGCGTTTCTGTCCGGCGACCAGGTCCATATCCCCACCTGGGCCGACAAAACCGGACTGGGCTGGCTGTTCCGCTGCTTCTCGGCTCCCGCCGCATACGTACCCCGCTACTGGGCCGCCCGCAAGCTCGTCTGGCTCATGCTTCGCTACCGGTCGGAGCTGCCTCCACTTCAGGCCGCCGCATAGGCAAAAAGGGCGGGCTTCTCAGGCACCCGCCCCTTTTGCAAGCCGACCTTCGATTCTTAAATCCTGCCGGTCGTGTCGTGGTCTCGATCGAATGCCTCCGCCCGGTCCGATTTCGCCTCGGCATCGTACTTCGCGGCCTTGGCCTTGTCGATCAGCGCATTGCCCGCGTCCTTGACGTTGCCCCAGGCCTCGCGCGCCCCGCCCTTGATCTGGTCCTCGCGCCCGGCATCCTTCAGGTCGTGGTCGCCGACCAGCGCGCCCGCCGCTTCCTCCACGTGCCCGCCGATCTTCTGAAACGCGCCCTTGATTTTATCGTCGTTCATTCCAGTTCCTCCGCTTTACTTAGATCCGGGGCGGAGAACCGGGGTTGGCCCGGCACGCTCAAAACGGCTCAGCGGGTTTCCCAGCGCCGGCAGCCCTCGCGGCGGTATCATCGGCGGTATGAGCACATATGCCGCCCGCCCCATCCCCAAGGAACTCGGACTTCCCCGCGCCGCCTGGCCCTTTGTCGGCCTGGCCGCAGGACTGGCGCTCGTGCTGGTCATTCACGCCGCCTGCTTCGACCGTAATCTGTAAGTTTGGATGGTAGCGCCATCGGGGATCGAACCCGAACTCTTCGCCTTGAGAGGGCGACGTGT
>CAXUHL010000240.1:0-4711 GCA_964250745.1 uncultured Acidobacteriaceae bacterium
GGGCACCGGGGCCGGAGAAGCCTTGCCCGGTGAGCTGCAAGGGGTAGCGCGCGGCGGCGAGTGCTTGCGGCAGAGCGGGCGCTTGCGCGTGCACCGCGAACGGGCAGAGAAACAAGGCGAGCAGGGCGTGGCTGGACTGCATGGGTGCTCCTTTGCACTTAGTGACTCGTACTCATCGCGCGTGTTGGAAGTCGAGGAAGTCGCCTTCGACGATCCCGGCGAGGGCGATAGCTCCCGCCGGCAGTTCGAGGACGGAGCGGGTCCGCAGCGACAAGCCAGCGACCCGCCACGGCGGCACGCGCGCGGCGACCGCGATGACCCGGCGGTCCCGGTCGAGCGCGACCACGTCGATCGGGAAGCGCATGCCGAAGGTGTGCACGCCTTGCGAAGGGTCGAGCCAGAGCCCCTCGTCGACAAGCGAGGACCGCCCGAGCAGGCCGCGGGTGCGGGCCGCGAAGCCGTTGGCGACGAGCACGCGCGGGCATACGAGCTTGCCGGTGGCACGGACGGTGACGGCGTAAATGGAGGGTACGGGAATACGGGCGGACCTCCTGGTCTCGCAGGCATCTTTGCATATGAGAGGTACGCGATGGCAAGGATCTTCATCACAGGTTCGTCGGATGGGCTGGGGCGCATGGCGGCGCGATTGCTGGTCGCGGACGGGCACCGGGTCGTGCTCCACGCGCGAAGCGAGGCCCGAGGCCGGGAGGCCATGGCGGCCGTCCCGGGGGCGGAGGATGTGGTTGTGGGCGACTTCGCGTCGCTCGCGCAAGTGCGCGGCGTGGCCGAGGCGGCGAACGGGATGGGCGCGTTCGACGCGGTGATCCACAACGCGGCTGTCGGCTACAAGGAAAAGCGGCGGGAGCTGACCGAGGATGGGCTGCCCGCGGTCTTCCAGGTCAACACGCTCGCGCCGTATATGCTCACCGGGCTGATACAGCGCCCGAAGCGGCTGGTCTACATCAGCTCCGAGCTGCACCGGCGCGTGGGCGCGGGGCTCGACGACCTGCTGTGGGAGCGGCGGACGTGGAACGGCAACAAGGCATATTCGGAGACGAAGCTGCACTGCACGCTGCTGGCCTTCGCGGCTGCGCGGCGGTGGCAGGGGGTGCTCGCTAATTCGGTCGAGCCGGGCTGGGTGGCGACCAAGATGGGCGGCCCGCGCGCCTCGGGCGACTTGGAAGCCGGGCCGCGGACGCAGGCCTGGCTGGCCGTGAGCGAGGACGCCCGGACCCGGGTAAGCGGCGAGCACTGGTACCACATGGCCCCGCGCGCGGCCAATCCCGTGGCCCGCGAGATGGATGTGCAGGAGCAGCTGCTGGAGCGCTGCGCGGGGCTAAGCGGGGTGCGCTGGGCGGAGCGATAGCAAAGCGGATTCCGTATGCTCGCACGTATGGAACTCCTCGCCGTCCTCGCGCCCGCCTACACGCTGCCGCCGGAGCTGCTGGCCAAAGCGCGGGCGCTCTCGGCGCTGCACGCGTGGCTGTACTTCGGCGGGACGGCCTGGACGCTGCTCGCACTCGGCCTGCTGCTGCGGGCCCGGGTAGGCCGGCGCGCGGGGCAATGGGCGGGGCGGTCGGTCGTGCGCGGGTTTGCGGTCGCGGCCGGTTGGCTCCTGATGCTCGCGATCCTCGGCCTGCCGGGCGCGATCCTTGGACACCAGGCCGCATTGCGGTATGGGTTGTCCATCGAGCGCTGGGGGCCGTGGACGCGCGACTGGCTGCTGGGCGAGGCGCTCTCGCTCGCGATCGGCACGCTGGTCGTCGCAGGGTTGTTTGCGCTGTTGCGGCGCAGTCCCAGACTATGGTGGGTTTGGTTCTGGGCGCTGGCGCAGCCGTTCGTGGTGCTGGGGGTGTACCTGGCCCCGCTCGCGATTGACCCGCTTTTCAACACCTTTACCCCGCTCGCGAAGCAGGACTCCGCGCTGGTCGCGCGCCTGCAGCAAGTAGCGCGGCTGGGCGGTCTGCAGATTCCGGCGAGCCGGATGTTCGTCGAGGACGCGAGCCGCCGCTCGACCGGCATGAACGCGTACGTGACCGGCATCGGCGGGTCGGAGCGCATCGTCGTCTGGGACACGACGCTCGCGAAGGTCCCGCGGGACGAGATCCTGGCTATCTACGCGCACGAGCAGGGCCACTACGTGCTCGGGCACATCCCCAAGGGCATCGCGTTCTCCGCCGCGCTCAGCTTCGTGCTCCTGGCAATGCTTGCGTGGCTGCTGCGGGCGGTCGCGCGCCGGGGCGGGGAGCGGTGGCGCATCCCCGACCAGGCGGACTGGGCCGCGCTGCCGCTGCTGCTGCTGCTGGCGGTCGCGCTCGAGTTCCTGGCCGCGCCGGCGTTCAACGCGTTCAGCCGAACGGAAGAGCATGCCGCCGATGTTTACGGGCAGAAAACGCTGGGGCGGCTGCTGCCGGATGCCGCGCGCATTGAAGTTGAGGATTTCAACCGCCTGGGCCGGGCATGGCTCGAAGATCCGGCCCCGAACCGGTTCGTGGTGTGGTGGACCTTCTCGCACCCGCCCGTCGCGGACCGGGCCGAGGAGGCGCGGCGAATCGGCGCGCGCGGCACTTTATAATCGGGCGGGACCAGGAGTTGAAAATTAAGAATTAACAGGCGAAGGCATTCACCCCTCCACATGGAAAAGACTCCGTACGACATTGCCGCCGTCATGGCGCTTCTTCCCCATCGCTACCCGTTTCTGCTTATCGACCGCGTGCTCGAGGTCACACCGCGCGAGCGCATTCTCGCGCGCAAATGCGTCACCATTAACGAGCCGTTTTTCGAGGGCCACTTCCCCGGCTACCCCATCATGCCGGGCGTCCTGCAGGTCGAAGCGATCGCGCAGGCCGGCGGCATCCTGATCCTGCTCGACTTCGAGCGCCCGCAGGACACCCTGATGCTGTTTACCGGGGTCGACAAGGCGAAGTTTCGCCGGCCGGTGGTGCCGGGCGACGTGCTCGAGATCGAGGCGAAAGTGCTGAACCTGCGGTCGCGCGCGGTGCGGCTCGAAGGCGCGATCCGCGTGGACGGCAAGCTGGTGTGCGAGGCCACCGTGACCTGCCAGCTGGTCAAGCGCGAGGGCGGCGCGGCCCCGTCGCTCGCGGCCAAGCCCAAGCTGGTAGCGGACCCGGAAGCGCCGGACCTGACCGGAGCGGGCGACGCCCAGGCGGTCGCGGCGGAGTGAGCGTCCACGCGACGGCGATCGTGGCCGAGGGGGCGGTCGTACCGGCCTCCTGCACGGTGGGCCCGTTCTGCACCGTCGGGCCGGATGTGGTGCTCGGCGAGCAGTGCGTGCTGGTGTCGCATGTGGTGCTCGACGGGCATCTCACAGCCGGCGATCGCAACCGATTCGCGCCTTTCTGCGCCGTCGGGGTCCCGCCGCAAGACCTGAAGTACGCGGGCGAGCCCACCGGGCTCACGCTGGGCGACCGCAACGACATCCGCGAGTACGTGACCATCTCGCGCGGCACCGCCGGCGGCGGCGGCATGACGCGGGTCGGCTCGGACTGCCTCATCATGGCCTACGCCCACATCGGGCACGACTCGGTGATCGGCGACGGCTGCATCCTGGCCAACGCGGCAACCCTCGCCGGCCACGTCACGGTGGAGGAGTACGCGGTGGTCGGCGCGCTGTGCCCGGTGCACCAGTTCTGCCGCATCGGCCGCTACAGCTACGTGGGCGGCGGCACCACCATCACGCAGGACGTGCTGCCGTTCTCGCTCACCAGCGCCAAGCGCGAAACCCACGCGTACAGCATCAACAAGGTCGGTCTCCAGCGGCGGGGCTTTGGGCCCGACCGGCTCCGGGCCCTCCACCATGCGTTCCGGCTGCTGCTGGCCGGGCGCATGAACACGTCCCAGGCCGTCGCGCAGCTGCGCCGGGAGGGCGCCCCGTCCGAGGATGTGGCGTACCTGCTCGGCTTCATCGAGGACTCGGAGCGCGGGATCCTGAAATGAAACTGGGTCTGATCGCCGGCAACGGGCGCTTCCCGTTTCTGCTGCTTGACGCGGCGCGAGCCGAAGGGCTCGACGTCGTGGTCGCCGCGATCCGTGAGGAAACCGACCCTGAGATGGACGCGCGGGCGGGGGCCGGCGTGGAGGTGATCTGGCTGTCACTGGGCGAGCTTTCGCGCCTGATCGAGACCTTCCAGCGCGCGGGCGTTCGACGCGCGGTCATGGCGGGCCAGGTCCGGCACAAGCAGATCTTCTCGGGCATCCGCCCGGACTGGCGTCTGGCCAAGCTGCTGCTCTCGCTCCGGACCAAAAACACCGACATGCTGCTGGGCGCGGTGGCGAAGGTTCTGGGCGACGAGGGCATCGAGCTGATCGCGTCCACCGCGTTTCTCGACCCTCTGCTCGCGCCCGACGGCGTGCTAACCGCGCGCGCGCCCTCGCCCGAGGAGCGAGCCGATATCGAGTACGGGCGCGGCGTGGCGTTCGGTATCGCCGGCTTCGACATCGGGCAAACGGTGGTGGTGGCCAGCGGGGCCTGTGTCGCGGTGGAGGCCATGGAAGGCACGAATGCGGCGATCGCGCGGGCCGGCATGCTGGTGAGCGCGGACGCCGGAGGCTTCCTGAACCGCAGCCTGACCGTGGTCAAGGTGGCCAAGCCGAAGCAGGATCTGCGTTTCGACGTGCCGGTCGTCGGCCTCGCGACGGTGGAGGCGATGGCGGCGGCTGGGGCGCGCTGCCTGGCGGTGGAAGCGGGGCG
>CAXUHL010000241.1:0-4705 GCA_964250745.1 uncultured Acidobacteriaceae bacterium
AGCGCACCGCGCGGGAGCTGCGCTTCGTCCGCGAGCCGGCCGGCTCGAAGGCTTCCCAGCCCGCAGCCCTCGCCGGCGAACAGCTCGGCGAGGTCGGCGGCCTGGGCGTGACCCTCCGCATCGGCTACACGGGCAGCGAACCCGCGCCGCCGGCCACCCTGCGCGCCGCTCGACCCGGCGACCGGGTTCGCCTGCGTCACTCCTCCGGCGCGCCCAAGCGGGTCAAGGAGGTTCTGGAACGGCTCGGCATTGCGCCACCCGCCCGCGCCGGATGGCCCGTGCTGGAGTGGCAGGGCGAGATCGTGTGGCTGCGCGGCGCGACGCTCGAGCTCACGCCACTGAGCCGAGCCATCGAGGTTACCGAGGAATCGCCTCCTCCAGCCAATCCGTAAAGGCTTCCGGGCTCTGCTCGCGGCCCAGAAAGGCGCGGACGAGTTCCCTGCCCGGCTTCGAACCGCCGGGGGCCAGAACCTCCTCGCGGTAGCGGTCGGTGACGGCTTCGGCGAGCAAGTCGTTTGCGGCGAACTCGCGGAAGAAGTCGAGCGCGATCACCTTGTCATACATATAGGTGTAGTAATTCGACGAGTAGCCGGTGAGGTGGGTGAAGCTGGCGTACAGGCGGTTGCCGTCGACCCACTCGTAGGGCAGGAAGCGCCGGTAATCGTCCTTGAGCAGCCGTTCAAGTCCGGAGTCGTCCAAACCGGCGGGGTCGAGCCGATGCGTGTCGAGCGAGTAGGAGGTATAGAACAGCTGCGTCCGAATGGCGTCGGCGCGGCCGAACGCGCCGGCCTTGTTCATGCGCTGCACCAGCTCGGTGGGGATCGGCTCGCCGGTCTCGTGGTGGCGGGCGAAGCGTGCCAGCAGCGCGGGGTCGCGGAAGAACTCCTCCAGCATCTGCGAGGGGACCTCGACGAAGTCGCCCTCGGTTGCGATGCCGCTGACGCCCGCCCAGGCCTGCTGCCCGCCCAGAATGGCGTGCATCAGGTGGCCGAATTCATGCAGAAACGTGGTCACGTCGGAGTGCTGGAGCAGGGCCGGGTCGCCCTCCTTCGGCTGGGCGAAGTTGCAGATCAGCGCGGCCTCGGGCGCGCGCACCCCGTGTACGCCGGGGATAAGAGGCGCGGCCGAAAACCACTTGTCCTTGCCCTCGCGAGGGTGCATGTCGAGGTAGAAGCGGCCCAGATGGCGGTCGGTCCCTTCCCCTTCAGAAAGGCGCGCGTCGAACACATCCCAGGTGGTCACGTCCTCGTGCCACACATCGGCGTCCTCGACGGGCGCGAAGCGGACGCGAAACAGCTCTTCCACAAGCGAAAGAACACCGGACTGGACCGCGGCATAGGGAAAGTAGGGCCGGACGTCCTGGGAGTCGAAGTGGAACTCCGACCGGCGGTACTGTTCGAGCCAGAAGCCCCGGCTCGCTGCGTCGATGTTGCCGCCTTCGGCGAGGCCGTGCGCGCGCGCAAAGACGAGCACCGCCGCGTACTCGCGCTCGGCCCCGTCGCGGGTGGCCCGGTCCAGCTCGTCGATAAACGCCTGCATGTTCTCGGACGACTCCATCATCTGGTCGGCCGTCGCCAGGTCGGCCCAGGTCGGGAAGCCGAGCAGGGTCGCGATCTCCCGGCGGATCGCCAGCAATTCCTGAAGCACGGGAACGTTTTGCGGGTAAGCGCGCGTCTGGTAGGCCAAGAACATACGGTGGCGGAGCCCGGCGTTCTCGGCAAAAGTCATGACGGGCAGGTAGTCGGGAAAGGCGGTGGTCAGGACGATCTTGCCATTCTCGTCCGGGGTGTGGCTCGCGCGGTAATCCTCGGGCAGCCCGGCGAGCTCGCCCGCGTCCTCCACCATGACGGTGCCGACGCTTTCCTGCACGTTGCGGCCGAAGGTGAGCGCGAGCACGGTAGCCCGCTCCTGGAGCGCGCGCAGCTTGTCGCGGGTCGCGTCGTCGCGGTCCACGCCGGCGAGCCGGTAGCTCAACAGGGTGCGTTCCAGGTAGTGGCGGGTCGCAAGGTCGGCGTCGTCGAGCGGAACCTCACTCAAGGCCGCGTACACCTCGCGGTTGAGACCGATGGCTACGCCGGCCTGCGCGACGTTCTGGATCTGCGCCTGGGCCGCGTCGCGCACATCGCGGTCGGGGTGCACGCTGTTCAACAGACCGAGCTGAGAGCCGGTCGCGCTCAGGATCGCGACGGCGTCGTCGTAATGGCGCAGGGCGGTTTCCGTGGTGCGCGGAGCGCCCTCGGCGCTCACGTCGGCGACCAGCATCATGTGGCGGCGGAGCGCGCCGCGGACCCAGGCTTCCAGGGCTTCGGGGGTGGGGACGGTCCAGGGGTGAATCTGCTGCTCAGGCGAGGGGGAAAGCTCGACGGTCGGTTCCATGTTCCTTATTAGACCGCATGCGGGTGCGCGGGCAGACCGTTTCTGCCTCACAAGCCGAAGCCCGAGGCGATCTCCTCCACCACCGCCCCCGCGAACTTATTGAATCGGTCGTCCGGCTGCCAACCCTTGAAAATCTCCAGCGCCGGGTCTGCGGCGGCACTCCTCCGCCCCGCCAATTCCTCCATGATCGCGAGCCCGCAGAACGGCACATAGGCCTCCGCGTACCCGCCCTCGTGCACCATCGCAACCCTGCTTCCACATAAGTCCTCCGCCGCCTCCATCACCATGCGCGTCATCAACCTGAAAGAATCCGAGTGCAGCAGCATCCTGGCCAGCGGGTCCACCGCGTTCGCGTCGAGCCCGCTCGCCACCACGATCAACTCCGGCTTGAAAGCCCGCAGCGCCGGCACTACCACCCGCTCCATCGCATGGAGATAAGCCGCATGCCCGCTTCCCGGCGGCAAAGGCACATTCAGGTTGGCCCCCGCCCCGCGAGCGCCGGGCTGACTCGCTTCCAGCAGTTGGCCCGGAGCCAGACAGCGGTCCTGATGGAGCGAGATCGTCAACGTATCGGGGTCGTGGATGTAGATGAGCTGCGTTCCGTTTCCGTGATGCACATCCCAGTCCACCACGGCAATGCGCCCTACTCCATGCCTCGCCCGTGCCGCCTCGAGCGCGATCGCGATGTTGGCGAGCAGCGTAAACGCCATCGGCGTATCCGGCCCGCAGTGGTGCCCCGACGGACGGCAAAGCGCATACCCGTTCCGGATTTTGCCCGCCGCGACATCCGCGACGGCAGCCACCGCCAGGCCCGCCGAAACCGACGCGATCTCGAAGCCGCCCTTGCCGAAGGGTGCCAGCGAGCCGAGATCCCCGCCGCCCGCGTCGCTTACCCGCTTGAACTCGTCGAGATACTTCCGCGTGTGCACCCGCGCCAGATCTTCGTAGCTCGCCGCCCGCGCCCTGGGAAGCAGGAGTGTATCCGCCAGTCCGGAAACATGCAGCAGGTTGAGAAAGCGCCGCTTCGATGCCGGCGTATCCGCCCCGTAGGTTCCCTCCGGCGGTTCCACCCACTCACCGATCGGAAAGAACAGCGCCTGCACCCCCGTCGAGTGCCAAAAGGTTCGTTCCTCGGTGTAAAAAGCCGTTCCTTCCGCCATGCCGTCTCCTTCGGCCCTGAGATGCAGCCCAAGCCTTGAAGCAATTGACTCGCAGGCGGTTTACTCCCCGGCGGCTTCCGGCTAGCATCAAGGTGCGCGAGTCCACGCAAGAAAGCGATTTTACTGCCCGGCCCTCTTTCGTGAGCCTCCCTTCCCAGCTTCCCCGGACGGTCTGTACCGCGCTCATGGCCAGGGAGCCGGAAAGCCTGCTTCGCCTCGCAACCGAGGAAGTAGAGCGGAGTTCCTTCCTTGAGTTTCGGCTCGATGCTCTTGGGGAGCCGCATCTGGGTCCGGCTGTCCTGCTCGACTTTCACACCCGCCATCCCGGGGCCACCGTGCTGGCGACCTGTCGCAGGCAGGCCGGGGGCGGCGCATTTACGGGTTCGGTCGGGGAGCAATGCGCGCTGCTGCTCCGGGCTGCCTCGACAGGGGCCGCGCTGGTCGATTTAGAACTGGAGTCCCTGGAGGCAGCCGCGCCGGAGGACCTGCGCGTCTTTGGACGCGGGCTCGCGCAGACCGGGACCGCGCTCGTCGTGAGCGCCCATGACTTCAAGAGGACGTTGGACCTTTCAGGCACACTGGCGAGACTGCGGGATCTGGGCGGGCCCGCGGGCGCGGCAGTCTACAAGGTGGTTTCGACCGCCGAAGGACTCGCCGACAACCTCGCCATGCTGCAGTTTGTCGCGGCGAGCGCAACGCAGGTGCCGGTAGTGGGCATGTGCATGGGCCTCCCCGGACTGCCGAGCCGGGTGCTGGGGCCGCGCGCGGGCGGGTTGTGGACCTTCGGTGCCGCGGGCGAGGGTGAACCGACGGCGGCGGGGCAGGTTCCGACGCGCGTATTTGAAGAGGAGTACCGGGCCGGGGCGTTGAGCGCGGCGACGAGGGTCTACGGCGTCGCCGGCAACCCGGTGACCCACTCGCTTTCGCCCGCGATGCACAACGCGGCGTTTCGCGCGGCCGGGGTCGATGCCGTGTACCTTCCGCTGCACACCACCGCGCTCGACGACCTGCTCCGCTTCGCGCGCGGGCTGCCTTTGGCTGGGCTCAGCGTGACCATGCCCTGGAAGGTGAGCCTGCTGCCGCGGCTCGACATGGTGGACCCGCTGACCGCGGCGATCGGCGCCGTGAACACGGTGGTGCGGCGGGACGACGGGTCGCTGTGGGGAACC
>CAXUHL010000242.1:0-4619 GCA_964250745.1 uncultured Acidobacteriaceae bacterium
GGGTGGACTTGCTGGGGGGCAGACGGGTGGCCTCGGGGCGTGATCTTTCCCGGAGGCTATCGCGCTATCCGCGAGCGGACAACGTCACCAAAGTACCGTGAACGCGCTTTACCAGACGCGGCGCACGCCGAATTGATCGAGTGCTTCGTCATTGCTCAGGATGGGTATGTCGGCCGCGAGGGCCTGCGCGGCCAGCATCCGATCGAATGGATCGCGATGCGGACCGGGAAGGCGGCCCGCACGCAAGGCGTCTTCGGGCCTGATGGCAAGCAAAGCATACCCGGCTTCTCTCATCTTCTCGAGGAAAACGCCTTCCAGCTTTTCCGCTTCCGGCATCTTGCCCGAACGCACCTTTGTCGCGATCTCCCAGGCAGTCACGGCGGAAACGAGAATGGTGTGCTTTTCATCGGCGATGATGCCGGCCGCCGTGCGTGTTAGGTTCGCCGTCCCGAGCGTTGCCCAAAGGACCACGCAGGTGTCGAGCAGGACCGTCACTCGCCCTCACCCTCCCAAAGGCGCAACTCCTCTTCGGGAAGCGGCTCCCAAAAACCGGGCCCGAGAACAAAACCGGGAGTTTCCATGACTCCGAGCCGTTTCGGCTTGAAAGCCTGAACAGGTACAAGCTTCACGACGGGCGTTTTCTCGCGCCCAGACGTGATGACGACTGTTTCCCCAGCTTGTGCCTTCCGCACGAGCTCGGACAAGTGAGTTTTCGCTTCAAAGATCGTGGATGTGTTCATGACGACCTCCCTTGACAGTGCTAAGTTAACTTGGTCAGCGTAAAATCGCAAATTTATCCCGATCTGTTTGTCCTGAGTTAACCCACCATCTCCCGGTCCAGCGCATACGGCATCAGGGTTTCGAGCGACACCACTTCGAGCGTCGCCTGGTGCGTGGCCGCGAGCACGATCGGCGGGGCCGTCCCGTGCCGTTCCGCTTCAGCCCAGCGCATCACGCACAGGCACCAGGGGTCGCCCGCCTTCAACCCGGCGAAGCCCGGGCGCGGGGTGATCAGGTCATTGCCGCGCGACTTCGAAAACTGCAGAAACTCGTCCGTCATCACCGCGCACACCACGTGGACGCCGAAGTCGTCCGGCCCGGTTTCGCAGCAGCCGGTGCGGTAAAAGCCGGTCATCGGGTCCTTACCGCAGGTTTCAAGCGCGTTGCCCAGTACGTTGCGTGCCGCTTCCTTGGTTGCCATCGGTCCACCTCCGCCTCGGCTACAGTGTATGGGGAGGGAGCCCCGCCATGCCGAGCTTTTCGCTGCCGCCGACCAAACCGCTCGATGCGATGAATCGCCTGGGCGACATGGGGCGGTTCCCGCCCGCGGTGCACGCGGGCGCGACCCTCAACGTGCTGGTTACCGTGGCGGTCACGCTGGTGGTTTTCGCCCACTACGGCGGCCTGCCCTGGGCACTTCCCTGCTGGATCGGCTTGGTGCTGGTTTTGAACGTCGCCCCGGTGGTGCTGCTGCGGCTCAGCGGGTGGCGCATGGCCGTGCCCTATCCGCCGGTCGAGCAGATGAGCTTCGGGGGCGACCAGCACCGCTTCGCGAACTGGGTATACCTGGCTGCTTCGGCCAACATGGCGTTCTGGATCGCGCTCGCCTGGTGCGCGTACGCCCTCCTGCCGCCGGAGCCCGCGCTACTCGGGGTGCAGGCCCTGGCGCTGGTGGCCACGACGGCCCCGGTGTGGCTGCGGGCGTTCCGGACCGCTCCCTCGTGAAGCTGCGCATGGCGGCGATCGACTACCTGAACCCGGCCCCGCTGATGTGGGACTTCGAGCACCTTCCGGCGTCCGCGCGGCTCGGGGAGCTCTACGCGATCGAGCGCATGACCCCGGCCCGCTGCGCCCAGGCCCTGGCCGAAGGCAAGGCGGACCTGGGCCTGATCCCGACCGGGGCCTACGCGACCACGCCCGGCCTGCTCGTCCTGCCCGGCGGCACCATCGCCTCGCTGGGTTCAATCCGGTCGCTCCTGCTGGTGCTGCGGGGCGAGGGTCGCGCGGGCGAGGAGCCCGACTTGGACGCACCAACCCAAGCGGAGCTCGACCGCGTCGGGACGGTGGCGCTGGACGCGAGCTCCCGCACCACGGCCGCGTACACACAGATTCTGTTTCGCCGTTTCTGGAAGCGCGCGCCGGCCTTTCTCGACCGGCCCCCGCACCTCGACGCGATGCTCGGGGAGGCGGACGCGGCGGTGTTGATCGGCGACCCGGCGTTGTGGGCGCTGCGCGACCGCGATGCCCGCCTGGCGAGAACCGGCGAGCACCTGCGCTACGTCGACCTGGCGCAGGCCTGGCATGGCGCGACCGGAACCGCCTGGGTTTCGGCGTTCTGGGCGGTGCGGGCCGATGCCTGGGGCCGGCTTACCCGAGGGGAGCGCGACCGGGTGCAGGCGGACCTGGACGGCTCGCGGGCGGCCGGGCTGCGGCACCTGCCCGAGCTCGTTTTGGAATGGGCCCCCCGGCTCGACCTGCGGGAGGCCACCGTGGACACCTATCTGCGACACAACATTCGTTACTTCCTCGGCGAGGAGGCCGTCGAGGGGGTGGACCGGTTCTTTCAGGAAGGCGCGGCGCTCGGGCTGTTTCCTTCCCTGCCTCGGATCGAATGGGCGCGTTAAGCCCTTTCATCGCGGCACAGACGTTTGGGGAACAAAGTGCTTCCTAGTAAGGGCCCATGAACCTGCTCACGCTCAGCCTGCTGCTCCTTTTCGCCGCGCCCCCCGGCGGCCCGCACGTGCCGCCCTGGCTCATCCATCTGGGCATGCCGGGGCTGTTCGTGGTGGCCCTGCTCGACGCGGCGATTATCCCTCTGCCGCTGCCGGGCTCGGGCGACCTGCTGCTGCTGCTCCTGTGCGCGCAGACGGGTTCGCACCCGTGGGGGCTGGCCGGGCTGGCCATCGCCGCGAGCGTGCTGGGCGGCTACACCACCTGGAAGGCCGGGCAGAAGGGCGGCGAAGCGATGCTGACCCACTTCGTGCCGCGGCGCATGGTCAAGCTGGTCAATCGGTGGATGCGCGGCCACGGGTTCGCGACCATCGCCGGGGCAGCCATCGCGCCGCCGCCGGTTCCGCTGATGCCGCTTTTGCTGGGGGCGGGTGCCCTGGGGGCGACGCGGGTACAGTTTTTGTCGGCCTTTACGCTGGCGCGCGGGGCGCGGTACGGCCTGGTGGCCTGGCTGGGAGCCACCTATGGACGGCGCGTGCTGCACTGGTGGGACCAGTACCTGGCCAGGTGGTCCACGCCCATCCTGGTCGCGTTTTTCGTGCTGCTGGTGGCGGCAATCGTATTCGGCTTCTTTCAGTACCGCAAGCAGGTGCGCGGTTGGCGTGCGCAAAGCGCAAAGGGCGCGACCGCGGCGGCTTAGGCGACTAAGGAATTCTTCTCAACTACGAAACCAAGGGTCATCCTGAGCAGCGTAGCGACGAAGGACCTGCTTTCGCTCCGACTCGGGGGAAAGCGGGTCTTTCGCTTTGCTCACGATGACCCTTGATCAGAGCGCCCCTGAAGCAGTTTTCCAGTCGACGCAGACCGAAAAGCCGTGTTCAGACGCCGCTTTTCCGTCAAAAAAAGCCGCGCGGAGTCAAATCTGAGAGAGGCACAGCCGCTCGAGAACTGCCTCAGTCCAGCTCCCAGCGCAGCAGTGTCGCGCCCGCGGTAAAGCCCGCGCCCACGCTGGCGAGCAGGATGCGGTCGCCCTTGCGCAGCTTGCCCGCTTCCCGGGCGGTCGCCATGGCCAGGGGCACGGTGGCGGCGGTGGTGTTGCCGTAGCGGTCGATGTTGATCGTCACCCGGTCCAGCGGCATGCCCAGGCGCTGCGCGGTCGATTCGATGATGCGCCGGTTGGCCTGGTGCGGGATGAAGCAGGCCAGGTCCGCCCCGGTGAGCCCGTTGCGCGCGAGCAGCGCTTCGGTGATCTCGGCCATCTTTTTGACGGCGAACTTGTACACCGTTTGCCCTTCCTGGTGGACAAAGTGCTGCTTGGCCGCGACGGTGGCAGCCGAGGCCGGGCGCAGGCTGCCGCCGGCCGGCATGTAGAGCGCGCCCGCGCCGGAGCCGTCGATCTCGTGCGCGTAGTCCATCAAGCCGGTTTCGTTGCCGGCCGCGGGCTCAATGAGAATGGCACCCGCGCCGTCGCCGAACAGGATGCAGGTGCTGCGGTCGGTGTAGTCGATGATGGAGCTCATGGTGTCCGCGCCGATCACCATGACGCGGTCGTGCGCGCCGGACTCGACCAGCTTCGCGCCGACCTGGAGCGCGTACAGGAAGCCCGAGCAAGCCGCGCCCAGGTCGAAGCCCCAGGCGTGGCGCGCGCCCAGCTTCTCCTGCACGATGCAGGCTGTGGCGGGGAACGGCATGTCCGGGCTGACGGTGGCGACGATGATCACTTCGACGTCGTCCGGCGTGAGACCGCGCTCGGCGAGGCAGCGCCGGGCCGCGCCGACGGCCAGGTCGCTGGTGGCCACGCCGGGGTCGACCAGGTGGCGCTCGCGGATGCCGGTGCGCTCGAGAATCCACTCGTTGGTGGTTTCCACCATGGTTTCCAGGTCGGCGTTGGTGAGGATGCGGGGCGGGACGTAGGTGCCGAGGGCGCTGATCTTGGCGCGGCGCAAGGA
>CAXUHL010000243.1:0-2990 GCA_964250745.1 uncultured Acidobacteriaceae bacterium
CAATCTCCCCTCCCTGCTCCTCGACCATCCCCGCCACATGCTCCCACAACTGCCCCGGCCCCAGCTTGGGGTACAGGAACTTCTCGATCAGCGAGGTCTCCGTCCCCTTTTGCGCGATGTCCCCGGCGGGCTTGCGGCGCGAGAACGCTTTCCGTACGAAGTGCGCCACCGCCGTCCGCAGCGACAATCCCTTGATCCGCTGCGCCCCCCACTCCGCGCTGATCCGGTCGCAGGGCACGCCCCACACCTTCTCCGTGTATGACTTGAAAAACGTCAGATAAAGCTCGCTGCCGAACCGGTTGATCAGGAAGTCCTCGAGCGTGCGCTCCGGCTTGCGGGGGAACAGCTTCGCCCGCAGGTAGCCGAGGCCGATCCGCACCGTGCGGCCCAGCCCCATCTGCCGGAGCGTTTGCGCGTCGAGCGAAAGCGGGTAGTTGAAGAACGAGCGCAGAAAGTAGATCCGGCTCTTGCGCGGGCGCAGCAGCATGACCAGATCGCCCTCGGCCGCGCCCGCGGTCACGCGGTGCTCCCGGTTCTGATAGCGAATCCGGTGCTCCCCTTCCCCTGCCACCGGCATGATGCCGCGCCACCACTCCATCACGCGGTCCGACTTCGAAAAGAACCGGTGCCCCCCGATGTCCATCCGGTTGCCCTTGTACCGGATCGTCCGCGAAATGCCCCCGATCTCCCGGCTCGCTTCCAGCACCACCGGCTTGACCGCGGACCTCCGCGTGAACTCGAGCGCGGCCGTCAAGCCCGCAGGGCCCGCGCCGATTATTACCGCTTTCTTCTGGACCGCCGTTTTTTGCTCACTCATCCCATGCTCCGGCCGCGCCCGGCTCCTCACGGAGCAGGCCCCGGCCTCATCCTTCGCGGCTCAGGCCGCGCGCAGCCCGGAAAACACCCGTAGTCCCACGTTATACTCGGGGCTGGAGAACCCCCTCGCAATGGCCACCATGCCCGACGTGCACCCCGCCCTCGACGCCTCCGACAACCAGGCCGACGCTTTCGCCTCGCTCGAGGAGCGCGTGGTCCGCATGGTCGAACTGCTGCGCAACGAGCGCCGCGAGCGCGCCCGTGCCGAGGAAACCGCCGCCACGCTCCAGCAATTGTTGGACGAACAAGGCGCGCAGCTGGCGCGGGTCGAACAAGAGAAAGCCGCCCTGAGCGGCGAGCGCGACCAGGTCCGCGGCCGCGTCGAGCGGCTCCTGCAGCAGCTGGACGACCTGGGCTGAGGCCCGTTCGCGCACCCTGGCTCCTCGAAAGAGACCACATGCCTCCACAAACCGAAAACCACGCCGCCACCGTCTCCATTTACGACCAGGTCTACACCCTGCGCGGCGAAGACCCCGCGTACATTGAGTCGCTTGCCGCCCTGGTCGACGAGCGGATGCGCGCCGTCGCCGCCCACGGCGCGACCGTGGACTCCCTGCGCGTCGCCGTGCTGGCCGCCCTCAACCTCGCCGACGAGCTCACCCTGGCCCGCGCGGAGCTCGCCGCGCTCTCGGGTGCCGAGCAGTCTCGGCGAAGCCGCGCCCACTCGCTCAACGGTATGCTCGACGAGGTGCTCGAAGATGCCCGTTCAAGCTGAACTCCCGCTTACTTCGCGTCGTTGCGGGGGGCTCAGAAGCGATCGCTCTGCCGCGATGCATTCTTCCCGGCAATTCCCGAAGCCAGGCCGCGCTGAACGCGGCTTTCCCGGCGGGGGGCAGCCGCACTAAAGTTTGTTTCGCGCTTCCCAGAATCGGGAAGAATGCATTAGCATCCGAATCAGCGAGACTTGCCCTGCAAAGCAGGTAGGTTGGGTCAAGCCGGTTGAACCTATAATTCATTGAACAAGGGAGCTCGACTCGACAATTGGTTCGGTGCGCAGTGTCCGCCAGTCCGGAATGCCTAAAGAACCACGGAGAGTTCCCGCCGTCTTAGGACGGGTTCACCGGCCAGCCCATTTACGGCCCCGCGGGGCAAGTCTTGTGTTTCACTCGGGCAGCACGATCGTGCCCTGGTGAAAGACGATCTTCCAATCCTCACCTTCCTGGCGCCAGATCGTCGTTCTCTTTGTTCTGCGTGCGCCTTGCAGCAGGTCGTAGTGCAGCAGGAAGAGGTTTTCGCCGAGTCTTCGGACCTGGAACCCGGAGGCTTTCAGGCTTTCTTTCCGCAGCGTCTTATGCCGCTCGTCCAGCAGATCCAGCACGAACTCCCGCGAGAACACCCGGCCCGACGCGCCGATCTCCGAGAAATCCTCGGTCATCATGCGGTCGAAGTCCGCGCGCGTGGTTCCGAGTTCCGGGCGGTGAAAGATCGGCTCCCGCGCCGCGAGCTCCCGCAAGACTTCTTCGAGACTCAGCGGAGCACCTTGCGGAAGAATAGCGCTTCGGGAACCGGATTGTCGTAGTAGCGCTCCGTCGGCTCGAAGCCGGAGGAGGTGGAAAGCGCGAGCGAGCCCGCCAGGCGCGGCAGCGAATCGTGATATACCTCGCGGTATCCCGCCTCCACGGCGAAGGCAAGCCCTCGTTCGAAAAGCGCCCGCCCCAGTCCGGCCGCCCTGGCTTCCGGTCGCACCCACAAACGTTTCAACTCGCAAGCGCCCGCGCGCGGCAGAGGCCTGATCCCGATGCATCCTTGCGGCAGACCGCCTTGCCCGCGTGCCAGGTACAACTCACCCGCCGGCGGTGCGTAAAAACCCGGCAAGCTCGCGAGTTCGGACTTGACCCCTCGCGAAGCGTGATCGACGGCAAGCCAGGCGACGTATTCCCGGAAGAGTTCCGCGATTGCCCCGAAGTCCTCCGGCCCGCGCGCCGGCTCGATGCTGCATTGCGATCTCACCGCGATACTCACGCCATCACCTCCGCGGCGAACCGCTCCATCTCCTCCATCTGCGGCGACATCTGCAGCAGCACGAGGTCGCAGCCGGCCTCCTCGAAGGCCTCCAGCTGCGCCCGGACGTGCGCCGGCGTTCCGACCAGCCCCGAACGCAGGCCCCGATTCGA
>CAXUHL010000243.1:3090-4596 GCA_964250745.1 uncultured Acidobacteriaceae bacterium
GTCGGCCGCGGCTGCCGGACCGGCTTGGGGGCCAGCAGGTTTTCCTGTACGCCGTAGTAGCGGCCACTGTAGGAAAACCCCTGCTCGCGCCAGCAACCGTCCACCACGTCCAGCCATTCGCTCGTGCGCGCGTAGCGGTCGTCGTGCTTGTCGAACTGGATGCCGTACTTGGCGGCCTCGTCCGCCCACCAGCTCGAGACGACGTTCAGGGTCAGCCGGCCGTTGGAGATCCGGTCGATGTTCGCCGCCTGCTTGGCCAGCAGCGCGGGGTTGTGAAAAGTAGGCCGCACCGCGACCATGATCTCCAGCTTCTCCGTCACGGCCGCGAGCGCCGCCGCCGTCGACCAGGCATCGAGAGACGGCGCTTCCGGCCCCTTGATGTCGTTCAGGTTCAGCTCGGCGATCAGCGACAGATCATACCCCAGCTGCTCCGCCCGTTGCGTGAGCCGCTTGGTGTACGCCCAGCTCGCCTCCATACCTTCAGCGTCGACGTTGCGCAGCCAGCCCCCGAAGACGGGCATCCAGAACCCATACCTCATGCGCGCGCCCCGGCCAGGGCGGGTTCGGTTTTTTCCACCTCGGCAACCAGCCAGTCCACCAGCTTCACGAAAGGATCGAACCCGACCACGTTGACCCCGTCCGCGACGAAGTTCGAGAGCGCGTTGATGTCGTAGTACAGCGGTCGCGCATCTTCGCCGTCACGCTCGTCGAGCATGTACTCCACACCGCCCAGCTCCACACCGGCCGTGGCCATGATGCGCTCAACATCCGCGATCACTTGCGCGGGAGGCATATAGCCTTCGACCCGGATCCCCGATTTGGGCGCGTCCAGCGCGCATGCCGCCCGGTTCAGCTCCACGCCGCCGGTCGTCCTGCAGATATCCGCCGGGCACAGGTCGAAGGTTTCGCCCGTCGTGTGCACCTTGATCGCGTACAGAAACTTGCCGTCCAGCACCTCGCACCGGACGATAAACCCGCCCCGCGCCGGAATGAACTCCTGCACCAGCCCGGTCGCATCGATGCCTAAATCGATCGCATCGGGGTCGATCTGCTCCGGGCGGTCGAACCGGACCACGCCCGCCCCCGACCCGCCGATGTTCGGCTTGACCACCACCGGGAAGCGCAGGCCTTGGAGCGCCCCGGCGGCCTGGGACGCGCGATGGATCACCCGCGCCTTCGGATAGGCAAGCCCCAGCTCGTCGAGCATGGAAAGCTGCGAAGCCTTGGACAGCTCCGAGCGGAACGCCCGAGCGCCGTTGATCACCCGCACGCCCCGGCTTTCGAGATGGTCGAGGTAGCCGAGCGTGTAGAAGATCGCGTCGCCGTGCCCGCGGTTCCACGCCGAAGGGCTCATCCGGTTCACGACGAGTGAGTACCGCTGCTCCGGCCGGTCCTCGATGGCATAGGAGTGCGCGACCGCGTCGATCTTCTCGTACGGGACCCCGCGCCGGTCCAGCTCAGCGAAGAGCGGCTTGAACCAGTGGGGCTGCTCGTAGTAGATCCCGA
>CAXUHL010000244.1:0-2747 GCA_964250745.1 uncultured Acidobacteriaceae bacterium
GACCACGGGCAGGTTCTTCGACGCGCTCGCCGTCCCGTCGTCGGAGGCGGCCGAACCGAACCGGTCGGTCGTGTCCGCATCCGGCTGCGGTGCCTGCTGCGCGGGGGACGCGCTTTTCTTGCTCGGGGTAAATACCTTGCCGCTCTCCTTGCCGGCTGCCCCGCCTTCCCCGGATGAGGAGGCAGACGAGCCGGATTTGCCGCAGCCGGCCAAAAGCACGCACGCCAGTAGAATCGCCACTCGCATGGGGGTCACCGCCCTTCGGCCGCTCGGTCGCTCAACACCCCGGCGGGCTTGCGCACGCCCCACTCCGGGTGGAACTTCTGCTCACCCAGCAGTCCAAGGGCCCGCGCCAGATTCAGCTTCGCCTGATTGTACTCAAACGTCGCATTGACGAGCTGCCCTTGCGCCTGCGCCAGTGTCGATGCCGCTTCAATCGACGGCAGGTTATCCTCGACCCCGGCGCGAAACCGCTCCACGGACTGGTCGAGGGCCACCCTGCCCAGCTCCGCGTTGCTGCGCGCGACTCCGAGGCTGTCGGTCGCGGTGCGCAGGTCGATCAGCGCATCTCGCACCTGCTGGCGGATCTGGTCGTGGATGTTGGCGACCTGCGCGCGGGCGTTCGCCAGCTGAAACTCCGCCGTGGCCCGGTCCGCGCGGAACCGGGGCTCCTGGAAGATGGGAACCTGCAGCGTCCCGATCGCGTCGAAGATGCCGTGGTAGATGCCGCCGCTGATGCCTTGCACCCCGTAGTCGGCGTTGAAGACCAAAGTCGGATAACGCTCGCGCTTCACCGCTGTGCGCTCGTACTCCGCCGCCGTGACCTGCTCGATGGCGCTCTGGTAGTCCTGCCGGTTGCCGAGCGCTTCTTTTTCCCCGTCCTCGGCCGGCATCGGCTCCAGCTCGGCGAACGGGGCCGCGTCTGAAACTACGATCTCCTGCTCCGGCGCCAACCCGATGGCTCGGTTCAGCGCGATCTTCGCCTTGGCCAGTGAGCCCTCGTCCGCGGTCAGCGCCTGCTGCTGCACCCCCACCTGCACGCGCGCGCGCAGCTCGTCCAGGTTGGCCACCGTGCCCGCCAGGTGCTCCTGCGCGGTTTGGTACAGCACGCTTTCGTCGGTCGCGAGCAGGCTGCGGTCGAAGGCGACCTGCGACTGCGCGGCAATCACGGTCAGGTAGGCGATACCGACATTCTGAACGACCAGCCCGCGCGCGGAGCTCGCGCTGTAGCCGGCGGACTTGACCAGATGGCCGACCGCGTGGATCAGGCTCACACCCGACAAATCGAACAGGTACTGCGAGTAGGTGGCCGTGCCCTGCGTCACGTCGACCTTGACCACCGTGGGAATCTTCAGATTGGCCAGGCTGGGGCCCAGCGCCGCCGCGAACTGCGGAAACACGCTCGGCCGGAAGCCTTCTGCCGCGAGGTTGTACTGGTGAAACGACGTGCCCCCGCGCACGTCGATGTTCGGCAGCAGAACGTTGATCGCCGTCAGCCGCTGCGACCGGTTCTGCTCCACGCCTTCCTGCGCGTACACCAAGCCCAGGTTGTTCTCGACGCCCATGTGCAGCGCGTCCTCGAACGCAAGCGGCAGGGCCTCCGGCGTCGCCGGCCGCGCCTGGATGCTGCCCAGGTAGGGGTTGACGAGCGAGCTTTGCGTGTTGAGCTGAATGGGAAAGCCGCCGCCGGTACCGCCGCCCAGGGTTTGCGTCCCGGTGCCCGGCCCGCTGACGGAAACGGTGTTCGGTACCGGGGCCGCGGGTAGCTGCGCCGCCGTTTGCGCCTGTGCGGCGACCGCGGCGGCTCCGAAAAGAGAACTCCCGGCCACGCGCAACCATCGACGTTGTCCCCGCGCGCTCAGCAACCGGCCGATCCCTTCCCCATCCAGCTCTCCTTCGTTCCTTAGAGTACGTCGGGGCCGAGGGCGATGCGGGAAATGCGTCCGGGAAGTGTCAGGCACAGCCGGAGAAAGCGAGGGGGGCTGCCGTGAGCGTCGCACCGGGTACCGCGGTTACAAGCGAGCGCATATCGGACTGAAAAATCGTCGAGGATAAAGGCGTGCGACACGCGCCGCTCGTTTTCGTCGTGGCGTAAACAACGTACGAAGCCGGCGCGGTGAGCTCGTGCGTTCCGCCGGAACTTTGTACGAAGGGCTGCCGCGTGGGTAGGGTGAAGCGGTAAGTCGCGCACGGGCCTGCGCAGCCGGGGGCCGCCGCGGTCTGGAAAGCGTCGCTCTCCCCCGCGCCGAGGCCCGGAATGGCGACCGCCCAGATATCCCGCGAGCCATCAGGAGCTGCGACCGCGGCCCGCGCGGCGACCGTCCCCGCTTCGGCTGCCGGGGTCGTCGTGATAACACCGGTCAAGACGACCCCCGGCCCGGCCTGCTGCTGGCCCGGAAAATCGCCGCAGGCCAGACTGCAGCCGCCCAGCGGAACCGTCCCGAGGCTCTGGGCGCTCCCGGAAGCCTCCGCGACATACGGTGGATACACGCCGCCGGACGCATCCGTCCCCAAAAGGACCACGACAGCCGGGGCTGGGACGACCGCGGGCAGACACAACCGGAACGCCCCGGACGCGTCGGCCGTCGCGCGCGCTGCTTCTTGAAAGTCGACGTTGGCCGTCGTGCCGAGGCGCGTGCCCGTTTCCAGCACGGCCACCCCCTGCGCGACCGGCGCACCCGTGAGCGCGTCGTGGATGGTTCCGGTGGCGTGGGGCGCGCCGGCCTGCCGGCACGGCGGTGGTTGGG
>CAXUHL010000244.1:2757-4571 GCA_964250745.1 uncultured Acidobacteriaceae bacterium
GGCCTGCGGGACGGGCTGCGCCGGCGGCGCGCCTGCCACATTATTAGACGTGATGGATGTACCGCATCCGGATATACAAAGCACCATCCCAACAATCAGCCGAACCCCAATAAGTCGAATCCGCATCCTCAGTCTCTCCCCTGCATTCGATCGATCATTCATCCTCGCCCCAATCACTTCGCCGCCGCTGCGAGCACGATATACAACACTGCGCCTATGCCCACGGCGATCATGAAGTTTCTCAAGTGATGGCTGCTTCGCTTGGTGCCCGCGCTCGGGCCGCTTGGGCCGGCTTGAGGACCGGGATCGCTATCTACCTTCGAATTCAGAAGAGGAAGCGTCGAAGCTGGAGGACTGTCCGGCAAACCGGCAGCCGACCTCACGCCGCCGGCAGCATCTTCCTCGTTCGGCTGCCTTGCGAAACCCTCTCGATCGCATAAGGGTGAGTCTCCTACCGCCTGAGCGTTCGCAATCCGCAATTGTTGCGACCAGACTTCCGGTCCTCGCCCAAGAAGGGACGTGACTGCCAGGCCGGCAACGATACTTTTCTTCAGCATCATCTCTCTTCTCAAAAAGAAAGCAGCGCCCCGTCGCAACGAGGCGCCGGTTGGAGAAACTATCTAAAAAAGAGGCGTCGTGAGCTTATCGGTCAGATTCAGCGCACGAGCCGAGTCGTCAAGAATGAAGCTGTTGCCTGAAGTTGGATGAGCAGGCTCTCCGACGTTCACTCTTCCGGACGCATAGGCTCCGCCCTGGTTGCTGAACCGTTCCACCGCGCATCCGAAAAACACATCGTTTCCGATGGCCACCGAGTAGTAGTAAAAAGCATCGCTGATGGCACCGCTTTGCCACAAATCGTAAAAGCCTTGGTTGTAGGAGGCGATGAACCATTGCGGGGTGAGCGGATAGTAATTGGGGTAGAAGCTGTACGTGCTGTGCTTCGACAACGATAGATAGAGGTTGAGGTGGTAACCGGCCGGCACGGTCTGGTACAAGGGTGTATAGATGCTCTGGTCGAAAAAGGTGCCCTCATGGGCGGCTGTGTATGTGGTGTAAATCGAATACGCGTTTGGATCGGGATTGTAGCCGCCGTTCACGGCTGGGGCTGCGATAAGCATGCCCGAGCGTTCCGCGTCGAAGAAGTGTCCGCTTAGCTGTTGAATCGCCTGATCCAGGCCTACATAGGAGTAAAGGCATGCGCCTCCACCTCCTACCAGTCCTCCGTCCCCGTTCCAAAGGGTTAGGTAATCGATGCGGATGGCGAAGACTTGAGTTCCGTTTCTGTCCGTGGCAAGCCCAAGCGGCTGAACGCGATAGTGGCTGAAAGGCGGTACGGTTCCGACCAAGGATGCGACGTTCAACGGGACACTGTCGGTAAACCTCGCGAACTGCTGTTGATCACCTGCCGAGACTCCATACAGGGGCGTGAAGTTATCTGCCACCTGACTCTCAAACGCATCCGGCAATCCATCCTGGTCCGAATCGGGGAGGTAGGTGATCGGTCCCCCGCCCGGCCGGCCGCACACCTGTAGATTGCAGGGCTTCGGAACCGGCGTCAGCCCGGGCTGAGCGCTCGCGCTGTTTTTCGCGGCTACGTCGGCCGGAGTGAGGACCTCGGCAGGCGTCACGGAAATCGTTCCGCCATTGATATTCGTGAAGGTCAAGGTAGAAGACTGCACGGAGCCGGATGCCGGTCCAGTGGTGGCGGTGATCGTTCCCTTGAGTAGAGCCTGCCAGTCGGGAGGTGCGGGCTTTTGAGATGTCGCCGCTTGGTTGCGCAATTGCGCCAGCAATGGTTGAGTCTGAACTTGGAA
>CAXUHL010000245.1:0-4546 GCA_964250745.1 uncultured Acidobacteriaceae bacterium
GCAGTGCCGCACCGGCGGAGGCCAAGGCAGCCACCCCGGCGGCACGCGACGCAGCCGCGGGTACCCCGGTGCCCCGGGCCGCGCACCCTTCCGCGCCCGGCACGTTTGTCGCGGAAACGGCTCCCTCCGGCGCGCCGGCCCAGCCCCGCGGAGGCAATACGGGCACGTCCGTCGCGGCCATCGCCGCCCTGGGCAGCCAGCCCAGCCGCGTGCGAGCGACCAGCGAGCCTACGACTGCCCCGGTCGCCGCCGTTGCCGCGCCGCCCGCGGCCGCGCCCGTCCCCCTAAAAAGCAAGCGTGGCAAGCCGTTACCCGACGCGCAGGCCGCCGCCCTGCCCCGCCCCGCCGGACCCGACGCAACCGGCAACCGCTCGCTCGCCCGCGCGCTGGGGTTGAAGATCAACCGCATCGTCATCGACGCCGGACACGGCGGCCACGACTCCGGCACGCTCGGGCCGGGCGGCATCCGGGAAAAAGACGTGGTGCTCGACGTGGCGCTGCGCTTGGGCAAGCTGCTCAAACAGCGGCTCGGGGCCGACGTGATCTTTACGCGCGATGACGACACGTTTATCCCGCTCGAAACCCGCACCGCCATCGCCAACAAGGCGCAGGCCGACCTGTTCTTGTCCGTCCACGCGAACTCCAGTCCGGATGCGAGCGCACGCGGCGTCGAAACCTACTACCTGAACTTCACCTCCTCGGCCGACGCGCTCGAGGTCGCGGCGCGGGAGAACGCGGTCTCCGCCGAGTCCATCCACCAGCTTTCGGACCTGGTCAAGAAGATCACCCTGCAGGACAAGATCGCCGAGTCGCGCGAGTTCGCGAACGACGTGGAGGGCTCGCTGTACCAGGGGCTTGAAACCGGCAACGCGGGCTTGCGGGACCGCGGCGTCAAGAAAGCGCCGTTCGTGGTGCTGATCGGCGCGAACATGCCGTCGATCCTGGCGGAAATCTCCTTCCTGACCAACCCCGACGACGCGTCCGAGCTGCGCGAGGGCGCTTACAAGCAGCGCATCGCCGAAAGCCTGTACCGGGGCGTGGCGCGGTACGTGCGCAGCCTCAGCGGGTCGCGGCTGGAGGAAAGCGCATCGGGCAACTTATAGCCAGACTTTCAAGCCCGGCCATAACTCGGCCAAAGGCCGGCGGGGGTCGCGGCACAGATAGATCGGCGCGGACTCATACGGCTGGCCCCAGGGATTGGTGTTGCGCGCGATTTCAACCACGCTCGCGAAGTCGCTTTCGTGCTTTTTGCGGCTGCCCCCGAAGACGATCATGACGGAACCATCGTGGCCACGCGGCCCCCAGTACCAGTAGTTCTGGTGGCCGGAGATCGCGACCGGAACGTCGGGGCGGTACACGTTGACCGCGCTCGCCTCCCCATAATTCTCGGTAAAAATCACGGCTTTCGCGCGGTCCCGGGGAGGGAGCGCCCAGTAGGCCCCGGCGAGCTCGTCGGCGATCGCGTGCCAGCCGGTCATGTCGGCCATGAGGGTAGGGAGCGGCGACTTGGCCATGACGGCGAAATCGCGAGGACGGGCCGCCGAGCCGGCTACCCGGCGCGCGTACTCGGGCGGCGTGAGCAACGGCTGGCCGGCAAGGAGGCCGAAGAGCGCGCTCAAGGCGGACAGCCCGTAGAAGGCGGGGACGAAAACACGTTTAACTTTGCCCGGCCGCAGCCATTGCTCCCAGGCAAGCGCGCCCAGGGCAAACATAAGTGGGTAAACCGGCGCGAGATAGTAGTCGATCGCGTGCAGAGCCATCATGCCGGCGACGTAGAGAAGGTAAAGCACGCCCACCCAGCGCAGGTGCGCGCGCCGGCCGCGCAACAGCCACACGAGGCCGGAAAGCAGCAGCGCCGACGCCAGTGGGCCGATGAGCGAAGCTTGCGTCCAAAGAAAAGCGGCCGGACCCAGCTTGAAATTCTTGCCGGAGGCCGCGACCGCCTTCAACAACACCAGAGTCGGCCAGCCGCGGTGCGCCTGCCATAGAAGGTTGGGAGCGATGACGAGAAGGATAAGCGCGACGCACGCGACGAACCAGCGGTTCAGCAGCTTCCGGGGTTCGCAAACCACCAGCGCCGCGAGCATGGCAAAAAGAAAGAAAGCCTCGTTCCACTTATTCTGCAAGCCGAGCCCGGCAACGATCCCCGCCGCGGCCCACCAGCGCCGGTCGCCGCGCAGCGCGCGCAGGACCGCGTAGGCCGTGCCTATCCAGAACAGCGGTTCAAAGGCGTTCATGGTGAGCAGCGCGTCGATGCCGAGGATCAGCGGGCAGGCCAGGACGCTGACCATGGCCAGCCATTGCGCCAGGCGTCCGCCGCCCATTTCGAGCACCAGCAGGCCGGTCCCGGCGACCTCCAGGGCGCTCGCGAGCGACGGCAGCAGCCGAAACAGCGCGAGCGAGTGCCGGCCGAAGACGAGCTCCGAGAAGCGCGCGGCCACGGCCACGAGCGGCGGGTGGTCGACGTAGCCCCAGTCCAGGTTGCGCCCGCAGACGATGTAATACAGCTCGTCGCGGAACAGGCCGTAGCCGATGTGCTGCGCCCTGAGATTGACGAGCACGTGCACGAGAAACGCGAGCGACCCGAGCGCCGCCGCCGGCACCGCGGCGCTCCGCCAGGCACGCCCTCGCTGCTCCTTGCCCACACTCGCTGCGTCGAAAACCTGGCTTGCTGCCATGCGATCCTCTTTCTCTCTCTCTTTTGCCGTTGCGGCGCTACGTCGAATGGCGCAGCAGGGCCAGGCGGCACGGCTGCGCGGAGACAAGAGGCACGACCTCGGTCGCCGTCCAGGCACTCGATGGATCCCAGTCGCGCGCCGCGCACACGCCGAGCACGTGGCCGGAAGGGTGGCGCATGAGTGCGAATCGCGCGTCGGCCTCGAAGCCTGCCTGGAGGCCGGCCGCGCCCTGGAACTCAAAAGCCACCGACCGGAACGGGAGGCCCATCCCCAGCCCCTGGGCTTTGCTGTACGCCTCCTTCAGGGTCCAAAGCTCGACCGGCCTGTCCAGGCGCTCCCCGGACGGAAGGCCCGCCAGAGTTGCCCGCTCCCGGACCGCCAGAAACTGCCCGGCCTGGCCGTCCAGATGGTGAGCGTTGCCCCGGAACTCGACGTCCAGGCCGACTGCGCGGCCGCGTGTGACGGCCAACCCCACCAGCCCCTCGGTATGCGCGAGGCTGAACCGCGGCGGCTCCGGCTCCCCGCCCGGGCACGCGAGTTCCGGACGGCCGTGCCTGCCCGCGACCAGGCGCAGCTCGCTTGGCGCGCCGCCCGTGTACCCGGCCAGGACCGTCCGCAGCAGGGCGCGAGCGACCAGGAAGTCGCGCCGGTCCCGGTCAAAGACCAGCCCCTGCCGGCGCGCCCGTTCCTCGCCGCTCAGCAGCCGCTCATAGCGGGCCAGCAGCCCTGCGTCCGTGATCGCATGCGGGCAGGCGAACCAAAGATCGACGTGGTGCGCGAACCCCGCCTCCCGTTCCCGCGCGGCGGGGCAGGCGGCTAGCATGCGAACCGCCGAAGCTCGGCGAACTCGCTCGCATCCCCGACAGAAGCTCCGCTGTCAGCCCCGAAGATGTGCAGCAACTCCTCGTAACGGGCGGCCATCGCGTCCACGATTTGCTTGTCCCAAACCTCGGCGTCGTACTCGACGAGCAAAAACAAGCCGCCGCCCAGGCCACTGATGTCGAAGGCGAGCTCCGCCTTGGCGAAGGCGTTCACCCCGGCGGCCAGGATCACCGCCTCAGGCTCGTTCGCGCCCTCCGCCACCTCGTCCGCATGGAAGGCAACCTGCAAGGGTCGTCGAAAACCCGCCGGCTTCGAGAGCGGGAGCCATGCCTGCGAGCGGGCTTCGCGCACCCCTTCCGCAACCTGCCGAAGAAGCTCCGCGAAGGGGAGATTGCCGGACAAGCGGGCGCGCATGGGCAGCACGGTGCCGAACAGGCCGAGCGCCCCGACGCGCTCCTGCGGGTGCGGGCAGGTAGCCCCGAGAACGATGTCGGTTTCGCCGGCACTTCGGTGAAGCAGAGCATAAAGGGCCGCCAGCAAGACGTTCGGGAGCGCGGTCCGCTCGCGCCGGCACAACTGCCGCAGCGAGCCGGCAAGCGCCTCGCCGAGCGCCCTTCCCGTGCTCCCTGCCCTGTGCGCCCGCCCGGCGGCCCGCGGACGGGCTCCGAGCAGCACGAGCCTCGCCGGGGCCCCTTCGAGGCGGTGCTTCCAGTACACCGAAGCGGCTCCGGGCGCTTCCGCGGCGTCCCGCTCCCTTTCGACGAACTCTTCGTAGGTGGCCCCTACCGGCGCGAGCGAGGGCTCCACCTGGTGCTTCAGCGACTCATAAACGATGCCGATCTCGCGCCGGAGCGTGGCGATCGAGGCGCGGTCGAGCAGGATGCGATGCAGGGTCAGGAGGAAGAAAAACTCCCGAGGCCCGACGCGCGCGACCTCGAAACGGAGCGGCGGCCCGCTCCCGAGATCGAATGGGAGCGCGGCCTGCTTGCGGGACAGTTCAAAAGCGGCCTCCGCGCCGCCGCCCGGGAGCTCGCGCACCGACAGGG
>CAXUHL010000246.1:0-4529 GCA_964250745.1 uncultured Acidobacteriaceae bacterium
TCTTGCCCCGGCAGCCGCCCTACTTGTCTTTTCACCTATGACCCAAGCGCAGACGTTTCCGTCGTTCAGTGGTCCGCAACAGGCAATACCTGCAGTTCAGACGATGTGTGCGCCCGCTGCTGCTTCGTATAACGGCGTGGTCTATATTGCCTACAAGAACAACGCAAATAGCGATTTAGCAGTTGCGACCGGAAGCGGAAGCGGTTTCTCAAACTACCTCTATGACACTGATCTCGTGAACGCGTCGTCGAACGCGTGCTCTCCGGCTTTGACGGTTTTCAACGGATCTCTCTACGCCGCATACGCGAATCAGAATGGGCAGCTCGAAATCCTGAAGTTCCCTCAGCAAAGCCAGGCAGGTTTATTCTCACCGGTTGCGACTGTTCTGAATGTCGGAGGGATGACTACATCCCCCGGAATAGTTGTCTTCAACAATCGCCTGGAGATTATTTATGGGGTCGGCGGCAATCACGCTTTCTCTGTCAGTTATTCGACAGATGGAGCGAACTACACAACCACCCAAAATGGCCTCGGCTCGACGGGGATTTCGTCCGCGAACGCGCCCGCACTGGCCGTGCTCAATGGAACGCTCTGGATGACGTTCCGACAGAACAACTCCCAGCGTTATGCGTGGACTGCTTCGTCTAACGACGGCTTCAACTGGGCTGCGACGCAACATACAAATGTTACGTACGGCGGCGCTCCAGCCATGATCGCAGTCAATAATCAGCTAGACATCGCGTTTCAGCAAAACAATTCCAACGTTGCCTTGTACGCAAGTGTTCTTATTCCAGGCAATGGTACCTTGTTCGCGCAGCAGTACTCCAATACCAATTTGGGCAGTGCGCCCAGCTTGATCCTGCAGAACGGTACGCTCTACGTTTATTATAAGCAGGACAATGGCCAAAACAATCTTTTCTTCAACACTGCTAATTCCTACTAGGGGGTATGTATCGCGCAACCCACTCGCCGGGGGATGGGACCGGAGCTTCTTGCCATCCCCCGCTCCATCTGCATACAATCCCGAATCTTCCAGTCAGATCCCCTTCGACCCGCAAACATCCACCTCGCTGGCCCTCACCCCTCCCCCAACCCCGCCTTCACCAGCGCGCTTACCACCTTCCCATCCGCCCTTAACCCCAGCCCCTTGATCCGCTCGTTCACCGCCTTCATCGCCGGGCCCATCGCCTTCGCTCCCAGCCTGGCCCCGCCCTCGCCCAGGTCCGCCAAAGCCTCCGCGACAATCGGCCGCAGCTCGTCCTCGGTCGCCATCTGCGGCAGGTAGCTCTCGATCATCACGATCTCCCCCGCCTCCTTCGCCGCCAGCTCCGGCCTGTTCCCCTTCGTGAACTGCTCGACCGAGTCCTGCCGCTGCTTGATCAGAGTTCCCAGCACCGCGCGGGCTTCCTCCTCGGTCAGCGGCTCGCGCTTGTCGATCTCCCGGCTCTTCAGCGCCGATTTCACCATCCGCAACGTCTCCACCCGCCCCGCCTCGCGCGCCTTCATCGCCGTCACGATGTCCCGCTCGACCCGCTTTGCCAAACCCTCGTCCGCCATCACCCGCTCCTCCGAGAAAGGTCCATTGTAGGCCGGGCCTCGCCCGCGTCCGCGCGCTGGAGCACGCTTAGGCCGGCTTCCGGCCCCAGCCGAACACAATGCGCGTCTTCGATGTCATCCCCTATGGCGCGACCGGCCTCGCCGGCTGCCGAAGCGTCGCTCACTTCCAATGGCATGCCCCATGCGGCCCGCGCTGGGCTATCGCCGGGCGCAATCTTGCAAAGCTGGAAGCGCTCGGGACAGGCGCCCGCGCCTGAATCGCGTCCATCCCATAGGCCTGATCGACACGCGCGTGGTCCGTCGCAGCGCCCAGCTTACCGGCCTTGGTTTCGCTTACCAGGAACACCTCGCCTTCAAGGGCGCGCTCGCGCCCCTTTTACGTGACCGCGGCGGCAGCCGGCGTCGCGCTTTTCTACAAGGCCCTCGCCTCGCCGCCTGTGCGCGATTGCGTCGCCAAGCGCTTCAAACCGGGCGAGGGGCGCAAGCTCCCATGGACAGCGGCGGGTTTCGCTGCCGCTTCCAGGGCCGCGCGGCCGATGAGCGTACTGCGGAAGTCCTGGTCGTCGGCCCAGGCGACCCCGGCAATCGCGTCACCGTGCAGTGCGTTTGCGAAAGCGCCTTCACGCTCGCCTGCGATGAGCCGTTTCTCCCGCTCCGCGCCGGCACCCTCACCCCAAGCACCGGTATCGGTAAGCCGTTGGTCGAGCGGCTGCGCGCAAGCGGGATGACCCTCGCCTACCGCGCCTTGTAAAGCAGGCAACCTCGCCTCCGTCTACAATCACGCCCATAGCCCCGCAGATTTTCCATGGAAGGCTCCAAGCATGATCCGCAAGACCCGCCTGTTCACCCCCGGCCCCACGCCGCTTCTCCCCGCCGCGCAGTTCGCCATGGCCGCGGCCGACATGCACCACCGCACGCCGGAGTTCCGCAAGCTGTTCGAGCGCGTGCTCGCCGGGTTGAAGGAGTTCATCGGCACAGAGAAGGACGTCCTGATCCTCGCCTCCTCCGGCACCGGCGCGATGGAAGCGGCGGTCTCGAACATCACTTCGCCCGGCGACCGCATTCTCGTCCTTTCCGCAGGCAAGTTCGGCGAGCGCTGGGCCGCCCTCGGACGCGCCTTCGGCTGCGACGTCGACCTGGTGCAAGCTCCCTACGGCCAGACTTTTTCGATCGAGGAGATTCGCAAAGCCCTCCGGATCGAAACCCGTGCCATCTTCATGCAGGCTACGGAAACCTCGACCGGCGCGCGCCACTGCGTCCCCGCCGTGGCCCGTCTGCTTCGCGAACAGAAAAGCGACGCTTTGCTCGTCGTCGATGCTATTACCGGTCTCGGCACCACCCATTTCGACGTCGATCGGGATGTCGACATCATGATCGGCGGCTCGCAGAAAGCCGTCATGATCCCGCCCGGCCTGGCCTACCTGTCTGTCAGCGAGCGCGCCTGGGAGGCCATGGAGATCTCGCTCAATCCGCGGTATTACTTCGACCTGCGCAAAGAGCGCAAAAACGCCGCCAAGGCCGAGTCAGCTTACACACCGGCCGTTTCGCTCATCGCAGGCCTCGGCGCGGCACTCGACTTCATCGCCGCGCAAGGGAGCGGCGACCTGAGCGCCGGCCGCGCCGCGCTGGTGAACAACGCCGAGCTGTGCGCCGCGATGACCCGCGCGGCGGTCGAAGCGCTCGGACTGAAGCTTTTCGCCCCTTTCGCTCCAGCTGCCGCCGTTACGGCCGTGCTCCCGCCCTCCGGCGTCGACTCCGGTCTGATTGTCAAAGAACTCAAGCAGCGCTTCGGCGCAACCATCACCAACGGCCAGGGAGAGATGAAGGGTCAGCTCTTCCGCATCGCCCACCTCGGCTACTTCGATTTCATGGACACCATCGCGCTCATCGGCGCGCTCGAACACATCGCCATCGATGTGCTTCACCTTCCCGTCCAGCTTGGCCAGGCTTTGTCTGCCGCCCAGCAAACGTATGCCGGCCGGTCTCAAATCCTCCAGGCTCGTTCAATCTGCCCCTGCGGCCGCGCACTCTCCGACTGCGCCGCGCAGCCGGCGCTCGCGGGGGCACAGGCATGAAAATCCTGCTCGCCGAAAAAGTCTCCCCCGCAACCCTCGCTGTTTTTCGCGAGGAGCCCGGTTGGGAGGTCCTCAGCCACGACCAAATCCCGTCGTTGCCGAAGGCGCTCCGAGATGCCGATGCGCTCGTCGTCCGCTCGGCCGTCCAGGTCGACGCCGCCCTTCTGACGCACGCTCCCAAGCTGCGGGTCATCGGCCGCGCGGGTGTCGGCGTCGACAACATCGATGCCGGTGCCGCTACCCGCCGGGGCATTGTTGTCATGAACACTCCCGGCGCCAATGCCATCGCCGTCGCCGAACTCACCCTGGGGCTCATGCTCGCGCTCGCCCGCGAGCTGCCTCGCGCCAATGCCGCCCTCCATGCCGGCAAATGGGAGAAGAAGTCCCTCGCCGGCTCCGAGCTGCGCGGCAAGACTCTGGGCATCCTCGGCCTCGGCCGCATCGGGCTGGAAGTCGCCCGGCGCGCCCGTGCTTTCGGCATGACCCTGGTCGGCCACGATCCCTTCGTGGCACCTGCCGTGGCCCGCGAGCACGAGGTCCGCCTTATCCCTGTCGAGGAGCTCTTCCGCATTTCCGACTTTCTTTCTCTCCACGTCGGGCTTACCCCGCAGACCCACGGCATCTTGAACGCGCAAACGCTCGCGACCATGAAGCCCTCCTCCCGTATCGTCAACTGCGCTCGCGGCGAGCTCATCGATACTGTCGCCCTCGCCGCCGCCCTTGAAAATGGCAAGCTCGCCGGAGCCGCCCTCGACGTCTTCGAGCAGGAGCCGCTCCGGGACTCCCCTCTGTTCGATCTGCCCAATGTCCTGCTCACACCCCACATCGCCGGCTCCACCATGGAAGCGCAGGAGGCCGTCGGCATCCAGATCGCCGAGCAGGTCCGCGCCTTTCTCA
>CAXUHL010000247.1:0-4526 GCA_964250745.1 uncultured Acidobacteriaceae bacterium
CAGCTCCTCGATCAGCGGCGCGACCAGCGGCTCCGGAATGTAGTCGAGCGCGGTCCACAGCAGGACGACGTCAAACTTGCGCCCCCCGAAGTCCATATTTTGGGCAAAAAACTGCCCCGTGTTGAAACCCGGCTGGTCGCCCAGCTCCGCGGGAGGCAGCTCCCAGCCGCCGCGCAAGGCTTCGGCCGCCAGGTCCGCCATCCACACGCCGTGGCCGGCTTCGGTCAGGTATTTGACGTTGGCGGGCGAGGTCGGGCCCACGTCGAGCACGCGCAAGTTGGGCTCGGCCGCCAGGTGCTTGCGCAAGGCGGCCCAGGCGCTCGAGTGGCGAGGCACGCGCGGACCGGTCAGGCGGGTGGGGCGGTCGCCTTGTTCGGCGTCACGCTTGCGAAACAAAGAGCGAAGCACTGCGGAACCTCATGGCGATGCGAGGGATCATTCTGAGCGAAACGAGGAACTCGCTTCGCCCGGGGAACGCAGGAAACGATGCGTGAAAGGAAACCAGGGTCATGCTGAAGAGAGAAGGGCCCCAAGAACCTGCTTTCACATGTGGCGCGCCGGAAGCAGGTGCCTGGCTTTGCTCAGGATTACCCTTTTCCGGCGAGAAAAACCTCAGGCCGGCTGCGCCGCGGTCTGCCCGGCGGCGGCGCTGCTCTGGATGAGGTCCACCTTGCCCGAGAAACCAGAGTTCTCCTCGATCGACAGGCGCGAAGCCTGAATATCGCCGACCAGCGTCGCGCCGGAGCGCAGCTCCACCCTGCCCGTGGCGGCGATATTGCCGTTCAGGACGCCCAGAATAATCACATCACGCGCCGCCACGTTCGCATTGACCTTGGCATTCGCGCCGATGGTCAAACGGCTGCCGGACAGGGTGATCGTACCCTCCACGAACCCGTCGACGATCAGGTCCTCGCTGCCGCGCACCTCACCGCGCACCTGCAGGCTTTTGCCGATGCTGGCGTTCGCGCTTACGTTCTCCACCACTGCCATCCGCGCTTCTCCTCATTCCCGCCGCTCGGACGGACTCAACCCAATGTACAACAGGCTTCCCGCGCAAGGTGGTGACTTTTTATGTCGAAAGTCACCACATGTGTCGAGGCAAACACCTCGACCGCCCGGCTCAGGAGAAGTTCGTGTCGTCCCCGCCGAAGTCCCCGCCGCCATCGGTGAAGTCATCGCCGTAGCTGGTGTCCTGCGCCCCGGCATCGAAACCGCCCTGATCGCCCTGACCGCCCTGACCGGCGGAGTCGCCGTAGTAGTTATTGATCATCTCCTCGCGGGGCGCGCCGCCGCCGAAATCACCCCCGCCGAAGCCGCCGCCTCCGAACCCTCCGAAACCGCCCCCGCCGCCGTGCAGGAGCGATTCGACGCCCTGGAAGGCGAGCGCGCCGGCCGCAACGCCGGCCGCGGTGGTCGCGGCGGAGCGCAGGAAGCTGGGCTGACCGCTCGCGGCCGGAGCATACCCCTGGCCGAACTGCCCCGGCTGGTTGTACTGGACGGTTTGGTAGCCCCCCTGCTGCTGGGGCGGCGCGGCTTGCTGGGGCGGGTCGTTGTGGCCGAACAAGCTGCCCAGGAAGCTGGTCGGCTTCGCCGGGGCCTGCTGGAGTGAGTTCATCTGCCGCTTAGCCTGCTCGAGCGCGATGTTCTGCACCAGCACGGTTTGCGCCAGGATGTAAACGGCATCCGGGTTGCGGCCCAGGCCGTCGCGTAGCAAGCGCTCCGCGTCGTTGTCCTTGTCCTGCACTCCGGTTGCGTTGATCTTGCGCACCAGGTCGTTCAGCATGTCCTGCTCTTGCGGGGTCATCTAAATCTCCTTCGCCGCGCGAACGCGGCTGCCTACCGCAGGTTTAGACGCAAGCCGCCGCCGGGAGTTGGTACCGCCGGACCGAAATCGAGCTCACGCCATCGCGTAGGCTCGAACCTCTTCCCGCCGCACCGTCAGGCGCTCAACCAGCGCCTCCCGCACGGCGAAGCCCCGGCCCGGCTCGGTCGGGACCGCGATCTCGCCCTCTTGCGAGACCTCGGCGGCCGGCTCGACGATATCCTCCACCCAGTAGCCGCTCGACGGAGCGAGATCGCCCGGCATGGTGAAGTTGGGCAGCGACGCCAGGGCGAGATTGTGCGCGCGGCCAATCCCGGTCTCCAGCATCCCGCCGCACCAAACCGGTACCCCGCGCTCCATGGCCGCGTTGTGGATGCCGATCGCCTCAGTGAAACCGCCCACGCGCCCCGGCTTCACGTTCACGATCCGGCAGGAGTCCATGGCGATGGCCGCCAGCGCGTCGCGCCGGTTCCGGATCGACTCGTCCAGGCACACGGGCGTCTCGATCTGCTTCTGGAGCATGGAATGGTGGTAAAAATCGTCACTCCACAGAGGCTGCTCCAGCATCATCAGGTCGAACCGGTCGAACTCCGCCAGGTGGCCCATGTCCTTGAGCCGGTAAGCTCCGTTCGCATCCACGGCGAGCCGCAGGTGCGGCCAGCGGGCGCGCACCGGCTCGACTACGGCGAGATCCCAGCCGGGCTTGACCAGCAGCTTGACCCGTTGATAGCCGGCCTCGACGGCGGCCTCGACCCGTTCCAGGGTCTTCGCCACCGAGGGCTGGATGCCGATGGTCAGGCCGCAGGCAACCTTGGCGCGCAGGCCCCCCAGCAACGCGGCCAGGCTCACGCCTTCGGCCTGCGCCTGCCAGTCCCAAAACGCCATCTCGAGCGCGGCTTTGGCCATGCGGTTGCCGCGCAGGGCGCGCAGGGCGGCATGGCAATGGCCGCCGTGCTCCGGGTCGGCCGCCAGCAGCAGCGGAGCCAGATCGCGCTCCAGCACGCTCCAGGCGCTGTCCACCGTCTCCTCGCTGTATCGAGGGTGCTCGCCGGCGACGCACTCGCCCCACCCGCGCAGCCCCTCGGCCAGCAGCTCCACCAGCAGTACCCGCCGCCGGACCAGGGTGCCGAAGCTGGTCTCGACGGGTGTACGAAGCTGCATTTCAACTTCGCGGAGGACGATGGCATCGATTTTCATAGGTTCTCCCGGGCTCAGCCCTCCCATGGTAAAGCGGCAAACCGATTTCCACAGCGCGGAATCCGCTCAGGCTCGCGCTTCGGCCTGTTTCGCGGCGGCCCACAGCACTTCCAGCTCGTCGAGCGAGCGGTCCTCCAGCTGCGGCCCATCGGCTGCCTCCATGAAGCCGAACCGCGAGCGGAACTTTGTATTCGCGTCCCGCAGGGCGGTTTCGGCGTCGACCCCGAGATGCCGGGCCAGGTTCACGGTCACAAACAGGAGGTCGCCCACCTCCAACCTCAGCGCGTCCGTGGGCACGCCGGCGGCCCGCTCCGCCTCGACCTCATCGGCCTCCTCGCGAAGCTTGGCCAGGATCCCGGTCGTGTCCGGCCAGTCGAAGCCGCACTTCGCCGCCGCCGAGCCGAGCTTTTGCGCCTCCTGCAGGGCCGGCTGCGCGCGCAGGACGCCGTCGAGGCGGCTCGCTCCCTCGGCTTTCGCCGGCTTCTCCATGCGCTTGATCGCCTGCCAATTGCTGAGAACCTGCCCCGCGCCGATGCCGGCCTCCGCGTCGGGAAGCGCGGCCCGGTTGCCGGCGTTTGCGGCAGCTTCCGCCCCAAAGACGTGCGGGTGGCGGCGCACCAGCTTCCGGTTCAGCCCGGCAACCACCTCGGCGATCGTGAACTCACCCGCCTCCTCGGCCATCCGCGCGTAGAACAGCACCTGCAGCAGCAGGTCGCCGAGTTCCTCGCACAGGTCAACCGGGTCGCGCCGCTCGATCGCGTCCAGCACCTCGTAGGTCTCCTCGAGCGTGTAAGGGCGGATCGACGCGGGCGTCTGCTCGCGGTCCCAGGGGCAGCCGTCCGGCCCGCGCAGACGCGCCATAATCGCTGCCGCTTCCGCGAAAAGCACGCCCGCATCCTCGATTTTCGTGGTTTCAGCCATGCTCCACTCTAGCGGAGGGGACGGTAGACTCGAACCGACGTGCCCCTGCTCGCCGCCATCCTTGCCGGACTGCTGCTCGGCAGCTTCCTGAACGTGTGCATCAGCCGCCTGCCGCGGCACCTTTCCATCGTTTGGCCGGGCTCGCACTGCCCCCTGTGCGGCGCGGCGATTCGGCCGTTCGACAACATCCCGGTACTCAGCTTCATGCTGCTGCGGGGCCGGTGCCGGGCCTGCCGGGGGCCCATTTCCGTACGCTACCCATTTGTCGAAGCGGGATTGGCGGCCCTGTACGCGGGCTGTGCTTTCCGCTTCGCGACTCCCTGGGCCTTCGCGGAAGCCGGCTTGCTGAGCTTCCTGCTGCTCGGTCTGCTTGTCACAGACTGGGAACTGCTTTTACTGCCGGACAGTCTGACTCTGACGGGCGCGGGTCTGGGCCTCGCGCAGGCCTTCGCGCCGGGCGGGGGCCTGGCAGGCGCGCTGCGGCGCGGGTCCTCCTTGCCGTTCGCCGTGCCGCACTGGCCGGCCTGGGCGGGCAGCCTTTCAGGCGCGGCGCTCGGGGCGGGGCTGCTGCTGGCGGTGCGGGGCG
>CAXUHL010000248.1:0-4519 GCA_964250745.1 uncultured Acidobacteriaceae bacterium
GCCGGGCAAACCATCCCCCTGCACCACGGCAACTACGACGCGCTCACCCTGCTCGGTACCGCCTTCAACGGCGTGCAGCAAGGGGAGACGCTGAAGATCGCCTACACCGACGGCAGCACGCAAACCTACACGCAAAGCTTCTCCGACTGGTTCTCGCCGGGCGGAAACGTGAACGAGGGCGAGGCTGTCGCGCTGCCCTACCGCCTGCGCGCGGGCGGGACCAAGGACGCCCGGCAGTTCAACGCCTACGGCTACACGCTGCGGCTCGACCCAGCAAAGCAGGTCGCGAGCCTGACCCTGCCCACCAACCGGAACATCGTCCTGCTGGCGGCGACCCTTAACGTGCAGAACTTCGGCGCGCAGGTCGACCTGGCGAAGGCCTACAACGCGACCGGCATCTACACCGACGGCACGCAGTTCGATTCCAACGGCGGCGCGGACGCGGGCGGAGCGGCGTACTCCGGCAACCTGCTCCAGGATCAGCTCGCCGAACAAGTGACGGTCGGGAGCACGAGCTTCCGCATCGCTGCCGCGAACACGCCCAACGTGGTCTACGGCGCGGGCCAGACGATCCCGCTGCCGTTCGGCTACTTTACCGGCATCAAGCTGCTGGGCACGGGCGTGCAGGGCGACCAGACGGACCAGCCCATCGTGATCCACTACCGCGACGGCTCCTCGCAGCGCTTCACCCAGAGCTTCTCCGACTGGTCGGCGCTGGGCGGCTACGCGAACGAGTCGATCGCCATCCGGACTGCGTACCGCGATTACAACGACGGATCGCTGAATAACCAGACGTTCAACGTGTACCAATACTCGCTGCCGCTGCCGTTCAGCAAACCGGTCGCGAGCATCACGCTTCCCGATAACCGGAACGTGGTGCTGCTCGGCATGACCCTCGATTCGCCGTCAGTCTTCGACCTGGAGCCGGTGATCTGCCGGTACTTCCCGCAGCTGTAGGGCGAGCGGGCCCTCCTTTCGCGGGGAGGGCCTCTTCGTTTACGAGATCGTCCCGCCGGTGAGCGCGGTCCGGCCGCTGTCGGGCGCGGCAACTTCGAGCACCACCGAGTCGCCGGAATGCAGCCCGGCGACGATTGCGTCGAACTCCCGCTTGTTCGCGACCGGCTTGCGGTTGACCTCCCGAATGACCAGCCCGGGGACGATCCGGGGGCTGAGCTCGTCGGCGAAGGAGCCGGGCTGCACGGCCTCGACCAGCACGCCATGCAGGCCGCGCGGGGCGTCTTCGGGCAGATCGCGGACGGCAAGGCCGAGCTTGGCTTTGGCTGGGTTCGCGGGTATTTTGGCTTCGGCGACCTCCGTCAGCTCGGCACGGTCTCCGATCGAGCAGGTTGTAGATGCGGACCGTCCGTCGCGCAGGTAGCCAAGCCGCACCGACGTGCCGGGGCGGCGCTCGGAGATGTCGGCGACCAGGGCGTCGCCGTTCTTGACCGGCTTGCCGTCGATTGTCGTGATGACGTCGTTAGGCCGCAGCCCTGCCCGGTCGGCCGGCTTGCCCGGGGTCACTGTGCCGACGAGCACGCCGGAGTCGGCATGGTACAGCCTGGCCACGGCGGGCGAGATCGACGCCTGAAAACCGATGCCGAGCGAGCCGCGGACGACCTTGTGTCCGGGACCGGTCAGCTGGTTGTAGACCGCGGCAACGGTGCTGGAAGGGATCGCGAAGCCAATGCCCGCCGAGCCGCCGGACTCCGACGCGATGGCGGTGTTGACGCCGACCACCTCGCCCGCCATGTCGAGCAGCGGCCCGCCGGAGTTGCCGAGGTTGATGGCCGCGTCGGTTTGGAGGTAGTGCTTGAACTGCCCGCCGACCGGGCCCCCGATGGAGCGGTTCTTCGCGGAAACGATGCCGGTGGTGACGGTCTGCGACAGGTCAAAGGGCGAGCCGATAGCCTCGACCCAGTCCCCGACCGCGGCCGATTCGGAGTTGCCGAGCTTCACCGTCGGCAACGGCCGGGGCGCGTCGATCTTGATGACGGCCAGATCGGTCTCGGGGTCCGTGCCCACCAGCATCGCGCGGTGGCCCCGGTCGTTGGCCGGGTCGGTCGAGAGCTTCACGTAGATGCTGTCGGCATGCTCGACGACGTGATTGTTGGTGACGATGTAGCCGTGCGGGTCGACGATGAAGCCGGAGCCGAGGCCGCGCTGCTCGGCTTGGCCGGTCTCTTGCCCGCCGCCGAACAGCTGGTCCGGCTGGCCCGCGCCGCCCGGCTTAGGCAGGATCTCGACGCTGACATTGACCACGGCCGGGCCGACCGCTGCGGCGATTTTGCTGAAGGCGTTGGACAGGTTGGACGGGCTCGGAATGGTGAGCGGGGCCGGGGTGTTCTCTTGCGCGTGGACCATGCGCGGGCCGCTCGAGCCGAGCAGGAGTCCCGCCCCGAGCGCGGCGGGAACGGAAAAGAGGAGAATGCGGCGAAGTGCTACGGGTTGATTAGTTGTTGTCTGCATGGCTGTGCCTTTCAGGGTGGTGTGGCGTTGGGTTTACAGGGTGATGAAGACGATGCGGGTCCAAATCCGGGCAGGCACTGCCTGCGCAGCAGGGACCAGGATGAAGATCCGCGGCGGCTCGGGCGCGCGGACGACTTGGCGGAACCGCGATCGCGCAGGGAGCGGACGCCTGTATGAAGAGGCGCGGCGTTTCCTTGCAGCAGCGGCGTGGTGCGAGGCCGGCTGAGCAGGCGCGGACAGCACCAGACTGGCCGGACGGAGCAGGCCCGTTGCCGGCACGATCCCCCGCGTGGCGGCGGCCTCTTCCGGGGGCACCCCTCCCGAGGTGAAGGAGACGAGCGAGGGTGAGGCCAGCATGCCGAGACAGAGCATCGAGCCGGCGGCGGCGGCGGTGAGCGAGCGCAGCATACCGGGGCTGCCGAGCGGGGTCGGGGAGAACAACAGCGCCTCGACCCGCGCCGAGAGTTCAGGGCGCGCGCCGGCGAGGCCGGGCGCGAGCGCGTTGCGCTGCCGCGGCGCACTCTCGGCAAGGCGGACGAGGCAGGCCGCGTAGCACCTCGGCGCAAGCCCCCCGGCAAGCGCCGCCCGGTCGCAGGCCGACTCGCGCGCCGATCGGATGCAGCGTTCCAACGGCTTCAACCCGAGCGTGAAGGGAAAGGCCGCGCGCGCCAGTGTGAGGGCCAATGCAAGCCAATCGTCGCACCCATTCAGGTGGGCGGCCTCGTGGCGGAGAATGGCGGCGAGGTTCTCCCGTGGGAGCGTTTCGACCAGGCTGCGTGGAAGCAGGATCGCCGGGCGAAGCAGGCCGCAGGCGCTCGGTGCGTCGAGGCCCTCAGCCAGGAGGAGCCGGGCGCGTCCGGCGCGTCCGCGAACGAGCCCCCGGTACAGAGAGTTGAGGGCCGGAGCGGCGGGTTGAGCCGCGCGGAGCAGCCGCACGAGCGAGACGGCACCGATTGCGAGCCGCGTCAGCAGCACCGCGGAAGCCGCGAGCCACAAGCCGCACACGACCGTGGCCGCGTAAACAGGGAGCGTGAGAACGGGCAGGCCGGAGGCTTCGGCCTGTGCCGTTGACGGCGTGCCGGGCGAGAAACAGGGAAGCAGGACCGCGAGCGCGAAAAGCGTACCCGCGAGGGCGGTTTTCGCGTGCGGCGCCAGCCCCGGCAGAAACCGGAACAGCCCCGCCGCGAACCCTGCCAACAGCGCGCTCTCCCACGCGCCGCGAAGGGCAAAGGCGGCCAGGGTCTCGGCGCTGGCGAGAGCGTTCATTCCGCCTCCGCGATGCGCCGTTTGAGCCGCTCCAGCTCATCCGGGCCGATCTCGCCGTCGCCCAGCAGGGATAGGAGCAGCTGCTCGCGGGAGTTGTCGAAGAAGCGAAGCAGGGTTTGGCGAACCGCCGAGGACCGGGCCTCGCCCTCCGGGACGATGGGCGTATAGAGGAATGCCCGTCCCTCCTTGCGATGGCGGACGTAGCCCTTGGCTTCGAGAACGCGGACTGTGGTCAGGACGGAGGTGTAGGCCAGCGCGCCGCCTTCGGGCAGGGCCGCCTGCAGGTCGCCGACCGAGGACTCGCCGCGCTGCCACAGCAGCTTCATGAGCCGGTGTTCGGCTTCGGTGAGCGTGGTGGAAGCGCGCGGCGGCATGGCGGTTGGACGGCCGGCCCGCAGGGGAGGGTAGCGGGTGCAACGGAAAAATTAGTTGCTTGCTTTTGCGGCGGCCTGGAGCACCGCCGTGCAGCGCCCGAGCGCATCCGTGACGACGCCGAGCTGCGCCTGAGCCAGCTTCGCGTCCTTCGCGTCGAGCGCCTCGTTCACCCCGGGGATCACAACCGCCGCGTAGCCGGTGTACGTGCCGGGCGCGTAGATGGAGTGCTTGTACCAGGCGCGGTTGGGCAGGCCGGGCTCGGTAAGCAGGGCGGCCTCGGCGGCGCGCAGGGCTGCGTTCAGGGTTGGGTCCGGTCCCGCCGCGGCGGCTTGCCGGGCGTGGCCGGCTTGCGCCGCGGCCCGCCGCGGCCCGGGCGCGGGCGCGGCGGGTGGGGGGGGCCGCGGCAGGCCGG
>CAXUHL010000249.1:0-4495 GCA_964250745.1 uncultured Acidobacteriaceae bacterium
GGGTACACTCGGAAATCAACCTCCGAGGACGGCATTTGAGCGCAGCCCCGACCACCCCCTACGCCCGCTTCTTGGTCGCCATCGCCGGCCTCGGTGGGCTGCTTTACGGCATCGATGTCGGCATCATCGCCGCGGCCCTGCTCTATCTCAACAAAACCATCAACCTGTCGGTCGGGCAAACCTCCGCCATCGTCGCGGCGGTGCTTGGCGGGTCCATGCTGAGCTCGCCCGTCACGGGCTTCCTCGCGGACCGTGTGGGGCGCAAGCCGGTGATGCTGCTCGGCGGCCTCTTGTTCATCGCGTCCGTCGGCATCATCGTGCTGTCGCAAAGCTTTACCGCTTTGTTCGTGGGACGGCTGCTTCAAGGGATCTCCGGCGGCGTCATCGCGGTGGCCGTGCCGCTGTTCCTGGCCGAGTCGCTCGGGCCCGAGTTCCGCGGGCGCGGCACCGGGATCTTCCAGTTCATGCTCACCTTCGGCATCGTGCTGGCGGCGGCCGCGGGTTTTTATTACACGCACGGAGCCGAGATCGCCATCGCCGCCGCGCACGGCGACCCGGCGCGCATCCTCGCCGCCCAAAACCACGCCTGGCGCGGCATGTTTCTGTCGGTCATCTACCCCGGGGTGCTGTTTTTCGCGGGCTGCTTTTTCCTGAGCGAGACCCCGCGCTGGCTGTTCACCCGAGGCCGCCGCGAGGCCGCGCTTCTGACCCTGTGCCGCACCTCCGGCGAGCGCCAGGCCCAAACCGAGTTGGCCGAGATGGAAGCCCTCGCCGCGCCGGCTACGCGCGCGGAGACCTCCGGTTCGCTCCTTCGGCGGCGTTATGTCCTGCCCTTCGCCCTGGCTTGCGCCGTGCTCGCGCTCAACCAGTTCACCGGCATCAACTCGGTCCTCGGCTACCTGGTGGTCATCCTGCGCCAGGCCGGACTCGACGCGAGCCATGCCAGCGCGGGCGACGTGGTCGTGAAGCTGCTGAACATGCTGATGACCGTCTTCGCGGTCGCGTTCGTGGACCGGCGCGGGCGGCGGTTCTTGCTGCGCCTCGGGACCGGCGGCATCGTGCTCGCGCTCCTTGGGGTCGCGGCGTCGTTCTACACCTTTGAGGCGCACAGGCAAGACGTTTCCGCCCAGCTGCGGGCGGCCAACAGCGGCGCAGCCCTCGCCGTCCCGGTCGCGTCGATCCAGTCGCGCCTCCACGGCCCCGTCGCGCTCACCGTCGTCTACAACCAGGGCGAGGGCGACCACTCCGTCACCGCCCTCAGCACCGACCCTGACCCGGTGCTCCGCGTCAGCGCCACCCCCGGGCACGTGCTCGTCCTCACCCGAGCCTCGCTCAGCCCGGTACCCGGCCCAGGCACCGGCATTCTGGTCGCGGCCTGCCTGGTGGTGTTCATCTCCGCCTACGCGGCCGGGCCCGGGGTCGTGGTGTGGCTCATGCTGTCGGAGCTGATGCCGACGCGCATCCGCTCGGCCGGCATGGGCCTCGCGCTCTTGCTCAACCAGGGCGCGTCCACCGCCATCGCCGGGATGTTTCTACCCATCGTCAGCCGGTTCGGCTACTCGGCGATTTTTCTGTTCCTGGCCGCGTGCACGGGCGTGTACTTCCTCATCGCGACTTTCGCGCTGCCTGAGACCAAGGGCAAGTCGCTCGAGGAGATCGAGGTTTTGTTCGACAGGTCGGCGGTCAGCAGCAGATGACCTGAACGCCCAGCTTCTCGATCTGCTTTCTTCGCATCGCGGGCAGCTTCGTGTCTGTCACCAGAGTGTGAACGCTCGCGAGCGGGCACACGTGCGCCGCGCTCACCAGGCCCATTTTCGACGAATCGGCCACAATGACCACCTTCTTGGACTGCCTGACCATGGCTCGGGCCACCGTCGCCTCTTCCATCTCGAGCGTGGTCGCGCCCCGGTCCAGGTCGAAGCCCGTCACGCCGAGGAAGACCTTGTCCAGAAAGATGTCGTTGAGCGTGGACAGGGCCAGAGGGCCCACCAGCGCGAAGGCCCAGACCCAGGCCAGCGTCCCCCCGGTCAGGGTCGTCTTGATGGCGGGTTGGTTGCACAGCTCCATGCCGATGTTGATCGCGTTGGTCACCAGGTGGATGCCCTTGCGGTGCCGCAGCGCCCGGCCCACCTGCGTACAGGTCGTGCCGGCCGTGATGCCGATCGTGTCGCCCGGCTGGACCAACTCCGCCGCCGCCACGCCGATGCGGCGCTTCTCATCGACCGCCCGGCCTTCCCGCGCCTGAAACGAAGTATCGTAGCGGAACGGCTCGTAGAGCAGCGGCTCGATCAGCGCGGCGCCGCCGTGGGTGCGGAGGATCAGCCCCCGGGCTTCGAGCCGGGTCAGATCGCGCCGGATGCTCGGCGCCGAGCTTCCCGTCGCCTCCACCAGATCTTCCACGCTGACCGATCCGCGCCGGAGCAGCGCGTTCATGATCCGGTCGGCACGGGCGTCGATTTTGGCGGACATGGGAAAAGAGGCTCCTCCGGGTTTGGCTCGCTCGACATTCTAACCACGCCGAGCAAGGGAATGGGAACAAACCTGTTCCCCTCCGGCCCGGCTCTCGCGTACAGTGAGCGTATCTCGGGCAAACGATCAGAAGACACCCGCCAAGGAAAAGCATGCCGCTCCCCGCGCCGCCCCAGCCTTACCCGCACTGGATGCTCGCCGAGATCCACGAACAACCCGAAACTCTGGCCGGCACCCTGGCCCTCTATGCCGAGGGCGGCCGCTTCAGGGAGGACGCGATCGGCCCCGTCCGCGCGTTCATCGCCGCCGAGCGGCAGCTGTTGATCGCCGCGAGCGGATCGAGCCGCCACGCGGGCCTCCTGGCCGAGCTGCTCATCGAGGACATCAGCACGCTGCCGGTCGACGTGGAGTACGCGAGCGAGTACGGCTACCGCGACCCGCGCGCGCGGCTGCACGCGGGGCTGGCCGTCATCTCGCAGTCCGGCGAGACCGCGGACACCCTCGCCGCTTTGCGCAAGGGCACCCAGGAGGGCCGGCGGACCCTCGCCGTGACCAATGTGCCTGGCTCCACCATGGCCTGCGAGGCGGCCCTTTCCATGCCTACCGCGGCGGGCGTGGAACGCGCGATCCCGGCGACCAAGAGCTTCACCGCCCAGCTCGTGGTGCTGGAGCTGCTGGCGCTGCTGGCGGCGGAAACCCACGGCGGCCTGGCCCCCGGCGCGCTCGACCGCGCCCTGGCCGGGCTCGACGCGCTGCCCGGAGCAATCGCGCGGCAGCTTCCCCTCTGGCAGGAGCAGGCCGCGGAGGCCGCCCGGCGTTTCTCCGGGGCGCAAAGCTTTCTGTTCCTCGGCCGCGGGCTCCACTTCCCAATCGCCCGCGAGGGCGCGCTCAAACTCAAGGAGAGCGCCTACCTCCATGCAGAGGCCTACCCCTCGGGCGAGCTGAAGCACGGGCCCAACGCGCTGGTGGGCGAGGGCACGCCGTTATTCATGCTCGCCACCGCCGACCCTTCCGACGAGCAGTCGGTGCTGCGCCACGCGAAGGTACTGCAGCTGATGCGCGATTTACGCGCCCAGGGGGCCACCATCCTCGCCGTCGTCAACGAGGGCGACCGGGAGGCCGCGTCCCTGGCCGACGCCGTGATTCCCGTCGCCCCGGCTTCCGAACCGCTGCTGGCCATCGCCGAAACCGTCCCGCTCCAGCTCTTCGCCTACTTCGCCGCGGTGGAGCGCGGCATCGACGTGGACCGCCCGCGCAACCTGGTCAAGGCTGTAGTCGCCGAGTGATGGGGGTGAGGCTTCCGTGACACTCCCGTAAATTCCGCTTGCGTTCAAGCGGGGCGGGCGGTACATTGAGCTTCATTTAGGGATCGATTCTGTTCAAACCGGCACCATTTGAACACTTTGCCTCCCGCCCGCCGCGCGCTGCAGGCGGGGAACACCCCCCAAAAACGGCAAAGCCACAGGGCCGCCTTTGCCGGATTCGTTCAACCATCGAGCCCGCCGACCCGCAAGCGTTCCGCATCACCCGCTGTCCCACTCCGGAGGCTGTACACGATGAAATCCCGCATGGCCGCATCGAGCGGCATCCTTTTGGCCCTCTCCTGCTGCACGGCCCTCCACGCGCAGGACATCAGCGCGAAGATCACCGGCACCGTCACCGACCCCTCGGGCGCGGTCGTTCCGAACGCGGTCGTGACCGCCACCGAAACCGCCCAGGGCGTCACGCACGACACCAAGACCAACGACGCCGGCGTGTACTACCTGCCCGCGCTCCAGCCCGGCAACTACTCGCTGACCATCAAGGCCCCAGGCTTTACAACGCAGGAGCGCCCGGCCTTCGCGCTGGTGCTCAACCAGGTCGCCCGCGTCGACGTCGCGATGACCGTCGGCCAGGAGTCGCAGACGGTGTCCGTCTCCGGAACCACCCCGCTGCTGCAGACCGACGCGAGCTACCTGGGCACGGTGCTGGATGCGCACGCGAACGTGACGCTACCGCTTGCCACGCGCAACTACAACCAGCTGAC
>CAXUHL010000250.1:0-4492 GCA_964250745.1 uncultured Acidobacteriaceae bacterium
GCGCACGATCCCGCCGTCGTGACCCTCGACCGCGGCCTGCCGCCCGCCCCCGCCGGGCCGACCAAGACGGCCTTCGCGCTGCGCTACATCGACCTGCAGGAAGGGACCGGTGCCCCGGCGCTGCCTGGGGCCATGTTGACGGTCCAGTACACGGGCTGGCTCGCCTCCAATGGGACCAAGTTCGACTCCTCGCTCGACCGCAGCGAGCCGTTCAGCTTTCCGCAGGGCGCGCACCGGGTCATTCCGGGGTGGGACCAGGGCTTCGGAGGCATGCGAGCCGGGGGCAAGCGGCGGCTGTTCATCCCCTACCAGCTGGCTTACGGCGAGGACGGGCGTCCCCCGGTGATTCCGCCCGCGAGCGACTTGATCTTCGATATCGAGCTGGTTTCGGTTTCAGGCGGCGCGCAGCCTGCAGGGGCACCGGCTCCGCCTACTCCCCCAGAACCGGCGCAGCCGCCTCAGCCGCAGCGGTGAGGGCCACCCTGTTCGCGGATCTCCCGAGCTACCCCCCGACCGAAACCCCGGCCAGCGACAGGATCAGCGACCCGCGCACGGGCTCGCCGAAGACCCGGGCCGGTTCGAAGATGCTCCACAGCATCTCGTTCGCGAGCGCTTCGTGGGTGCGCCGGTCCGCGGTGGTCGAGATCAGGCGGTAGTCGTACACGCGCCCGGTCGCGTCCACGAACACCCGCACCACCACCGACCCGTTCAGCCGCGCGATGGGGTTGGACCCGTCGGGCAGGCTGGTGTAGAGCAGGCGCGGCGGGGTCGCCATGCCGATGGGCTGGTCGCGCGCCGCGGCCTGCTCGGGCGCGGCAAAGGTACCGACCAGCAGCAGGACCGTCCCTAAAAGGAGGATCGCCGAGGCCAGCCCGGCCGAGGCCTGGACCAGAAGCGGCGCGAACGTATTCTGCCAGCGAACCTGCATGCGCGCGGCGAAGCTGACCGGGGTGCGGGTCTTTTCCTGCGAAAGCGCCACGCGCAGCTCCAGCGCAAGCCCGGGCGGCGGCTTCAGCTCGCCGAGGCCGGCCAGCGCGTTCACGGTCGCGCGCCATCCGGCGAAGCTCCCGGTGCAGGCGCGGCAGTGGCGCAGGTGCTCCTGCACGTCGGCCATGGCCCGTCCGGAAAGCGTGCCGTCCAGGTAGGCGGAAAACTGCCGTTCGGCTTCGGCGCACAAAAGCAGCGTCATCGCGCGGCCGCCTTTCGCGCCCGGCCGGTCATGAAAGGGGTAAGCCGCTGCTTAAGGTGGGCGCGGCCGCGCAGGAGTCGCGACTTGACCGTGCCCAGCTGCACCTCGAGAATTTCCGCGATCTCCTCGTAGGTGAAGCCTTCGATGTCGCGCAGCACCACCGTGGCGCGGTAGGTGTCCGGTACCTCGCGCAGGGCGGCCTCCACCTGCTCCCGCAGCTCGGCCTGCAGGGCGGCGTCGAAGGGCGAGATGCCCTCGACGGCCAGCGTTTCCAGCAGCGACAAGCCTTCCTCGCCGCCGGAGGCCGGCTCCTCGTCGAGCGCCACCTCGCGAGCGGCGTGGCGGCTGAACCAGCGGCGCTGGTTGGAGGCTTCGTGGACGGCGATGCGATAGATCCAGGTGCGGAGAGACGAGTCGCCGTGGAAGCCGCGAATGCCGCGGAAAACCTTCAGGAACACTTCCTGGGTCAGGTCGGGCGCGTCGCACGGGTTGCGCACGGTGCGGGCCAGCAGCGAGTAGATGGGCCCATGGTACTGCGCGATGAGCGAGGCGAAGGCTTCTTCCGAGCCCGCCTTCAGCTCCAGGAGGAACGAGCTTTCCTCGGCGCGCGCGCCCCCGAGTACGTTTGCCAGATTGCCCAAAGTCGCTCCCGCTGCCACCGCTGAATGCCTCCCAAGATAGCAGCCGGCTCGTTTTCGCGCGAACGCTGCCTTCTATAGAGACACCGGCGTGTTGCCGCGGGTTCCCTCTACCGCGGCGGCGGGGCCGGTTTCTTCTTCTTGCGCGGCGCGGGCACGGGTTTTGCGTCGGTGTTGTCGACCACCGTGGTGGGCGCGGGCCTGGCGGCGGGCTGCTGGGCTACCTCCGCCTGGAGCTTTTTAGCCTGCGCTTCCGACGCCGCGGCGGCGGCCTGGAGCTGGTCGCCGAGCGAGCGCCGCGCGTCTTCGAGCGTGGCAAGCGCGCCATGCAGCGCGTCCGAGTCCCCGGCGGGCGCGGACAGGTCCGCCGTCTGCACCACCCGCAGCAGGACGTCGTACAGGGCGTCCACGTTGCGGAACACGGGCAGGTTTTGCGAGACAGCCCCCGGCGCCGCGTCGGCGGTCGCGAGCAGGCCCGGGAGCGTCCCGTCCAGGTCGCGCCCCAGCGAGCCGATGTTGGTGCGGGCCTCCTCGCGGACCTGCGCGGGGGCCTTCCACTTGTCGAGCCGCAGGTTGCCGAGCGTGGTGCGCAGCTTGTCGAGCGCCGGGGAGAGCGTGGCGCTCGCGGTCGTTTGCGTGGCGGGCTGGGCTTCAGACTGGGCCCAAACGGGCGCGGCGAGCAGGGCGGGGAAGAGGAGCAGGGCTGGGCTGAGTCGCATCGTCATTCTCTGTTTCGCCATGGTACTAGCGCAGCTCGAGAACATTGATCGACAGCGGCTCCAGCACCAGTTGCAGTCCCTCGCCGATCGGGGTCAACGTGTGCTCCCTCGGCACGATCCGGTCGGGGTCGCCGATGGAGTTGGTCGCTTCCGTGGAGGGGGCGGACAGGGTGTAGACGCGGGCGTTGCTCAAAACCTTGCGCCCGTCGAGCCGTACCGCGACCGGGGCCGGGTCGGTGGTCGCATTGACCAGCTTGATGTACACGGTCCCGGTCCGGCTGTCGCGGGTAGTGGACTGAAACAGGCGCAGCGGATTGCCGCTCAGCTTGGCCGACAGGATCTCGTCCCCATGGTGCCCCGCGAACATGGCCTGCGCCCAGTAGCTCGGCGAGCCGTAGCTGGTCAGCGCGTCGTAGCCGATAAGGTCGGTGTTCCACTGTAGGCCGCCGGGGTTCACGTTGGTGAGCAGCGGGGCGTAGCTCGACAGGATCACGAGGTCGGAGTTGCGTTCCATGCCGGTCATCCAGGCCGCGTCGGCCAGGGCCGCGCCGAAGTTCGGGGTCGGCACGCCCTCGCGCGTCGCCCACTCGCCGACGAAAATCTTAGTGCCGCCGCGCGGGGTCTTGTCATAGTGGTCCGTATCGGCGTACATCTCGCCGGACGAGCGATAAAAGTGGTCGTCCACGACGTCCATCGGGTGGCCCTTGACGGGCGTGGTCGCGATGAGCTGGAGTCCGGGATAGCGGGCCTTGATCGCGTCGTAAAACTGCGCGTAGCGGCCGTCGTAGGAGCCGGACTTGTCGAACTCGTCCTCATTGCCGATCTCGACGTAGTGGAGGGGGAAGGGCGCGGGATGGCCGTTTTTCACCCTTTCCGCGCCCCAGTGCGTTCCCGGGCCGCCGGTGACGTACTCGATCTCATCGAGCGCGTCCTCCACGAACGGCTGCAGTGCCGGGCCGGGCTCCACGTGCTCGCCCTTGAGCGAGTAGCCGGCGTACACCGCGAGCACGGGTTCGATCCGCAAGTCCTCGGTCCACTCCAGGAACTCAAGCAAGCCCAGTCCGTCCGAGGACCGGTACTGCCAGGGGCTGGGGTGCGTGGGGCGATCGACCAAGGGGCCGATCGTCTGTTTCCACGGGTAGCGGTCGGCGATGCGGTCGCCTTCGAGGTAGTTGCCGCCGGGCAGGCGCAGGAACGCCGGGTGCATGGCGGCTAGCTTTTCCATCAGGTCGGGGCGGTTGCCGTTGGAGCGGTCGTGAAAGGTGGGCGGGAAGAGCGAAACGAGCGTAAGCCAAAGCGTGCCGGGCTCGGTGACCGACAGGACGAGATGGCGGCGCGAGCCGGTCTTCAGGTCGGCGGGCGTGGTGAGTTCGGTGTGGAACTGCTTCCAGTCGGTGCCGATATCGGAAACCGTTTTCTCAGCAATCGGCTTGCCCGTGTCGTCGTCCAAGAGCGTCACGGTTACCGCCGCGCCCGGCTTCGCTGCCTTGGCGTAGAACGACGCTTTGTAGGCCGTGCCCGGGCGCAGGGGGATGCCCCAGAAGCCCTCGTTTTCAACCCCCGCCGGGCTCGCCGCGCTCGCGGCGGCGACCTGGAGCCTCAGGCTCTGGCCGATGGCCGCGCCGGGGCCGGCGGCCTTGTCTACTTCCATGCTCGCCCGTGCGTTGCCAAGCAGTCGCAGGCCCCAGTGCGCCGCCCCTTCAAAGCCTGCGTGGGGCGTCCGGTTGCGGACGAGCTCGGCATACAGGCCGCCGTCGTAGGAGTAGTTGATTTCCTCCGTCATGAGGCCATAAAGCATGGGGCTGCTCTTCGCCATGGCCGCGCCGGCGTCGATGGACAGGGTCGTTTGCGCCCCGGCAAGCAGGGGAGCGGCGAGGAGGGCGAGCAGGGCGAAGCGCATGGGCGTCGAGAAATCCTTTCCTGGGCGGCAAAGCTGAGCATAGACC
>CAXUHL010000251.1:0-4417 GCA_964250745.1 uncultured Acidobacteriaceae bacterium
CCCCCGCGCCGTCCGCGGTCCGGAGCAGCGCGCCCAGGTTCTGCGGGTCTTCCACGCCGTCGAGCGCCAGCAAAAGCGCGGGTTCCGCGCCCGGCACGAGCAGGTCTTCGAGCGCCGCCAGCGCCTTGGGCTTGACCACCGCCACCACACCCTGGTGCGCGGTGGTGTCGGCGAGCTCGTTCAGGGTGTCGCGGCCTTCCATCCTTAGACGCACCCCGCGCTCCCGGCACAGCGCGGCCAGCCGCTCCAGCTTCGCGTCGGCGCGGTCGCGCAGCAGGCACACGTGGTCGAAGCGGCGCGAACCGGCGCGCAAGGCCTCCTCCACCGGATGCAGCCCGTACAAGATTTCCATTCCCCTCAAGAATACCGGGCTGCGTCCTTTCGCGGGCAATCCGCGTCTAGCTGTTACACCATGGTCCTTTCCGGCATCCTCCAGGCTGATCTGCAAAAAGCCCAGCAAACCGCCAACGCGGAGATCGCCGCGAGCCTGCGCGCGGGCGACCCCGCACTCATCGACCGGCTCATCGTCGAGTACCAGCACCGCCTGCTGCGCTACCTGCTCTTTTTGACCGGCAACCGCGACTTGGCCGAAGACCTGTTCCAGGAGACCTGGATGCGTGTGCTTCTGCGCGGCGCGCAGTTCAACGGTTCCGCCCGGTTCGATACCTGGCTGTTCACCATCGCGCGCAACCTCTTGATCGACGTGCGCCGCCGCAAGACCATGAGCAGCCTGGAAGAGCTGGCGGAGAACCGCGAGGACGACCGCCCGTTCGAGATCCCGAGCGCGGAGCCCACGCCGTTCGACAACCTGCTCCGGCAGCAGAACAGCGTGCTGGTGGCCGAGGCGCTGCTGACCCTGCAACCCCTGCATCGGGAAGTATTGGTGCTGCGCTTCCACGAGGACCTGCCGCTGGAGCAGATCGCGACAGTGACGGGCGCGCCCTTGTCCACGGTCAAGTCCCGCTTGTATCGTGGGCTGGCCGCGCTGCGCCCCCGTCTCGAACAGGCGACGCGGCGCGAAGGGCCCCGGGATGGAGTCGAGGACAGCCGCCGATGAACGCACCCGAGACCCAGCCCGACCCGCGCGTCCTCGCCGCCCTTTCCGGCGCGGAGGCCGGCAGCGACCGCGCGCTGGCCCTGCGTACCCGGCGCGCCGTGTACCACACACTCACCGCCCGCCGCTCGGACCGCATGCAGGAGCGACGCAGCCTTCTGCTGGCCCTCCTGCTGACCGGCACCCTGGCCATCGCGCTCGCGCCCGCCATCTGGGCCGGGGCCGACGAGCTGTTCGGCGGGGGGTCGCTTCTGGATCTGCCCGGCATGCTCATCGCGCTCGGCATTACTTTCTCTTTCGCGGTGGCCGCGGTGCTGCTGCTGGTAGTCCGCGATCGCCGCGCGCAAGCCGCCCCGGGGAGGCGCTAGCGATGTACGCCTCACCAGGCGCTTCCGTCGAGCTCGGCGCAGAGCTGCGGCTCATCCCGCGCTGGGCGGTGGCCGCCGCGGCCGCCTCCTTCGTCACGGTGCTCTACGTCTTTTGGGTTATCGTCCCGGCGCACCGGCACCACCAGCTGCCGTTCGGCCTTCGGCTCTACTTCGCCCTTTCCTGGAGCGCGCTTTCCGCTCTCTACATGCTCATGGTCGGCTACGTAACCCGCGATGCGGGCCGGCGCGGGATGCGGGCGCGCACCTGGATCGCGGTCTGCCTGCTTCTGCCGGGCGGCATCGGCTCGGTGCTGTACTTCCTGCTGCGCGCGCCGCTTGTCGCCTTGTGCCCCGCGTGCGGCACCCGCATCCAGCCCGGCTACCACTTTTGCCCGCAGTGCGCCTACCACCTGGCGGCCAGCTGCGGCCGCTGCTACGCCACTATGGCGCTGGCCGACCGCTTCTGCGTCCAGTGCGGGTCGGACCGCGCCCACGAGGAAGTCCCCGAACGGCTGTACGCTTTTCGCGACCGGAACTGAGTAGACTCAAGGGTGCCCATGACCGCGCTCATCGTCGACGACGAACAACTGGCCCGCGAGGAGCTCGAGTTCCTGCTCGAAGCCGACGACGACCTGGAGGTGATCGGCCTCGGCACCAACGGCATCGAGGCGGTAGAGCTGATTCGCGAGCGCCGGCCCGATGTAGTCTTCCTGGACGTACAGATGCCCGGCCTCGACGGCTTCGCCGTACTGCGCAAGCTGCTCGAGGACGGCTCCGCGCTTCCCCAGATCGTCTTCGCCACCGCTTTCGACCGGTACGCGGTCCGCGCCTTCGACGTGAATGCGATCGACTACCTGCTCAAGCCCTTCGATCGGACGCGCGTGCTGCAGGCGCTGGCGCGGGCGCGGGCGCGCGTCGAAAAGGCCGCGGCCCCGGCCAACGGGACCGAGGCCCAGCTCTCGGCGCTGCTCCGGCTCATCGAGCAGGGCGGTGCGCCCAGGCCGGCGCCGTCCAGCAAGATCGTTCTCCAGGCCGGCTCCCGTCTCCTGCTCGTCGACCAGAAAGACATCTGCTTCGCCTCGGTCGAGGACGGTACGGTGACCGTCACCACGCCCACGCTCGAAGGCCAATCCAAGTGCCGGACCCTGGAGGAGCTGCTGGACCTGCTCGATCCGGCGACGTTCTGGCGCGCCCACCGGTCGTACATCGTCAACCTGAACCACATCCGCGAGGTGGTCCCCTGGTTCAAGTCCAGCTACCAGCTCCGCATGGCGGACAAGAAGGGATCGGAGATCCCGGTAAGCCGCACCCAGACCCGGCGGCTGCGCGAGCTGTTCAAGCTATGATGGCGCTACGAATAGCTTGGAGACGTCCATGCAGATACTGACCCGCGACACCTACCCCTTGACCGCGCTTGGGGGTGAAACCGAGTCCCTCCTCGGCCAGATCCAGGGCACAAAGAGCCCGCTCTACTTCACCGTCGCGGACACGCCGCGCGCCGTACTCCTGGATGCCGAGGAGTACGAGCGGCTGCGCCATCTGGCCGCGCTGGCCAGCGAGGAAGAGGGTATTCGGCAAGGGGAAGAGGACATTGAGATGGGGAGAGTTTACCCGGCGGAAATCGTGTTGGAAGAAATAAGGCAGAAGCTTGGCCTTCCGCGTTGACCTATCCAGCAAGGCACGGAGAGATCTCCAGGAAATCTCCGACTTCATCCAGGCCGGCTCCGCTTCGATCGCTGAGCGCTGGTTCCGCGGCCTCATCGAGGCAATCGGGACACTTCGCGAATTTCCTGAACGCGGAACCCCGCTGCATGCCCGTCCGCGGTACCGGCAGGTTCTCTACGGCCAAAAGCCGAATGTGTATCGCATCCTGTATCGGATCGTGAAGACGACACAAAGGGTGATCGTGGCACACATTCGCCATGGAGCCCGGGACGGAGACGGGCTTTAGGCTGCGCTGGGCACTCGCCGCAGCGCCCGCCCGCTCCGCCGCCGCCCCAACATCACCCAGCCCGCCGCCAGCAGCGTAATCAGCGCGATGACCCCTTGCGAGCACACGCAGTACAGGCACCACACCTGGAGCACGTCCCGCTCGATGTGCGTCAGGTACAGCGCGAAGCCCATGCCGACCCCCGCGGTCACCAGCAGCAGCTTTCGGAGGCCGAACAGCGCCAGGCCCGCCATCAGCAGGTAGCCCGCGATCCCCAGTGCCGCCACAGGAATGCCGTGGAACATCGCGTACCGGCTGTGGTTCACGATGCCGCAGTCCCAGCGGGCATTGATGTCGCACGGTTCGACCGCGGTCGAGTAGTGGACCCTGAGGGCGAGCGAAGATACGATGGTTCCAAGGGCCGCAAGCAGGGCAAGCAGGATGCGCATGGACGGGACTCCCGGGCAGCTGCTCGCCGCCGTTTCACCCTGAGTTTACCCCCTGCCTGGCGGCAGGGTTAGGGAGTACCTCCATGCCGCTGCACCGCATCGCCGTCCTCGCGCTGGCCCTGCCCCTCTCGGCCGGCGCTCAGTTCCCGCAGGCCCCGCAGGTTCCGCAAGCCATGGTCGACTCGCCCGCGCTGAAGCCCCCCGCAGGCGCGAGCGTCGCCATCGTCGAGTTTTCCGATCTGGAATGCCCGGCCTGCGCCGCCGCCAATCCCACCCTGGTCTCCGCGGTCGAAAAGTACCACGTCCCGCTGGTGCGCCACGACTTCCTGATCCCGACCCATAACTGGAGCCGGCAGGGCGCGATCAACGCGCGCTGGTTCGACACGAAATCGCCCAAGCTCGGCGAGGACTACCGCAATGCCATCTTCGCGCAGCAGCGGTCGATTGAGACCCCGGACGACCTGAACCAGTTCACCCAGAAGTTCGCGCAGGCGCACGGCGTCGCCCTGCCGTTCGCGATGGATCCGCAGGGCAAGCTGGCCGACGAGGTCGGGGCCGACAAGGACCTCGGCCGGCGGCTCGGGGTGAGCCGCACGCCGACCATCTGGGTAGTCAC
>CAXUHL010000252.1:0-4397 GCA_964250745.1 uncultured Acidobacteriaceae bacterium
TGCCCTGCAACGTGGACCACGGCATCATCGGCCTGATGGACCCGGCGCACGGGCCCTTCGTACACCAGAGCTGGTGGTGGCGCAGGCAGGGGTCGATCCACGAGAAACGCAAGCACTTCGAGCCGATCCCGGAAGGCTTCCGGATGGCGGCGCACGCGCCTTCCGGCAACTCCGCCCCGTATAAGCTGCTGGGCGTCTACGGCGAGCCGATCACGACCACCATCGACTTCCAGCTGCCGAACCGGCGCATCGAGACGATCCGCTGCGGGCCCAAGTGGTTTTCAAGCATCACGACCGTGACCCCGACCACCTCGCGGACCTGCCGCATCGACGTGTACGCGGCCTGGAACGTGTTCTATGCCGTGCCGGGGGTGACCGCGATCGCGAAGTGGTTCGGCAAGCGGTTCGTGGAGCAGGACCGACAGACCATGGTGGAGCAGGCGCGGGGGCTGCGGTACGACCCTTCGCTGATGCTGATCGACGACGCGGACCGCCCGGCCAAGTGGTATTTCGCGCTCAAGCAGGCGCGCCTGGACGGGACGGGCAAGCACCCGATGACCGGGCCGGTCACGCTGCGCTGGCGAAGCTGAGGGTGCGACTTTGCCGTCAACCGGCGAAGAATACGGTCCACAGCCAGGGCAAGCGCGGCTTTTCCGGGCGGGAAAGCCGCTTCCTACGAACGCTTTTGTGGCTGAAAGGCCGGCTTACGCTCTGGCGGCTTCGGCGATTGCGGGCGCGCACAAGCGCGTGAGAAAGTTCACCGTGCCACCTCTCGGTCTTCCGGTGCGGCAGCCTCGAAGATGCCCGCAAATGCGCCGCGCACGCGCAGAAAGACCAGCAGCCAGAGCAGGGCGGCGAACAGGCCCGGTGCAAGTCCGGCTGGGTCCATGAGGCCGTGATATAGAAGGATGTTGACCAGCACAGGGGCGAGCAGGGCCAGGGCAAGCGGCACGAAACGGCCGAGCAGCAGCAGCACGCCGGCGGCGAGCTGGATGAGGAAGACGAACACAAAATAGTGCGATCCGGACAGGGCGGTCATGTACTGGATGGCCAGAGGCGACGTCGGGGGAGGTTGATGAATGAAGTGCAGAAACCCGTTCAGACCGAAAACGGTGAACAGGAGCCCAAGCAGATAGCGAGCGACGATGGAAGCAAGACGCATACGACTCCTAGACAGATGCCGACTTTGCAACGGATGTTGGTTAGAGTAGAGCACAGAAGGCGCATGAAGGCAACAGTTGTCGGGAGTAGACTGGGCCCAATGCCACCCGTGCTCACAGCCAAGGCGGAACATGTCGACCCGCGCGTGCGGCGCACGAGGCAGATGCTGGAACGCGCCCTCGAGACCCTGCTCGCGCAAAGGCCATTCGAGCGCATTTCCGTGGGCGACATCACGGAAGCCGCCACCTTGAACCGGGCGACCTTTTATGCCCATTTTGTGGATAAGTTCGATTTGCTGGAAGCCATGGCGGCGTCCCGCTTCGAGGAGCTTCTGCTGCGGCGGGGCATCGTTTTCGACGGGACCTGCCCGTCCGCGCTGTACCGGATCGTGCTGGCCGTTTGCGATTTCCTGGTCGACATCCCGTACTGCTTCGAGCAGCGCCAGGTCGCGCAGCACCTCGAACAGGCCATGGTGGCGATCGTGCGTGCGCGGATCGCGGCCGGGCTCACCGAAGAAGCGCGGGCGGACGGGGCTGCCTCGGCGATGGTGGCCGCGGCGGCCGCCGGCGCCATGTATGGGGCGGCGAAACAGTGGTTCGGAACGCCGAACCGTCCGGACGCGGAGCAGGCCGCCTCCGCCATCGCCGCGCTGCTCGCGCCGATGATGGCCGCGCGCTAGAAACTCTCTGAACAGAACCACCCTGAGAGGGTGTGAGAAGCTTTCTGCCTTCCCCAGAACTCAAACAGAGAGTCATCCTGACGAGCGAAGCGGGGAAGGACCCGCTCTTGTGGTTGAGCGAAGCGAAAGCAGGGTCCTCCGCTCAGCGTGACCCCTGATGTTGGAACTCATTCTGAGACTCCCTCGGCCGTTTACTCAAGTAGGGCTTCGCGCAGGCAAAGAGGACCGTTTGCATGGCTTCTTTCATGCCGCGGGGCAGGCGCAGGAAGCCTCGTTCGCGGAGGAAGCGTTCTCCTTTCCGGCAAGTTGTCCTCGAGCACTACGAAGACCTCCCACTCGTTGCCGTCCGGGTCGAGCACCCAGGTCTTATCCTGAGTCGCGAAGCAGCAGTCGATTTGCATTTCATCGCGCGTGACGAGGCCGCGCCGGTGCCACTGCTCTCGAATCGCGAGCACATCCCCCGTGGAAGCGACCTGGATACCAAGGTGAGAGAGCGCCCCGGTCTCGTTGAAGGGCTGCTCGTTGAGCGAGAAGTTGAGCGGCGGGTTGACAACCTCGAACTTGGCATAGCCGGTTCTGACTTTCGAGGGTTCGAGATCGAATAGCTTCCGGTAAAACGCGAGACTTGCGCCTAAGTCGCGGACGTTGATGCAACGTGAGCTTTTATCGCCTGAACGGTCATGCGGATCCGCCCCCATATGCGGCAAGCCAAATGTATTGTTTGCTGAACGCATCCGTCAATGCAAATATATTCCATGGCCCATCGAATCTCTTTCGACATGGAGCGCTTCTTCCAGGCTTTAGGCGACACCACCCGGCTGCGGCTGCTGAACCTGATGGGCGAGCGCGAGGTGTGCGTCTGCTACTTCGTGGCCATCCTGCGCGGGCCGCAGCCCAAGATCTCCCGGCACCTGGCTTACCTGCGCGGGGCCGGCATCGCGGCGGCGCGGCGCGAGGGCAAGTGGATGCACTACCGTATCGCGACGCCGCCGCACTTGGGCGCGGCGCGGATCCTGGCGCAGACGCTGGACTGGCTGAGGGAGGACAAGGCGATGCAGGCCGACCGGGCGAAGCTCGACCGGGCCTGCTGCACGCCGGCGAAGTACCCTTTGCTCGACGGCGCGCCGCTGCCCGTCCCGCTCACGGAGGTGCGCCCGTGCCTGTGACCCAGGGGCAGGTCTGCGCTCCGGCCGCCCGCAGGAAGCTTTCCTTCCTGGACCGCTTCCTGACGCTGTGGATTTTCCTTGCCATGCTCGCGGGCGTGGGCCTGGGTCACTTCGTCCCGTCCACGGCGGCGTTCGTCAACCGCTTCCAGACCGGCACCACCAACATCCCCATCGCCGTCGGGCTGATTGTGATGATGTTCCCTCCGCTGGCGAAAGTCCGGTACGAGAAGCTGGGCGAGGTGTTCCGCAACAAGCGCGTGCTCGGGCTCTCGCTGGTGCAGAACTGGCTCGTCGGGCCCGCCCTGATGTTCGGGCTCGCCGTCGTGTTCCTGCGCGGCGAGCCGGCGTACACGCGCGGTCTGATCCTGATCGGCATCGCGCGCTGCATTGCCATGGTGCTGGTGTGGAACGAGCTGGCGGAGGGCGACACGGACTACGTCGCCGGGCTGGTGGCGCTCAACAGCGTCTTCCAGGTGCTGTTCTACAGCTTGTATGCCTGGGCGTTTCTCACCGTGCTGCCGCGGTGGCTGGGCCTGGGGAGCACGGTGATCCCGATCGGGATCGGCGCGATCGCGAAGAGCGTGGGCCTGTACCTGGGCGTGCCGTTCGCGGCCGGCTTCCTGACCCGGTTCGCGCTGCTGCGGCTCAAGGGCGAGCCGTGGTACCGGACGCGGTTCCTGCCCCGCATCAGCCCGCTCACGCTTGCGGCGCTGTTGTTCACCATCCTGGTCATGTTCTCGCTCAAGGGCGACCTGATTGTGCGTTTGCCGCTGGACGTGGTGCGGATCGCGGTGCCTCTGGTGCTCTACTTCCTCGTCATGTTCCTCGTCAGCTTCTGGATGGGCAAGCGGCTCGGGGCGGACTACGCGCAGTCGGCCACGCTGTCCTTTACGGCGGCGGGCAACAACTTCGAGCTGGCGATCGCGGTGGCGGTGGCGGTCTTCGGGTTGAACTCGGGAGAGGCATTTGTCGGCGTGGTGGGGCCGCTGATCGAGGTGCCGGCGCTGATCGGGCTGGTGAGGGTGGCGTTTTGGCTGCGCGGGCGGTACTTCGGCGGGGGCGCGGCGGGGTTCCCCGAGTTGAAAGTCCGGCCGGTCGAGGACGCTCCCTAGATCGTCAGTGCAGAGGGGCCAGGCGGGGGACGTGGACGCCCTCGGCGATGGCGAGCTCCTGCACGAGGTCCTCGATCTGGGCGAGCATGCGGCTGGACAGGGAGAAGAACTGGAAGCCGTACTCCTGGTCGCCGGGGCGGCCCATGCGGAGCTCGGCGCGGACGCGGAAGAGCAGGTGATTGACGGTGAATGTAAGCTCCACGCGCGCGTTGGGGAGCAGGATGCGCGGGGTGAGCAAGGCCACCAGCGCGCGCTCCGCGCTGATGTTGAGAATTTTGG
>CAXUHL010000253.1:0-4397 GCA_964250745.1 uncultured Acidobacteriaceae bacterium
CACAACAGCAGGGAGGACCGGCACCAACGAGCGAGAACCATCTCCCGGCATAGTACCAGCGGCAGACGCTTTTTTACGCGAAACCGCAAGGCCGCGCTCGCGCAGGTACCGGCCCAGCCATCCGCTAAACTTGGAGGAGAGGAAATCTTCCATGGTCGAGGAAATGGCAGCACCCGCCGCGCCCGCACGCCGCGGCTTTCAGACCGACGATCCCGCGCTCGAGCCCATCGCGGACAAGCTCGCGTCCGGCCGGCGCCTCGACTTTGCCGACGGTCTCGCGCTTTACCGCTCGCCGGATATTCTCGCCATCGGCTGGCTGGCCAACCAGGTCCGTGAGCGGCTCCACGGCGACCTCGCGTTCTTCAACGTGAACCGGCACATCAACCCGACCAACGTCTGCGTCGCCTCCTGCCGCCTGTGCGCGTTCGGCCGTAAGAAGGGCGCGGAAGGCACCTACACCATGGCGCTCGAGGAAGCCTGGGCCACCGCCGCCCAGGGCTACTCCGAAGCCGTGACCGAGTTTCACATCGTCGGCGGCCTCCACCCCGACCTGCCGCTCGAATACTTCCTCGACCTCGTCTCCGGGCTCAAGGAGCGCTTCCCGCTCGTCCACATCAAGGCCTTTACCATGGTCGAGGTCGCTTTTCTGGCCAGGCGCGCCAAGCTCTCGATCCGGGAAACACTGGAGCGGGTGCGTGCGGCAGGGGTCGATTCGTTGCCCGGCGGCGGCGCCGAAATTTTCTCCGATCGCGTCCGGTCCATCATCTGCGACCACAAGATCGACGGCAACGAGTGGCTCGAAACCGCCGAAATCGCTCACGGGCTCGGCCTGCGTTCGAACGCAACCATGCTCTACGGCCACGTCGAGAACGACGAGGACCGGGTCGACCACATGCTGCGGCTGCGCGCGGTTCAGGACCGCACGGGCGGCTTCCAGACCTTTATCCCCCTCGCCTTCCACCCGGACAATACGGCGCTCGACCACCTGCCGCGCACCACGGGCATGGGGGACATCAAACAGATCGCGATCGGCCGGCTGCTGCTCGACAACTTCGCCCACATCAAGAGTTACTGGCAGATGGTTTCCGCGAAGATGGCCCAGATTTCCCTGCGGTTCGGTGCCGACGACATCGACGGCACCGTGATCGAGGAGAAGATCTACCACGACGCCGGTGCGACGACCCCGCAGGGCATGCGTCGCGAGGAGCTGGTCCGGCTGATCCGGGCCGCCGGCCGCGTTCCTTTCGAGCGCGACACACTGTACCGCGCCGTTACCCGCAGCGAGGATACCTTCACGGTCGCCGTCTAGAAGCGGTCTGGCCTGGCCGGCCTGGCAACAGCTTCAGGCTGACCATTGTGAGTTGCACAAGCTGTTGACCATGTCTGGAGGGAAGCTGCCTGAAGCCGGACAAGGCTGGAGTCAATCACTCGCGAAGCAACCGCTTGCTGCCCTTCCTCGAATACGCTTTTCTGCGAGCCCTCCTCGCCGCGCTGGCAGTGCTGCCGCGCGGGGCCGCGCGTGCATGCGGGGTATTTCTCGCCCGCCTGGTCTACCGCGCGCTGCCGAGGCTCAGGCGCACCGGGGAGCGCAATCTGGGACTCGCGTTTCCCGAGGCCGGCCAACCCTGGCGCGACGCGGTGCTCAGGAGCGCGTACGGCCACCTGGGCCGGCAACTCGCCGAATTCGCCCACATGCCCCGCTACACGCTCGCCAACACCGCGGACCACATCCGCTATCAGGACCTTCACCACTGGCAGCACGCGGCGGAGAAGGGAAAGGGCGTGCTGATCCTGACCGGCCACCTGGGCTGCTGGGAGCTTTCGAGCTTTTACCACTCGCTTGCCGGGCACCCCATGGCCATGGTCATCCGCCGGCTCGACAACCCGTGGATCGACCGCTGGGTGAACCGGATTCGCTGCCTGCACGGCAACACCGTGCTCGGCAAGGATGAGTTCGCGCGCGCGCTGCTCGCGACCGTGCGCGGCGGGGCTTCGGTCGGCATCCTGATGGACACGAACATGACCCCGCCGCAAGGCGTGTTCGTGCCGTTTTTCGGGCAGCTCGCCGCGACCGCTTCCGGACTGGCCCGCGTCGCCCGCCATACCGGGGCCGCCGTCGTGCCCGGCTGCCTGCTGTGGCACGCGGACGAGCGCAAGTATGTGCTCCACTTTTGGCCCGAGCTCCCCATGGCCCGCACGGCGGACCCCGAGCACGACGCGCTCGTCAATACCGCAGCTTGCACCGCCGCGCTCGAGGCGATCATCCGCGCGTACCCCGACCAGTGGCTCTGGCTGCACCGCCGCTGGAAGACCAGGCCTCCGGGCGAGCCCTCCCTCTACTGACGGTCGCTGCCCGGAGGCCGCTCCGTAGATAGGAGCCTGCCGGATACAGCTTATCCGAAGTTCGCGTCAGGTCTCATCCCCACCCGAACCGGAGCAGGTTGTCCTAAACTGGGCTTCACCCCATGCACTTGACCCTCGCCCAACTCGCCCAAGCCCTCGCCGCCACTTTGGACCCGGCCTCGGCGGGGAGCGCGCCCGTCGAGGCTGTCGGCAGCCCGCGCGCGGCCGGGTCCGCGACCCTGCTGTTCGCTGAAAGCGAGCAGGCTCTCACCGCGGCCCAGCTTACGCAGGCTGCCGCCGTGCTCACCCGGGCCGAGTTGCACGCCGCCGCGCGCGGCCCGCGCCCCGTGCTGCTGCACCCGCAGCCCAAGCTCGCGTTTGCGCTTGCGTCGCGCCTGCTCCGGGGCGTGCCCAACCCCTCCGGGGTCCACCCTTCCGCCATCGTGCCGGACAGTCTGCGCGACGAGCCGGGTATCTCCGTCGCCCCGTATGCCGTGGTCGGCGAGGGATGCCGTCTGGGCGCGAACACCCGCATCGATGCCGGGGCGGTGCTCGGCCCGCACTGCGTCCTCGGCGAGGGCTGTCATATTTATCCCCGCGCCGTTCTGTACCCCGGCACCATCCTTGGGGCGCGCTGCGTGGTCCACGCGGGCGCGGTGCTCGGGTCGGACGGCTTCGGCTACGTGCGCGATACGGTTTCCGGCGCGTACACGCAGTTCCCGCAGCAGGGCCGCCTGGTGCTCGAGGACGACGTGGAGATCGGCGCCAACACGACGGTGGACCGCGGCGCGCTCGAGGAAACCCGCATCCGCCGCGGCGCCAAGATCGACAACCTGGTCCACGTCGGCCACAATGTCACGGTCGGGGCGGACGTGGTGATCGCCGCGCAAACCGGAATCTCAGGCTCTTCGTCGCTCGGCGATGGCGCGATTGTCGCGGGCCAGGTGGGCATCGCCGATCACGTTTCCATCGGCCCCGGCGCGATCCTCGGCGCGCAGTGCGGTGTGCCGTCGAACAAGCGCCTCACCGGCCCCGGACAACTGTTCTGGGGCACGCCCGCGCGGCCTATCGCGCGGTACCTGAGGGATCTGGCGGCCCTGACCCGGCTTGGCCGCGCTCGAAAGTAGACCGATGTCAACCGCGCTGTCCTACTTGCCTGCGGGCAGCAGACGCTATTCTTCAGCAAATGGCATACGTGTAGCATGAAGCAAAACGTGTGTCGAATCTCGCTAAACACAAGCTGGATTTCCGAGATGCCGCCCTTGTATACGAAAGCCTAAAGAAGGTCACCTTGAAGCAGCCCCGCAAAGGCGAGGACCGCAAATAAGACCTCGCCCTTGTTGGAAGTGCTGGGCGGGGTTCTCGCGTTGGCTTACGTCCTCCGCGGTGACGACGTACGTTGCATCTCGCTCAGACCGGCTTCGCGAGAAGAAAGGCGACTTTATGCGGAAGAACATCCAGAGTGAAACCGATTGGGAAGCCGTGAAACGCGCATACGACTCCGACGAGCCCATTCCCTTCGACGACGAGGACCGCGCCGAAGGTCTGTACGACCCCAACGACGAAGAAGCAGTGCGCGCAGCCTGGGCGAGCGGCACGATCACGGTCGGCTACCACCCCCACGCCGAGCCGACCGCCGTTTACCTCGAAGACGACGTGTTCGCCTTCTACCGGGCCAAGGGCGAGCGGTGGCAGGCAGAGATCGACCGGGTGCTCCGGGCGGAATTGGACGCGCAGGCAAAGCCCGGGGAGCACGAGCCGGCCGCGTAAACTCGAAGCATGGCGACCCTGGTCATCGGCGGGCACTCCCGCAACATCGGCAAGACCTCGGTGGTCGCCGGGCTGATCCGCGCGCTGCCCCAGTTTCACTGGACCGCCTTCAAGATCACCCAGTACGGCCATGGCTTTTGCACCGCCGACGGCGCGCCCTGCGACTGCCAGACCGACGACCACACGCTGGCTGTCTCGGCGGAGCGGCCGGACGGCGACGCGACCACCGACTCCGGACGCTACCTGCCCGCCGGCGCCGAGCGGAGCTTGTGGGTCCGGGCCCG
>CAXUHL010000254.1:0-4389 GCA_964250745.1 uncultured Acidobacteriaceae bacterium
CCGCCGTCCTCATCGCTTCCAGCGCCAAGATCACCGCCGAGCTCGGTTGGCAGCCCCGCTACACGGAAATCGACGCGATCGTCGCCTCGGCCTGGGCCTGGCACCAGGAGCGATATCAGCGCACGGCAGCCAACTCGTAACGTCAGCTGTCAAGGGTTGCCGCCGCCGCTTTCAGAGTGTCCAGCAGCACCCTCAACGCCGGTGGCATCGCCCTCTGCCTTCGGTAGTATGCAAAGAACCCTGGAAAGCGAGGCGACCAATCCTCCAGCATCGCCACCAGCGAGCCGGAGTCCAGATAGGGCCGCACCCGGTGTTCGGCCCAAAACGCGATTCCGGCACCCTGCACGGCCGCGCGCAGCGCGAGCCCTCGATCGTTCAGAATCAAAGGTCCTTTCACCGCCACCGCTACCTGCTGGCCGTTCTTGGCGAACTCCCATCGGTACTCCGTGGAAGACCCACTCTGCCTCCAGTTGATGCAGGCGTGACGGTGCAGCTGCTCCGGGTGCAGCGGCACCCCTCGTCGCTCCAGGTAGCCGGGCGCCGCGACGGCGAGCTGGCGAAGCTCGCCGCCCAGCCGAATCGCCACCACCTCCTCCTCGAGCAGCTCGCCCAGGCGGATTCCCAGGTCGTAGCCATGGCTCACGATCTCGGAAAGCGCGTCGTCCACCGTCACATCCAGTGTCACCTCCGGAAACCTCCCCAGAAATCGGGCCAGAACAGGCTCCAAATGATCCAGATAAGCAATCCGCGGGGTCAGGATGCGGACCGTTCCCGAAGGCGTTTCCCGAAGCCCCTCCACCTCGCGCGCGGCGGCTTCCATCTCCTTCAGGGCAGGTTCCAGGCGGGTATGCAGCCGGCGGCCCGCTTCCGTCAGGGACACGCTCCTCGTCGTCCGCTGGAGCAGCTGCGAACCCAGTCGCTTCTCCAGGACGCGGATGGTCTGGCTCATTGCTGAAGCCGTTATCCCCAGACGCTCAGCGGCCCGCGCGAAACTGCCACACTCGGCCACCATCACAAAGGCTCTCAATTCCGCGAACTCACTCCCGCGCACTTCCCGCTCTCCTTCTGCATTCTGTCTCGCCTGCTTATGAATCTACACAGCGAAAAAGGTATTCACGACAGAATGCCGCAAGCTTACGCTTTCCTGAGGAGGAGCTTCCATGAGCGATCCACAGCGAGTCTGGTTCATCACAGGCGTTTCGAGCGGCCTTGGCAAATCCATCGCGCGGGCGGCCCTTGCCGCGGGCGACAAAGTTGTCGGTACCACCAGAACCGGCAAAGCTGAATGGGCCGACGGCAAAGCGGCCCTGACCTTGCTCCCCATGGAGCTCACCGACGCGCGATCCGTCACAAGCGCCGTTACCGAAGCCCAGGCTCTTCACGGACGCATCGACGTGCTCGTCAACAACGCCGGCTACGGCTTGCTGGGCGCGATCGAAGAAGCTTCCCCCGAGGAAGCCGACCATGTTTTCGCGGTCAACTATCTGGGGCCGCAACGAATCGTCCAAGCGGCGCTGCCTTACCTGCGCGCCCAGCGCGGCGGCCGCATCGTCAATATCTCCTCCATCGCCGGCGTTGCCCCCATGGCGGGCTCGGGGCTCTACGCTGCGGCCAAGTTCGCGTTGCGGGGCATGTCGGAAGCCCTCGCGCAGGAACTCAAACCGCTCGGCATTCACGTCACCCTGGTCGAGCCGGGCGCGTTCCGCACCGACTTTCTTTCTCCTCAATCCATTCGGAGAAGCGGCAAGCGCCTGGCCGATTATGAAGCCACCGCCGGCAGAAATCTCGATCACCTGGCCACCATCGCCGGCAAACAAATCGGCGACCCTGACCGGGGCGCGCAGGCCATCCTCGCCGCGGTCAACGCCTCGCACCCGCCCCTCCACCTGCTCCTCGGTTCCGACGCTGTCCGTCGCACCCGTGAGCATCTGGCCGCCTTCACCGCAGAGCTCGATGCCTGGGAGCACGTAAGCGCCGGCACCGATTACCCGGCGGCTTAAGGATGCTCGTCACGGGGCAAGACTTGACACTCGGCCTTTCCGGCAAGGTCGCCATCGTTACCGGAGCCGCCGGCGACATCGGCCGTGCTGCCGTCGCGTTGCTCGCGGCGCATGGCATGCGGGTCGTCGCCGAAGATATTCGTCCCTCGGTTCAAGAGTTGGACGCGTCGGATCGCGTCGTCTCGTTGATCGGTGACGCCGCCGATGAGAAAACCGCAATCCGCGCTGTACAACTCGCTCTCGAACGATTTGGGCAGCTCGATGTACTCGTCAACAACGCAGGGAGGACCCTCAATAAACCCTTGCTCGAAACCACCGTGGAGGATTGGGACCTTATCCTGGCCGTCAACGCTCGCGGCTACTTCGTCCATGCGCGGGAAGCCGTCCGGGCCATGCTTCCGTCCGGCGGCGGCTCCATCGTAAACGTCGCCTCCATCGTAAGCACCGTCGGGCTGAAGACAACCTCCGCCTACGCCGCCTCCAAAGGAGCGATCGCCCAGCTCACCAAGGTTATCGCGCTCGAGTACGGCGAGCAGGGCATCCGCGCAAACGCGATCGGAGCGGGCGTCATCGAAACCAACTTCATGAACGGCATCGTCGAGGACAGCCGCGCCACCCTGGCGAGCTATGGTTCCTCGCACGCCCTCGGCCGCGTCGGCCAACCCGAGGAGATCGCCCAAACGATCGCCTGGCTTGCATCCCCGCGCTCCAGCTTCGTTACGGGCGCACTCATCATGGCGGACGGGGGATACACCGCCATGTAACCCGGCTCCCGGCGGTGCGGAGCACTGCGATGTCGATGCGCGCGGACCTTGCCTTGGACCAGCCGAAACATCAAAGCAGGTCGCGGGAGCGGCCTGTGTCCGAGCTTCGAGGTTCCAGCCAGCCCCCTACTCGAACAGCTTCGCCGCCCGCAGCACCGTGTTGTATACACCCCACGCCGCGGGGAGAACCACCACCAGCCAGGCCAGCGCGATGCTGAGCGGCGACGTCGTTGCGCGTTCGTCTTCCATGGGACTCCTGGGAGTTGAGAATCACAAGTTAACAGGCAAAGGCTTAAGCGGCGGTCCGGGACGGCATCCAGAAGCGCTCCGCCACGGAGCGGACCAGCAGACTCGCGAGCAGGCCCACCACCAGCAGCCCCGCCATGATGTGCAGCACCAGCGGGTAGGCCGAGCGCAGGGGTTCCCCGGCGGCGGCGGCCTTGTCCAGAATGTAGGCCACCAGCAGCGGCCCGATGACCCCGGCGGTGGACCACGCGGTGAGCAGACGCCCGTAGATCGCGCTTACCTCAAGCGTGCCGAAGAGGTCCTTGAGGAATGCCGGCGCGGTCGAAAAACCGCCGCCGTACATGGAGATGAGCACGCCCGCGACCACGACGAACAGCGGCACCGACCCGATCGAGGGCAGGAAGAAGAACAGCACCGTGCCCAGGATGAAGAAGGTCGTGAAGGTGAGTTTGCGGCCGACGAAGTCCGACAGGGACGCCCAGATGAACCGTCCGCCCATGTTGAACAGCGACAGGACGCCGACGAACCCGCCGGCCTCCGCCGCGTTGACCTTGCCGGGGAAGAAGTTCTGGATCATGGGCGCGGCAGACTCCAGGATGCCGATGCCCGCGGTGACGTTGAGGAACAGCATCGCCCACAGGAGCCAGAACTGCGGGGTACGCATGGCGGAGCTCGCGGCCACGTTGTGGGTGCTGATCATGCTCGCCTTGGCGGTCGTATCGCCGGTGGGCGGCGTCCACCCAAAGGGCTTCCAGCCCGGCCGCGGTACCCGCAGGAGCAGCGCGCCGAATAGCATCAGGCAAAAGTAAAGCCCTCCCATGGTGACCATGGTGGCCGCGATGGGCTGGAAGTGCGAGTGCGTTTTCCAGAACGCGGAAAGCTGCGTGGTGAGCGGCGAGCCGATCATGGCGCCGCCGCCGAAGCCCATGATGGCCATGCCGGTTGCAAGGCCGGTCTTGTCGGGGAACCACTTGATGAGCGTACCGACCGGGGTGATGTACCCAAGCCCCAGCCCGATGCCGCCGATGACCCCGTAGCCCAGGTAGATGATGGGCAGGGAATGCAGCTGCACCCCGACCGCGGCCACGACGAAACCGAGCCCGAAACACGCCGCCGCGATGACCAGAGGCTTGCGTACGCCGACCCGCTCGACCCACTTGCCGAACAGCGCGGCGGAGATGCCGAGCACCGCGATTGCGATCGAGAAGATGACCGCGACCTGCTTCTGGTTCCAGTGCGACCCGCCCGGGCCGGTGAGTGCCGTGAGCGGCTTGACGAATACCGAGAAGGCATACACCTGCCCGATGGCCAGGTGTACGGCCAGCGCCGCGGGCGGCACCAGCCACCGGCTCCACCCCGCGGGGGCGACGGTGCGCTCC
>CAXUHL010000255.1:0-1052 GCA_964250745.1 uncultured Acidobacteriaceae bacterium
CCCCAACCCGGTGAGCCCGGGCCCACCTTCTACCTGTCCGGCGAGGCAGCCCCGGCCCTGCACGAGCTGGCTGCGCTCGGCCTGCGCACCCGGATCATGGACAGCCCCGTCGGCGCCGCATCGGCGCTGAAGATGAGCTACGCCGGCATAACCAAAGGACTGACCGCGATCGCCGCCGCCATGGTCCTGGCCGCCACCCGCGCCGGCGCCGCGGACGCGCTGCACGAAGAATTGGCAGCCAGCCAGCCGCAACTGCTCGCGCGCTTCGGGCGCGACAAGGGCGCCGACATCCCGGTGCCGGGCGAATTCGTTCGTGCGCTCAAGCCGCTGCTCGACGGCTATGGCCAGGACCCGCGCCTGCCGCTGATCCTGTTCACGCTCGACGAGGACGTCTATTCGCGCGAACTCGCGCCGCTTGCCGGCCATTATGCCGCGCTGCGGCTCGGCCCGCCCTGGTGGTTCCACGACAGCCCCGAGGGCATGCGTCGCTTCCGCGAGCGCACCACCGAGACCGCAGGCTTCTACAACACCGTCGGCTTCAACGACGACACCCGCGCCTTCCTCTCGATCCCCGCCCGGCACGATGTCGCGCGCCGCGTCGACTGCGCCTTCCTGGCCCGCCTGGTCGCCGAGCACCGGCTGGACGAGGACGAAGCCGCGGAGCTGGCCTACGAGCTGACCAATGGCCTCGTGAAGCGGACGTACAAGCTGTGAGCGCGGCCGCCGTTCCTGGTCTCCAGACGGGCCGCGTCCGCTGGACCGTCTGCGCGATGCTGTTCTTCGCCACCTCCATCAACTACATGGACCGGCAGGTCCTCGGCATTCTCGCACCGGTGCTGCAGCACCGCTTCGGCTGGACCGAGCTCGGCTACAGCCGCTTGGTGATCACTTTCCAGGTGGCCTATGCGGTGGGGCTGCTGATCTCCGGGCGGCTGATCGACCGCATCGGCACGCGGCTGGGTTATGCGCTCGTCATGACCGTCTGGAGCGCCACCCCCCAGGCCACCGCGCAGGCGGCCACCCACCAATGCGTAGGGGTAGCGGCCTGTTTG
>CAXUHL010000255.1:1062-4381 GCA_964250745.1 uncultured Acidobacteriaceae bacterium
GGCCACGGCGCTGGCGCACTCCACGCTAGGCTTCGGGATCGCGCGCTTTTGCCTCGGCCTCGGGGAGAGCGGCAATTTCCCCGCCGCCATCAAGACGACGGCGGAGTGGTTCCCCCGGCGGGAGCGCTCGCTGGCTACCGGCATCTTCAACTCGGGCACCAATGTCGGCGCCATGATCGCGCCGGCGCTGCTGCCGGTGGTGGTACTGCACTTCGGCTGGCAGGCCGGGTTCCTCACCACAGGCTTCTTTTCGGCCGCCTGGATTGCCTGGTGGCTCCTGCGATACCGCACGCCTTCCGAGCATCCGCGGCTGCGCCCCGAGGAGCGGGCGCACATCCGGGACAACGAAGAAGCCGCGCTCGAGAAACTACCCTGGCGCAGGCTGCTCGGCTACCGGCAAACCTGGGCTATAGCCGGAGCCAAATTTCTTACAGATCCGGTTTGGTACTTCTTCCTTTCCTGGCTGCCTAAGTTCCTCGACAGCCGCTTCCATCTCGGGCTGGGCCACCTGGGGCTGCCGCTGATCCTGGTCTACAACATGTCGGCTGTCGGCTCCATCGGGGGCGGGAGCATCCCTCTGCTGCTGGCCAAACGGGGCTTGCCCCTGGCACGGGCGCGCATGTTGGCCATGCTGGGGATGGCTCTGCTCGTGGTGCCGGTGTCCACCCTCGGGCGCATCCAGCACGTATGGCTGGCGGTGGCCGTGCTGGGGCTGGCGGCTGCGGCGCACCAGGGCTGGTCGGCGAACCTGTACACGGTCGCGTCCGATATGTTCCCGCGCGAAGCAGTCGGGGCAGTGACCGGTATCGGCGGCATGGCGGGTTCGGTCAGCGGGAGCTTGTTCGCCTGGGAAGTGGGCGGGGAGCTCACGCGCTCGGGCAGCTACGCGCTCTTGTTCGCGGCCGCTTCGGTCGCCTATGTGCTGGCGTGGTTGTGGTTGCGGGCGATGGCTCCAGGGCTCAAGCAGGTGAACGTCAATGCGGCGTGAGGACCTGCTCGCCCTGCTGCGAGCCTACAAGGAAGGTTCTTCCACGGAAGAGCAGTTGGCCGACCGGCTCACGCTGCTGCCCTTTGAGGACCTCGGCTTCGCGAAAGTGGACCACCACCGCGCGCTGCGCTCGGGCATGCCGGAGGCGATCTACGCGGAGGGCAAGACCCCCGAGCAGGTCGCGGCCATCTTCGCCCGTCTCGCCGCGACGGGGGTGCCGGTGCTGGCCACACGTGCCCGGCCCGACCATGCCGCCGCTGTACTGGAGCAAGTTCCCGGCGCGACCTACCATGCGCTGCCCCGCTGCATCGCGCTCGCCGGCACACCCCGCCCGGGCGTGGGCCGGGTAGCGATCGTCTGCGCGGGCACCAGCGACCTGCCCGTCGCGGAAGAGGCCGCGCTGACCGCCGAGATCTACGGCGCGCAGGTGACTCGCATCACCGACGTGGGCGTGGCCGGCCTCCATCGCCTGCTCGCACAGCTGCCGCGCCTGCGTGAGGCGGATGTCGTCGTCTGCTGCGCCGGCATGGAGGGCGCGCTGCCCAGCGTGGTCGGCGGGCTGGTGGCCGTCCCGGTCATCGCGGTGCCCACCAGCGTGGGCTACGGGGCCAGCCTGGGCGGCATCGCGGCGCTCCTCGGGATGCTGAACTCATGCTCGCCCAACACAGCCGTCGTCAACATCGACAACGGCTTCGGCGCGGGCTATCTGAGTTGCTTGATTTCCACGCAAACCAGAGTATCTTGACAAATAGCCCCTTTGACAACAGTCAAGAAAGGCGCATAGCGTTTTCGTAGGCTGCTTTCCGCGACTTTAGCGGCTGGGAGAGCTTGATGAAAGCTACAACTTACTTTACAGCAGTACTCTGTTCCTTTCCCTTCTATGCTTTTGCGCAAAACACTCAGCAGCAAAACTGCGACGACGCTGTTTATGCGCAGTATCAGCAAGCCATCCAAACGTGCAACCAGGAGTATGGCGGCTGTCAGGGCGCTCCTGAAAACCCTTTTATCAACTGTCAGCAGCAAGCCAAATCTTGCCAGACAAACGCGTATGATAACTGGACTTACGGAGGGACACAGTGCGCGCAGGAGTATCGCTCAATCGTTGCAGGCGTTGGTACTGGTCGTACCAAAGACAGCGCAAACTGGAATGCCTTAAAGGCCTCCGAGAAGTCGATCGGCTCGCTACTCACTCCATAAGAGTTTAGATGGCGACAACCGCATTGCCGCCATCGCTTTCTAAAAGATGAACTTAGCGGCAAGCTGCAGCTGGCGCGCGGTGTAGCCCTGCGCCGTGTTGCTGATCCGCCCGAAGTTGCTCCCGTCCAGCACTCCGGTATCCGGCGCTCCCAATTGACCGTGATTGAAAGCGTTGAAGCCTTCCGCCCGCAGCTGGAGGTTGTAATGGTTATCCGAGCCGAAGAAGTTATTCTTGATCGCGGATAAATCGGTGTTTACGAATTGCGGGGTGCGCACATTGTCGAGCGTCCGCCGGGCGTTGCCGAAGGTATACTGCGCCGGAGCGGAAAACAGTGATGTATTAAACCACTGCGACCGCGTCCGGTTGCTCAGCTTGGCATTTGTGCCGCTTTGCACTGGACGTTGCGCGAACGCGAAGAGTCCCGTTGTATCTTGGTTTGGGTCTGCCGGCGCGAGCGTAACCGGCGTTCCGGCGATCCAGCTTACAATGCCGGAGGTTTGGAACCCGCCCAGGAGCTTGCCAGCAATGCCGCGCGAGGAGCCGAGAAAGCGGCGTCCGGGCCCGAACGGCAGCTCATAAGTGTAGCTCGTAACCAAGTCGCGTGACACATCCTGCGGCGAGAGCGCATATTCGCCGGCTGGATCATATTGGTTGGCATAGGTCTGGCTCGTCGGGCCAAGAAAAGTGACCGCCGAGGCCGAGTTGTCGAACAGCTTGCCCGCCGTGAAGGAGAACAGAAGCGTCAGCCCGGAGGTGAACCGCTTATCCGCCCGCACGGTAAGCGCATTGTAGTTCGAGAATGCCGTGTCCTTGCGGTACTCGGTTACGCCGTTGTACTGCGGGAAGGGCCTGAGCAGGTAGTTTTGCTGGATCGTCGGCTGCGCCAGCGGCGAGCCGGGCGTGGTGATGATGCCGTAGAAAGGGTTCGCCACCTGGGTCTGCAAGCCGCTGCCGAGCGCAAGGTAGCTCGGATTGACCTGATCCTTGGGTACGCCGGGGTCGCCCTGCACCAGGAACTTACCCTGATTGTAGAGCCAGCCTACTTCGATCACCGTCTGCCCGGGCAGGGTCCGCTGCACGGTAAAGTTCGCCTGCTCGGAGTACGGCGTGCGCGTGTCGTAGTTGGTCAGGTA
>CAXUHL010000256.1:0-4363 GCA_964250745.1 uncultured Acidobacteriaceae bacterium
TGCTGCCGCACCGCGCCGTCCGGCCCCTTCACAAAGACGGTGCGCAGCATGGGGTGGCGCTCGGTCAGCAGTTCAAGGGTGCGCGTCAGCAACGGCGGCGACAGCTCCGCGCCGACCCTGAAGACCAGAGGGACGTTGAGGGCGACGCTGGCGGGGTCCATTTGCTGCTCCAGCCACCACTCCCGCTGCGCGCCGGAAAGCGGAAAGGAACGGGAGCGGTCGAGCCGGGCGCGCAACAGTTGCGCCAGCGCCGCGCGCTTGTTCGGCGCGGGCGCGGCCTGGCTTGCCTGCGACGCTTCGGCCTCGCCCAGGAACGGCGCGAGCTCCCTCGCGAGCAGCGCGGCGACCGCGGACGGCTCGCGCCGGAGAAAGAAGTGGTCGCCCGCGAAGATACGGGAGGAAAACGACTGGCCCGCGTAGCTGGACCAGGCCTCCAGCGCTTCGAGCGGCACGCTCGCGTCGTTTTGGCCGCCCAGCACGGTCAGGGGGCAGCGCAGGGGCTCGCCCTCCTCAGCCCGGTAGCCCTCGCACAGGGCGAAGTCGGCGCGCAGCACGGCGAGGGAGCGTTGCAGAAGGGCCGGGTCTTCGAGGATCTCCGGCGGGATGCCGCCGTACCGGCGCACTTCCTCCAGGAACTCGCCGTCGGGAAGCGGGCTGATCGGGCTGCGCCTGGGGACACGCGGGGCGCGCGCGGCGGCCAGAAACACGTGCTCGGGCTGCCGCTTGCGCGGGCCGAGCACGCGGGCCAGCTCGTAGCAGACCAGCGCGCCCATGCTGTAGCCCAGAAAGGCGAAAGGCTTGTCCGCGAACGCTTCCAAACCACGCCCGATCTCGTCCACCAGTGCGTCGATCCGGTCGGCGGCTTGCTCCAGGGCGCGCGCGCCCCGGCCCGGGTACTCAATCCCGCAGGCCTCGATCCCCGCGGGCAAGGCTTGCGCAAGCTGCCCGAAGAAGGAAGCGCCCGTGCCCGCGGCCGGGAAGCAAAACAGGCGAACAGCCGCGCCGGGGCGCTGAATATACGCGCGCATCGTGGCCCCGGCGCTCACAGGACTCCCGCGGTGGCGTAGGCGGCGCGCTCGTGGTGGACCCGGTCTTCGACGATCAAGCCGTTTTCAAACTTGAGGGTGCGATCGGCCAGGTGGTAGTAGTGCTCGTCGTGGCTGATGACCAGAACGGTCTTGCCCCGGCGCTTCAGGTCGAGCAGGATTTCATCGTAGAAGACCTTCTTGAAGGTCGGATCCTGGTCCGCTGCCCACTCGTCGAACAGGTAGACAGGCCTGTCCTCGGCGAAGGCGGCCAGCAGCGCCAGGCGCTTGCGCTGGCCCTGCGACAGAGCGGTTGTCGAGAAGCGGTCGCTCTCGATCCTGACCTTGGAAGCCAGGCGGAGCCGGTCCAGGTAGCCGGCGGCACGCTCGCCGAAGCCCGCGGACAGGAGCCCGAACAGCCGGTCGAACAGAAAATTGTCCGAAAAGATAACGGAAAAGTTTTGCCGGTAGCGGTCGCGGTTGCCGTCCGTCACCGGCCGGCCGTTCAGCAGGATCGTTCCGGAGTCCGGGGCGTAAAGCCCGGTGACCAGGCGCGCGAAGCTGCTTTTGCCGCTGCCGTTGCCGCCCACGATGAACACCAGCTCCCCGGCCCGGATGCGGACGTCGAGGGGCCCGAGCGCGAATTCGCGGTCCTCGTCCTCGCGGTGGTAGGTGTAGCGCAGGTCCACCATTGCCAACTCGCTGAACGGCTCGCCCGCGCCCCCTTCGCCCGCAAGAAGGTCGGAAGCGGCGGCGTTGCCGAGCGAAAGCCCGAGCGCTTCGATCTTGCCGACGGAGACGGTCGCGCGCTCAAAGGCGGGCAGCACGCCGACCACGTAGTTGATGGGGCCGCTCATGTAGATCGTCATGAGGGTGAAGCCGGCCAGGACGGGCAGGCTCTGGTGGCCGAACCGGGGCGCGACGAACAGCGTGACGCCGATGACCAGGAAGTAAAGCACCTGGCCATAGCTGGCGGCAAGCGCGAAGATGGAGTGCCAGCGCAGGGACAGTGTGCGCATGCGGAGCGCGGCGGGCTCCACCCCTTCGGCGAAGAACGCCTCGCGCCGCCCCCGGTGCAGCTTCAGCTCCTTGTTGCCGTGGATCAGGGCCTGGTAGAAGCCGATGAGCACGTCCCAGGTGGCCCGGCCCTCGCGGAGATAGGGCCGTGTGCGCCGCTCGATGAGCGAGTACACGAAAACGCCGGCGACAAAGGTCCCGACGAACAGCAGCGCCAGCCGCCAGTCGAGCCAGAACAGGTAGCCGAAGCCGGCCAGCAGCACCGCGAGGTTGATGCAGAGCAGGGGAAAGTTCGCCAGGGTGTCGGAAACGGCGAGCAGGTCCTCGGTGAGCACCGCCATCACCGCCGCCGGGCCGTGCGCTTCCACCTCGCGCAGCGAGCAGCCCAGCAGGCCCCGGCACAGGTGCATGCGGAGCTTGAACACCGCGGAAGTGGACAAGCGCAGCAGCAGCAGGTGCGAGGCCAGGTGCGCGACCAGCACCACGGCGATGACCGAGGCGAACACCTCGCCGAGCGTATCGGACGCAGCGGCCAGGTGCGTGAGGCGCACGTTGACCAACGCCAGCAGCACCGCGCTGGCCAGGCCGCCGGCGATGCCGGTGGCCACCGCCGCGGCCAGCAGCCAAGGGGACTGCCGGAGAAGAAAGCCGAGGAGCTTCACTGGGGAGCCTCTTCCGACAGGGTAGCGAGCAGCGTTTCCACCTCTGCGTTCGACAGCTCACCGATCTGCTCGAGCAGGTGTTCCGGCTCCATCGCGGCCAAGTCGCGCGGGGCGGCTTCCTCCACCGGCGCTTCACCCTCCGGGGCCATGGCGGTGAGGAACTCCGCGGCCAGCGAGCGGATGCTGGGTCCCTTGAGCAGGCTCACGGTTTGCACCACCACGTCGATGCCGGCTTCGAGGCGGCTTTTGAGCTCCAGGCCGACGATCGAGTCGAGGCCGACCGCGCTGAGCGGGACTTCCACCCCGACGCTCGACGGGTCGAGCCGCAGGCTTTCGCACACCGCGTCGCGGATCGCGTCCTCCAGGCAGGCGAGGCGCCCGGGCGCGTCCAGCTGTGCCAGCCGCGCAAAGGTCACCCGGCCGCCCTGCCTCCCCCCGGCCGCCTCGCCCGCGGGGACGAGCCCCGTGACGAACGGCCAGTCCGCGCCGCTCGGGTGCTTCTGAGCCCAGCTCAGCCAATCCACCGCGATGGCGCCGACCACGGGGCCGGCCGGCTCCCCGAGCAGGCGCTCCTGCAGCGCGAAGCCGGCCGCGGGCGGGATCATGCCCAGGCCGCCCGCGGCCATGTGTTCGGTGTTGAGCTCGGCGGCGGCCATGCCGATCTCGGACCATGGGCCCCAGCACACGGCCAGGGCGGGCAGGCCGGCTTGCCGGCGGTGCGCGGCCAGGCCGTCCAGGAAGCCATTGGCCGCAGCGTAGTTGCCTTGGCCCGGCGAGCCGAGCAGCGAAGCCAGCGAGGAAAACAACACGAAAAAGTCGAGCGGCAGATTCCGGGTAAGCGTATGGAGGTTCCATGCGCCCGCGACCTTGGACGGCAAGGCCGCCGCCCAGCGCTCGGGCGTCATGTTGACCACCAGGTCGTTCGCGAGCGCGCCGGCCGCGTGCATCACCCCGCCGAGCGGCGGCATGGTCGCGCGCGCCGCTTCGAGGATCGCCCGCAGGCGGCCCTCGTCGGCTACGTCGGCCGCCTCGACCGCGATCGTGGCCCCCTCCCTTCGCATCCGCGCCAGGGCCTCCAACGCCTCCGGAGAGGGCGCGCGCCGGCCGAGCAGCAGCAGGTGCCGCGCGCCCCGGTGCACCATGGACTCCGCCAGGCCCAACCCAAGGCCGCCCAGGCCGCCGGTGATCAGGTAGGTGGCATCGGCCCGGAAGACCGGCTTGCTGCCCCCGTTCGCGGCGGGTTCGAGCGGCTCGGGGAACACGACCACAGGCGTTTCGTCCGCTTCCGCCAAACGCTCCGGCAGCGCCTCGTCCCGCGCGTACACCCGCGCGGCTCCGGGCTTCCGGTCGCCCGTCCCGCGCAGCCCGGCGCCCGCGCCCAGCCGCGCGACCGCCCGGGCCGGCGCGGCTAAATGTCGGTTCGGCTGTAATCCATCGTGGCCGAGACGAAGCTCGACATCGCCATGAGGAACCGCGCGTCCTCGATGGCGGACAGCTTGGTCGTGATCTCACGGACGCAATGCTGGAGCGGATGCTGGTCAGCTTGCTGGCGCGCGGACATGTGCTCCTGGAAGGCGTCCCCGGCCTGGCGAAGACACTCACCGTCAAGACTCTTGCCGATGTCCTCGGGGGCTCGTTCAGGCGCGTCCAGTTCACACC
>CAXUHL010000257.1:0-3498 GCA_964250745.1 uncultured Acidobacteriaceae bacterium
GGGCAGAAGCTGAACGGCAAGCTGACGCTGGGGGAGAACACGGCGGACAACGGCGGCATCCGGATCGCCTACGCGGCGCTGCAAAAGGCGATGGCCGAGCAGCCGCCGGCGGCCCGCAACGAGAAGATCGACGGCTTCACGCCGGACCAGCGCTTCTTCATCGCATTCGCGCAGATCTGGTGCTCCAACATCACGGACGCGGCGGAGCGCGTGGCAGCGAAGACCGACCCGCACTCGCCGGGGGAGTTCCGGACCAATGGAACGGTGCAGAACTTCGAGAAGTTCGGGCAGGCATTCAGCTGCAAGCCGGGCGACCCGATGATGCCCGCGAACGCCTGCCACGTCTGGTGAAGCAGTCTGGTAGGCTCGTGGGTGTAAGCCGCTCAAGAGTTTGATGGAGGCCGCCCCCGGCCTCCGCGCTTGCAACGTTGCCGTCTCAGCGCGCCCGCATGCCGTTTGGCTATAATTGGCACCAGTCATCACCGTTTCCTGCTCCGTTCGTGGGCCGGCAGGACAAAAGGAAGCGCATGAAGTTTCGCAGTTTCGGCCGCACCCTTTCGGCAGTCGCCGGGGTCGCAGGCCTTGCCCTTGGCCTCACCTCCTGCTCCAACAACAAGACCGTCGGCTACGCCTACGTACTGGGAACCAGCGCCGCCGGCCAGCCCGCGGGGCAGATCGGTGAGTTCCGCGAGCTGAACAATGTCGGCAACCTGCTGCCGGTGCAGGGCTCGCCCATCGGCTCGGGCGGCCTCAACCCGGTCCGCGCGGTCATCCCCTCCGGCAACCGCTTCTTCTTCGCATTGAACCAGGGCACCCCCACCACGGACACCAACGCCACGGTGAACGGTGCGGCCAACCCGCTCCAGGGTGCCATCACCGGCTTCTCGAGCGCCAACGTGACCCTGTTCTCGATCGGCGGCTACGGCCAGCTGTCCCCGCAGCTCTCCTACACCAGCCAAGGCTTCGGCCCCATCCGCGTGCTGGCGGACTCCGCGGGCGCGTACCTGTTCGTGCTGGACCGCTACTCCAACCCAGGCCTCGCGAGCGGTACCAGCTCCCCCGTTTCGCAGGTGGGCAAGTCGGCGAACTACCCCTGCCAGGACGCGGCCAATCCGGCCATCTACCATCCGGTGGGCGCGATCACGGTCTTCTCGATCGACGGCTCGACCGGACGCCTGGGCGTCCAGCAGAACCAGCGCCAGCAGAACCTGACGTATTTCCCCGTCGGCTGCAACCCAGTCGACTTCCGCATTGCAGGCGCTTACATCTTCACCATGGACGCGGGCTCGGCAAGCAACAACGATCTTCAAACGGTCAATGTGCAGGCGCTCGCCACCAACGGCCAGCTGACCCCGACCCAGACCAGCCAGATCCAGATCACGGCCAATAACTCGACCAACATCACCGCGATCACCGGCGACACGCAAGGCCGCTACGTCTACCTGATCGACTCGCAAAGCCCCGGCAGCACGCCCCCGGGCCGCATCTTCCTCTACACCGTCGGCACCAGCGGCGCGCTCACTGCAGTCACCGGCTCGCCGTACAACATCGCGGCCAACTCGCAGGCGGGCGGCCCCGTCCAGACCCTCACCGACTCGACCGGCAAGTATGTCTACGCGGTCAACGCGGGCCCGGCGGGCGGCACGGCCAACGCCAACTCCGACATCAGCGGCTTCTCGGTCAACGGCACCACGGGCTTCTTCGACTCGGTCACGCAGCAGTCGCCCTACGCGGGCACGGTCTCCGGGCCGGTCTGCATCTTTGAGGACCCGACCAACCAGTACATTTACACCGCCGGCTCGCTCGACAACAGCATCACCGGCCGCCGGATCGACCCCAACACCGGCGTGCTGACGCCGCTCAGGACCAACGCGACGGTGCCGACCGTGGGGACGCCCTCCTGGTGCCTCGGCATCTCGAGCGTGCTGTGATCCGCCCCACACAAGACCGCCCCGCCGCATGGACGCCCGCGCGGGGCCTACAAGGACTACCGAAGATGATTTGGAAACAGATGAGCCGGCGCTTGCCGGCCTTGGCAGCGGTGGCGGCGGCGGGCGCGGGTCTGGTGTCCTGCGGCACCAGCAACACGGTCGACTACCTGTACGCGACCTCCTCGACCAACAACCCCGGCCAGATCAACGTGTACCGCGTGGACTCGCAGTCGGGCGCGCTGACCCAGATCCCCGACTCGCCCTACCCGGCTGGGCGCAATCCGGTCTCGCTGGTCGCTGACGGGACAGGACAAACGCTCTATGTCGCCAACCGCGACGACAACACGGTGATCCAGTTCGGCATCGGGTCCGACGCGAAGCTGTACGGGCAGCACACGATCAACCTGCCGGGGTCCGAACCGCAGTGGCTGGCGATTCACTCGTACTACAACGGGACGACCTACCTGGGCAGCCTGCTGCTCGTGGTGCAGAACCTGCAGCCTAACTTCACGGACCTGAACCCCAGCCCGGGCGCCCTTTCGGTGTATCAACTGCCGCCTAACACCGCCTTGGCCGGGTCGCCCGTAACCCAGACCGTCAACGGGCAGCAGCTCGGATATCTCCCCCTCGGGAACGTGCCGACGGGAGCCAACATTACCGCGAACGGCAAGTTCGCGTACGTGACGGATATCCTTTCCGCCGGGCAGACCGGAACCGGCAACGGCGTTTGCAGCGCGGGCCAGGGCGGCATCCAGGGCTACAGCATCGCGTTCGACGGCACCAACCTGCCTTCCGGCGTGTTGACCCCGGTCCCGGGCAGCCCGTTCTGCGGCGGCACCTCGCCGTCGTCGGTCGCCACGCACCCATTCAGCACCTTCCTGTACGCGACGGACCGGGCTCAAAACCAGGTAATCTCCTATGGAATCAACAACGCGGGCACGCTGACGACCCTTCCGACGCCGGTCGTCGCGGCGGGAACCTCGCCTTCGAGCATCGTGGTAGAGCCGCGCGGCATGTACGCGTACGTCGCCAACCGGACGGGCGGCACGGTCTCCGGTTACGCGATCAATCAATCCACCGGGGCGCTTTCCTCGCTGGCGACTGGGGGTACCGGTACGACGCAGGCCCAGCCAAGCTGCGTGTTCGTCGAGCCGGCGCTGGCTCGCTTCGTCTACACCTCGAACTTCGTGGACGGCACCCTGAACGGCTTCATTCTGGACCCCAATACGGGCGGCCTCGCGGCAACGCAGGGCACCTATTATCCGGGTACGGGCATGGCGACGTGTCTGACGGCGGTCACGCACGGCAATCATCCGATAATTCAGGTCTTCAATTCGGCTCAGTAGGGTTCCGCGGGGTGCCGGTACTCGGTTCAACGGGTCATCCTGAGCGCGACGAAGGACCTGCTTTTCCCCAACTCCACGCGAGAAAAGCAGGTCTTTCGTCGCTTTGCTCCTCAGGATGACCCCTGATTTGCGTATCCTTCTCAGAACGACCCCCTGTAGCCGTGGTCGAGGAGTCTTTACAGCAGCTTGCGGCGAATCCACCGCTGCGCGGGCCGCTCCCC
>CAXUHL010000257.1:3508-4356 GCA_964250745.1 uncultured Acidobacteriaceae bacterium
CCCAAGCCCCAACTTTCCCCCCCTTCCGCGCCGAAAAAGCAGGTCCTTCGTCGCTTCGCTCCTCAGGATGACCCATTTTGCTTGATGGGTGCAGGCGGCGGTAGTCGTTCCAAGAAATGCTCGTCTTTACAGCAGCTTCCGACGAATCCACCGCTGCGCGGGCCGCTCCACCAGCACCAGCGCCAGCCCCGCGCCCAGCGCCAGCAGCGCGTAGCTCCCCCAGGGCTCGATCCGGGCCAGGCCCGTCCACTCCAACAAGCCGCCGGAGTGGATCAGCGCCCACAGGTTAAAGTGCAGGATGTACATGCAGTAGCTGGCCTGGCCCAGCAGCACAAGCGGTGCCCACCCGAACCCGCGAGCCAGCACGTTGCCCCCCGCCAGACCCAGGATCGCGCAGGCAAACAGCGGCATCAGGAGCCCGTCGTGCATCAGCACGTAGGGGACCGCGCCGCCGTAGCGCAGGATGGCGTAGATGCCGCCCACGCCGGCGAGGCCCAGCGCGAGCCGGAGACGGCCTTCGCGGGGCAGCCGCGCATCGAGGTCCGCAAGCACCATCCCGAACAGGAAAGAAGGCAGGTGCGGCGGGGGGCTGAACTTGAGCGCCCGGAGCCACCATCCGTCGGTGTAGCGGCCCGGGTTGGGGTCGCCGTCGGGGTTGGCCCACATGTACGCGAGCGGAAAGGCGCGCCCGCACACCCACCCCAGACCCAGCAGCCCGACCGTGCCGGCGTTCGTCCGGGGCCCGCGCCAGCGGGCCGCGAACGGGAACAAAATGTAGAAAAACGCTTCCGTGCCCATGGTCCAGGCGGGCGTGTTCCAGAAAGTGGCGAGGTTGGGGCTCCAACCCT
>CAXUHL010000258.1:0-4259 GCA_964250745.1 uncultured Acidobacteriaceae bacterium
GGCACGGGCGGGTCGCCCGGCGCGTGCACCTGCACCAGCACGGAGCGCCCCTCACCCAGCTCGCACTCGCGCCCCCGGCACTCGGACCGTGTAAAACCCTGGCCTTCGATGTCGATCTTGACCCTGGCCCGGGCCGCCGGGCTGAAGGTGGAGCGAATATTGTCCGCGACGCACTTGGCCCGCTTGCAGGACAGGTTGAGGTTGTACTCACCGGTTCCCGTGCGGCTGGCCAGCCCGGTGATGGTGACGGTGACGCCTTGCGAGGTTTGCGCGAGCCTGCGGGAGATGAACTCGCTCACACGACCCAGCGCCTCGGCGTGCTTCGGCTTGATGGGCTGGTAGGCGTTCACGTCGTAGTCGAACAACTGCAGCGCCAGGTTCACGTTCGGGTCGCCTGCGGTCCGCTCGACGAACGCGCCCTCCTTGCGGCCTTTCGGGAGGACGTTGGGCGCCACGGCAAGGCAGTCCACCCCGCAGTCGCGGCCGGTTTCCGCTTCCATCTCGGAGGCGAACGGGCCTTCGCCCTGTTCCTGTTCCAAAGCCTCGTAAGCTTCCGCTTCGCCACCGGCTGCGCCGGCACGGCAGCCGCAGTTGCAGGCGGGGGCGGCGGCCGGGCTCGCGGCCTCGTACTCGAACGCCGCAGCTTCCGGCTCGTACCCATGCCCGTCCAGCTCGCCGCCATAGAGCGGGCCGCCTTCCCCATGGGTGAAAGGTGCGGGCATCGCTTCCCTTAAAAACTGCTCAAGGAGCGGGCTCTCGAACTCCTGCTCGTTTTCCGTTTCGCTCCACATCGCGCGCCGCCTTTCCGGGGGGTGGTTGCTACTGCGTGACCAGGCTGTGGCCGTTGACCGGCTGCGCCGGCTTGGGGAGCGGCCTGCGCGGGGCCGCCGGGGGCATCGCGGGCCGCGGCACTCTCGGAATGCTCGACGACTTGAGGTCCCGCCCCGTGGCCAGCGTGTACTGGTCGATCACGAGCTCGGCATTGGCGGAGATGTCCGTGGGCGGTTGCCCGTACAGCAGTTGCGCGCCGGTCGCATCGTTGAACGCGCCGGTCTCGACCCCCTGGAGCAGGGTGGAAAACGGCCCGGCCAGGTCGAAGAAGGGCTTGGTCTTGCTGTGCGGCGCAAGGCCCACGCGCTCACCGAGCTTTCTGAGCCGCATCTCCGGGCTGGACGCGGTCGCCTTCAGGTCGACGACAATCGGCGAGTCGTAAAGCAGCGCCAGGTGCACGAACGAGGTGATGGCGACGGCGCGGAACTCTTCCCGGGACAGGTTGCCGTTGAGCCTGCGCGTCGCCATCATGTCGTAGAGCCGCCGGGCCAGGGTCGCGATCACCGTGGGGTCCGTATCGTTCGCGCCGCTGGTGTTTTTGCTGTTCACGATGCCCCGCCAGATTTCGCCCGCAAACGCGTCGAAGGTGGGGATGAACTCCCGGTTCGCAGCGGCGGGCTTTTGATAGGGGTGCGCCTTCGACAGCTCGGCCGCGTGCGACAGGTCGATGCCGAACATCCAGGAGTAGGCCGTCATGCGGGCGGCGGTTTCGTCGCGGCGCGCGCGCCCGGTGGTGGTCCAGACCATCGAGGGCATGGCGTCGCCGAAGATCAGGTATTCGAGGTTGCGCCAGAACATCTGGCCCCGCGGGCTGGGCGTTTCGAGGTCCTCGCCGAACATGTAGCGCTCGTGAATGCGCGCGAAGATCTCCATCATGCGGGTGTTCTCGACCACGTAGGCGTAGATGAGGTGGTCCGCGCTGGTCCAGCGCGTGTTGATGGTCGAGCTGATGCCGTCCCAGGTGCCCTGGAGCCCCGGCTGCATGAGCGGCGGCACGTAACCGGCGGGCGCGGGCAGGGGTACGGGCGGCGTCAAGCTCCAGTCGTAACCGGCGAAGAACGGTGCCCGCAGGATGGGATAGGCCACCTGCGGCGACCACGGCATGAAGGGCGCACCGATGCCGGGGCTTCCCGCGTTCACGCGGTTTTGCCACACCGTTTCGACGATGGCCGAAAGCTGGAGCGGATGGTAGGTGAACAGGCTGTCGATATTGTCGATGACCGTGGCGGTGATCGATCCGCCGGGGGGTGTGACGAGTTGGCGAAACATGGGCGCGTCCTTTCCTGGGCGACGTTGAGGCGGTTACTTGATGGGCGGGTAGCCCGGCTGGGCCGGGTACCCCTTGGGCGCGGGCGGGAACGGCCGGCTGTAGACCTGCCGGTCGAGCACGCTTTCCGGGCCCTGGAGGCTTGCGTACAGCCGGAGCAGGTCGCCGAAGACCTGCTTCTGGCGCCCGTCCCGCCCCCGCGGCGCCCGCGCGCGCAAGACCACCCAGAACCCACGCAACACCCCCGCGGCGCCGGCTCGAGAAAGACCTCCATGACCGAAGGCATCTCCGCGGAGCTGCTCCGTCCACCGTCGAGACCCGTGTCGCTGTAGTCGCTCCCGTACGGCGAGAGCGGGTTGGTTTCCGTGTTCATGTGCGTTCTCCTCAGTCCCATGGTTTTCTCTTCTTTCCTGTTGTGGTTCATCGCTGCCTATGCCGCGGAGCGCGCCCGGCTACCGAGGTTGACCATCCAGTCCTCCTGCTGCTTCAGGATGGCGGGCCCGTTCTCAGGCTCGGCGGCGTAATGGAGCCCGGTGAGCGCGGTGAGCCGGAGGCACTCCTGCCAGACCCAGTGGCTGGAGGTGAAGGCCGAGCCGCCCGCGCGCAGAAGCATCTCGCGCAGGGCGGCCGGGGAAACCCGCTGCGGGTCCACCAGCTGCGCCAGGGTGCGGCCTTTGAAGCAGCGCAGCGGCGCGAGCAGCAAGGCCTCGGTCACGGCGGGCAGCAGCGGCAGTGCCCCGGCAACGGCAGCGCCCGCGAACCCCGGCGCGTTCCGCAAGGGGTACAGCTCCTTCCACGCCCCGGCCAGCTCGTCCCACGGGCCCATGCCGTAGAAGCGCCGGCACATTTCCACCCCGAGCATCACCCGCAGGTAGGCGATCGGGTGCGGGTCGCCCGGCACGAACCGGAACACCTCCGCCCCGCGCCCGGCAACCACATCGGACAGTGCGACCACCGAGGCATAGCCGCAATAAGCAAAGGCGAGCGCATCGGCGGCCATCTCGCTGGCCCAGCTCGCGACCACCTCAACCACCGGCGGCGGCGCGGCCTGGAGCTTGCTCCGCAGCAACCGTGCCAGCTCCTCGTTCCAGCCGGTAATGCCCGCGACCTGGTGGCCGCACTCGTGGATCAGCGAGGTGGTGCGGAAGCGGTTGTGGAAGGTGAGCCGGATGGCCGCGATGGGGCTCAGCGAGCCGTCCCACAGCTTGGTCCCGATGCGCAGGATCGACGCGCCGATGCCGGTGGTGAAGTAGGTAAGGACCGGCGGCGTCGTGAGCCCGAGCTGGTCGAGCACGCCGTGGATCGCGCGCTCGGCCATCACGTCGCAGGCGCGCAGCTGCGCCCCGACCTCGGGATTGGCCCGCGCGCGCACCGCGGCCACGTAAAAGTCGACCAGCAGTTCGGTTTGCAGGTAGCGCTTGCGGATGCCCGCGACCTGCCCGGCGACCCGCTCCAAATCCTCATGCGTGCGCACCGCGTTGTAGGCCGCGCGCACGGCGGTCGACTCGCGCTGCAGCTGGGCGCGCGCCTCCTCGAGCCCCTTGCGCAGAGCGACCCCGACGTAACGCTCCAGACCGGCCCAGGCCTCGGCGGGGGCGCTCGCCTCGAAGTCGTCCAGACGGGCCGCCGCGCCCTCCCAGTGGTTCAGCTGGCGCAGCACGTGCCGCCGCAGCGGGGCGTCGACCCTCTCACCGATCTCCATCAGCTGTGCGGTCATCGCTAGTCCCTCAACCGGTGCAGGACCGGCCCCGGCCGTTGCGCCACGTGGAATTTCGGTTCGCCCGCGGGCCAGCCGTGGGTCGCGAGCTCCGGCGCGAGCCTGCCTGCGGCGAGCATCCTGAGCGCGTGCATGCCGGGCACGTGCGTCATGGTGATGCGTAGGGTCACACCGTCGTGCTGGGAAGCACAGGCCGCGCGGAACTCCGCCCCACCGTTGCGGAAATACTGCGCCAGCTGCATCTGCGCCCAGGCACCCGCCTTGGCCGCCAGGCGGCCGCCGGTTTGCCGGAGCCAGTGCGGCGTGCGGCCTGAGAAGTTGGGCCGTGCCCCGGCCACCAGCAGCCCCGGCGGCAGATGGCGGTGCATGGCGGCGGCCCGCAGCAGCTCGGTGGTCCGGTGCAGCAGGGGGCGCACCCGCCCGACCGCCGCCGCGGCCTGCCCG
>CAXUHL010000259.1:0-4254 GCA_964250745.1 uncultured Acidobacteriaceae bacterium
TGACGCGCGGGCGGCACGGAGAACCCATGCTGCCTGCGACGCAGCACCTGTGATACGGTTTCCGTGTGGGCAAGCGTCGCCGTCTTTACAAGGACACCGACTATGAAACCGCGTGCAGGTGTGCAGGAGGCGACGCGATCTTACGCGAGGAAGTCTGGATCGATGAGCAGGGCGATGTCGCTCGTTATAATCTCGCCCTCCTGATGCCGCATCTGTTCGCCGAAGACAACGGTCGTGTTTTGGGCTACGACAACGCTCACGGGCCCCATGAACGGCACTACATGGGAGAGGTAGCAACAGTCGACTTCGACAACTTCGAGGAAACATCGGCACGGTTCTACCGGGAAGCGGAACAGTTAAGGAAGAGGTATGACAACAAAGCTGATGTGTGATGGGTTTGAGGGCCACGTGCGGCGTTCACTCGAGCGCAACGCTCGCCGGGCGAAGGGTGAGCGACTGCCGGCGGAAAAGATCATCAACTTCGCGGACCCGCTTCATCTTTTCGAGTGCATGACCGTGCAGCGAATCCGGCTCTACCAAGCGGCCGGCAAAAAACCGCTCAGCATTTCCGGCCTCGCCGAGGAACTCGGGCGCAATCGCGGCTCGGTCACGCGCGACGTGAACAAGCTAAAGAGTTTAGGCCTGCTGCGGCTTCGGGAACAATGCAACCCCGGTCACGGCGTGGTGCAGATCGTCGAGCCGATCGCGCGGAAGCTCGAACTGCGCGCGACGATCTGATCCGTCGAGCGGCTACTTGCCGACCACGATGACCTCGAACGACCCCGGCAGCACCGGCGGACGCCCCCGCGGGTTCTCCGCGGTCGGCGCGGGCTTAGGCCCGAACTGCGCGGTCACCGTGTACGCCCGGCCCGTGCTTTCGTCGAGCGCCATCGTGCGCGCCCCCGGTGCGGTCGTGACCACCTGCGCCGTCCTGGGCGCGGCCCCGCTCGCGTCCACGAACGTCATGTCGCCCGACTGACCGTCGGACGCGATCGCCATGCCTGTCTTGGCGTCGTAGCGGTCCGCGTCCGGCCCGTCGCCGATCTTGCCCGGGGCCATCTGCTTGCCCGTGTTCGCGTCCGTGATGGCCATCACCTTCTCGTCGCACACCGAGAACAGCCGCCGCCCCTTCACGTCCATCGCCAGCCCCGACGGCGACTCGCACCCGGCGAGCGGCCAGGCCGCCGCCAGTGTCTTCGCCTTCGCGTCCAGCTTCACCAACTGATTCTTATCCTCGATGTTGACGAACACCGTCCCGGCCCCGTCCGCCACGCCGAACTCCGGCTTGCCCGGCAGCTTGATCGTCGCCACCACGGTCCGGCTCGCCGTGTCGAGCACGGTCGCGTCGTTGCTGCGCCCGTTGAAGGCCCATACCGTTTTCGTGATGGGCTCGTACAGGATTGCGTCCGGGTTCGTTCCGGCAGGCACCGAAGCGATCTTGGCCAAGGTGTGCCGGTCGAAGATCACGATCGCATTCGCCTTGCCGTCGCTGATGTAGCCGAACTTGCCGTCCGGGTCGAGCGCCACGCCGTGGGTCCCGCCGAGACCGGTGATCGCGCCGACCTTTTTGCCCGTCCCGGTGTTCACCACGTCCACCGTCGAGTTGTGCGCGATATAGAGCAGCTTCGCGGCCGAGTCGGTCTCGATGTAATCCCACCCGCCTTCGCCGCCGATCGTCCAGCGGTCCAGCACGCGATACCCTTGCGCCTGCGCACCCGCACAGCCGAGAACCGCCACCAACGCCGCGCCCAGAACTCCTCGCATTCCCGCCTCCTCGTACCGAACACAAGCATGGCAGCCCCGCATGAATCTGGGCTGAAGACAAAGAAGAAGCCCCGGCCGCGGCCGGGGCTTCTTCTTTTCTCGCGCGAACTTACGCCGTGCGCCCGCGCGTGATGAGCCGCAGCAGGAACGTGAACAGCACCGCTCCGATGACCGCCACCACGATCGTATAGATCAGCCCGCCCGAGCCCGCGAAGCCCAAGGTGGACATCACGAAGCCGCCGACCAGCGCGCCGATAATGCCGATGACAATGTCCATGATCGCGCCGTAGCCGCCGCCGCCCATGATCTTGCCCGTCAGCCAGCCCGCGATCAACCCGACAATGATCCAGAAGATAAACCCATGACCCATAACGCTTCCCTCTTTCCCCAAGCGTTTTATGAACGCACCCTTGGGAAGCGTCCGGAGCCGGGATAAGTTGCTCTACGAAGGTCTAACTTCCAGTAACCTGCCCGCGTGTTACGAGGCGACAGCCTGCTGCTCGACCGTCAGCTCGTCCAGCAGCAGCCGGATCTCCAGGATCATCTCGACCGGCTCCGCAGCCGTAAGCGGAAACCGCAGCACGCCCTGCGGGGTAAACTGCGCGCCGCGCTTCTGGTTGCGCGCCACCAGCTTCATGAGCCGGTTCGGGTCGACCGCGGCCTTGGGTGCGAACCGCATCTGGACCTCCCCCTTCTTCCGGTCCACCTGCGACACGCCCATCCGCTCGCACTCCGCGCGCAGCGCCGCGGCTTCAAGCAGGTGCTTCACGTTGTCCGGCAGCGGGCCGTAGCGATCTTCGAGCTCCCGCTGCACGTCCTGGACGGCCGCTTCGCTCGCCGCGCCGGCGATGCGCTTGTACACCCGCAGACGCTGGTTTTCCTCCGGCACATAGCTTTCGTCGATCCGCAGCGTGATCCCCAAATTGAGCTGCGTGGCGATCTGGGCTTCCTGACGCTCGCCCTTGATCTTGGCGACAGCCTCCTCCAGCATGCCCGTGTACATCTCGAAGCCGACCGCCTCGATGTGCCCGCTCTGCTGGCCGCCCAGCATGTTGCCCGCGCCGCGCAGCTCCAGGTCGAGCGCCGCGATCTTGAATCCCGCCCCCAGATCCGAGAACTCCTTGAGCGCCGCGAGCCGCCGCCGCGCGATGTCGGTCAACTCCTGCTCCGGAGGGATGAGCAGGTAGGCATACGACCGGCGGTTTGACCGGCCGACGCGCCCGCGCAGCTGGTACAGCTCCGACAACCCGTGGCGGTCGGCGCGGTTGATGATGATGGTGTTCGCGAGGGGGATGTCGATGCCGTTCTCGATGATCGTCGTCGCGACCAGCACGTCGTACTCGTGGTTCATGAAGGCCAGGATCACGCGCTCGAGCTCCGCCTCGCCCATCTGCCCGTGGCCCACGATGACCCGCGCCGCCGGCACCAGCTCGCGGATCTTGGCCGCGATCTCGTAGATCGACTCCACCCGGTTGTAGACGAAGTAGGTCTGCCCGCCGCGCTCCATCTCGAGCTCCACCGCCGAGCGCAGCAGCTTCTCGTCGAACTTCGCGACCACGGTTTGGATCGCCATCCGGTCCTTGGGCGGGGTTTCGATCACGCTCATGTCCCGCAGGCCGATGAGCGACATGTGCAGCGTGCGCGGGATCGGCGTGGCGGACATCGTCAGCACGTCGATCTGCGCCCGAATCTGCTTCAGCCGTTCTTTATGTTTAACCCCAAAACGTTGCTCTTCATCGACCACCAGCAGCCCGATGTCCTGGAACTTGATGTCCTGCGCGAGCACCCGGTGGGTGCCGATGAGGATATCGACGCGGCCGGCCTCCGTGTCTTCGAGGATCTTTTTCTGCTCCTTGGGCGTGCGGAAGCGCGAGATCATCTCGATGTGGATCGGGAACTGGCGGAACCGTTTTTTGAAGCTCTCGTAATGCTGAAACGCCAGCACCGTGGTGGGCGTCAGCACGGCGACCTGCTTGCCGTCCTGCACGGCCTTGAACGCGGCGCGCATGGCCACTTCGGTCTTGCCGTAGCCCACATCACCGCACAGCAAACGGTCCATCGGCAGCTCCGACTCCATGTCCCCCTTGATGTCGCGGATCGCGTTGAGCTGGTCGTCGGTCTCGGTGAAATCGAAAGCGTCCTCGAACTCGCGCTGGAACTCGTTGTCCGGGGCGAACTGGTGGCCGCGCGCCGCCTTGCGCTGCGCGTAGAGCTTCAACAGCTCGTCGGTCATGTCCTCCATGGCCTTCTTGACGCGCGCCTTGGTCTTGGCCCACTGCTGCGAGCCGAGCCGGTTGAGCACGGGTGCCGGCCCGCCCTCGCTGGAGCGGTACTTCTGGATCAGGTCGAGCCGGGTCAGCGGGACGTAGAGCCGCGCCGCGTCGTGAAACTCGAGGATCATGAACTCGACGTTGACGCCGTCCTGCACGATCTCGCGCAGGCCCATGTAGCGGGCGATGCCGTGCTCGACGTGAACCACATAATCATTAA
>CAXUHL010000260.1:0-4253 GCA_964250745.1 uncultured Acidobacteriaceae bacterium
AGCCGGTTCAGCACGTCCCGCTCGTCCCGCCCTCGCAGGCGCATGTTCAGTCGCAAAAGAAGTCCACCTTCGGCGAGGCCGCCCCTGCTGCGATCCCGCGGGCCACCACGCAGGCGGCCCCCGCCGCGCAGGTCAACGTGCAGGGCGGCAACTTCGGGGCCATGTTCCCCTGGTACGTGGACAAGATCAAGCGCATGACCGCCGGCAACTGGTACAAGCAGGAGGTCGACCCCGGCACCCGCGAGGGCGCGCGCGTCTACCTGACCTTCGTCGTCAACCGCGGCGGCGCGCCGTCCGACGTCCGCGTTCAGCAGTCCAGCGGCTCGGCCACGCTCGATGCTTCCTGCACCCGCGCCGTGCAGCGCACCGACACCTACGGCCCGCTCCCCAGTGGCTACACCGGTTCCACCCTGCTGGTGCAGTACTTCTGCGAGCAATCCGGGCGATAAGATGAGCCTGACACGATGAAAACAGCACCCCTGCTTCCCTGCACGCTCTTGCTCGCCGCCGCCGCCAGCGCCCCCGCGCAGGACTGGGTTAAGACCGGCACCAACCTGGGCGCGGCTCGCATCCGCATCGCCGCCGCCGCGTTCAAGCCCGGCGGGGCCGATGCCGACGGCTTGAAGCAGGTTTTCGACCAGACCCTGTACAAGGACCTTCAAAACGCGGGCATCTTCGACGTCGTGTCCAAGTCGCTCGCGCCGCCTGTGATGCCCGGTACGCAGCAGGAAGTCCAGCTGGCTGCTTTCGCCGCGGCCCCGGCCAATGCGGAGATGCTCGCCTTCGGCACCTTCGCCGTCAACGCGGGCCAGCTCGCCGTGACCGGCTTCCTGGACGACACCAAGAACACGCAGTCCCCGCAGGTGCTCGGCAAGCAGTACTCCGAGGCTGCTTCGCCCGCCGCCGCCCGCCGCATCGCGCACCGCTTCGCCGACGAAATCATCGAGCGGCTCGGGGGCATCCCCGGCATCGCCGAAACCACGGTGTACTACGTTTCCGGACGCACCGGCGGCGTCAACGGCGGAACCAAGGAAATCCAGGCCATGGACTACGACGGCGAAAACCCGCGCGCCGTCACGCACCTGGGCACTATCTCGCTCTCGCCGCACCCTTCGCCCGACAACACCCGCGTTCTGTTCTCCTCGCTCGGCAAGCAAGGCTGGTCCATCAAGGCCTTCTCGGTCGAGCTCAACCGGCCGGTCGCTTTCAACTCCCCCGCCGGCACCACGCTGTCGCCCGCCTGGTCGTCGAATGGCGCGCGCGTCGCCTTCTCCTCGGACCGTCCGGCCGGCGATTCGGAAATCTACGTCGCCGACGCGAGCGGCAATGGCGCGCAAAGACTCACCAGCTTCCGCGGACCCGATGTTTCTCCCTGCTGGAATCCCAAGACCAACGCCCAGATCGCCTGGGTCAGCGGCCGCTCCGGCCTCCCGCAGATCTACATCATGGACTCAGACGGCGCGAACGTGCAGCGCATGACCGACGGCGGCTACGCCACCTCGCCCTCATGGTCGCCGAACGGCCAGTTCCTCGCCTTCGCCTGGAACCGCAAGTACGGCCCCGGCGCGCCCGGCGGGCAGGACATCTACATCATGGACGTCGCCTCCAAGCGCTGGATCCAGCTCACCCATGAGGCGGGCCGCAACGACTTTCCCACCTGGTCGCCCGACGGGCGGCACATCGCTTTTCAGCGCGAAGGGCAGGGCGGCTCGCAGATCTGGACCATGCTCGCCGATGGCACGGAGCAGCAGCCGCTCACCCATGGCGGCAGCTTTTCCCAGCCGAACTGGAGCCTCAAGTAACCTTCTTCGCGTTACCATTCCCGAGAACCTTTTGTCCCGAGAAACCTCTTAAGGAGCGCCCCTTGAAAGTCCTTCCCTCGCACCAGACCCGCATCCTCGGCCTCGCCGCGCTGCTCGCCATTGCCGGCTGCCACAAGAAGCCCGCACCGCCGCCGCCACCGCCGCCGACCCAGTCCGCGCCCTCGCCGACAGCCGACATCCAGGCCGCGCCCACCACCGTCAACCCCGGCGACAGCACAATCCTGACTTGGCACACCTCCGGGGCGACCGACGTCTCGATCGAAGGCCTCGGCGCGGTCGCGACCTCCGGCACCCAAACCGTCAAGCCCGCCGCCTCGACCAATTACCACCTGATCGCCCGCGGCGACGGCGGCACCGCCGATGCAACCGCCCGAGTCACGGTCGGAGCGGCTGCCCCGACCGCGGCGGCGAGCAACCTGAACGAGAACGATATCGACGACGCGGCCTTTCACCAGAACGTGAAGGACGTCTTCTTCGACTACGACTCGTACGAGGTCAACACGCCGTCCGAGGCCGTGGTTTCCGCCGACGCCAACTGGCTCAACCAGCACCCGGGCATCAAGATCGTTCTGGGCGGCTACTGCGATGAGCGCGGCTCGACCGAGTACAACCTGGCGCTCGGCGAGAACCGTTCCAACGCCGCCAAGCAGGCCCTCATCGCCGCCGGCATCACGGCGGACCGCATCCGCACCGTTTCCTACGGCAAGGAAAAGCAGTTCTGCGCCGAGCATGACGAAAGCTGCTTTCAGCAGAACCGCCGGGCGCAGTTCTCGGTCGACCGCTAGACGGAAAAGGCCCCGCCTCTCGAGAAGGCCGGGCCGCGCAAGCGGCGGGCGCTACTCCTGGCGGCGCAGGATCACCAGGACCGCCACCAGCGCGGCAATGCTGACGCTCGTGAGGATGATCAGCGGTACCGCGACAGGCTTGGGGATTCCGAGGGTCGGTTCCTGCTCGTAGAGTTCCTTGGACATCGTTTCGTTCCTCCTGTGGTTCGTGTGGTCTCCTCTGGTGGGATGCGCGATGGGGTTTCGCGTTCACCCCCGGACGGGCTTTCACGTACCATTTCGTAAAAGCCGATCGCGCTTTTCCGTCTGGGCGGGAACCCCGCGATCTGTCGAGAGCTACCCCCCAAAAGGCTTCACTCTCAGGAGAGTGCTTCCATGCGACCCCGTTCTCTTTCGCTTTCCTTGCTGTTCGGTTTCGCCCTGCTCCTCCCCGCTCCGCGCGCGCATGCGGCCTCGCGGGAGATCATCCAGCTCCAAACGCAGGTCCAGACGCTCTCCGACATGCTCCAGGCGCTGCAGCGGTCCAACTCCGAGCAGCTCGGCGTGCTGCAGCACTTGGTCGAACAGTCCAACGACAACGTGAGCAAGATGGCCCAGCAAGTCACCGCGCGCGGGGCCAAGGTCGACGCGGAAGGGCAAAGCAATCCGCTCTCCGGGCAGATCCAGAGCTTGAACGATTCGGTCGACGAGCTGAAGACGCGCCTCGGCCGAATCGATACAACGCTGAACGGCCTCCAGGGCCAGCTCGGCAATGTCAACGCGCCGGCGGCCGGCTCGGTGGGGACCGCGCCCGCGCCCGCGCAAACCGGCGGGACCTCCGTGCCGCTGAGCCCGCCGCCCGCGAGCGCGGGGCCGAGCGCGTCCTCGACCAACCCGCAGGCCCCGCCCGCCGATCAGCTCTTCCAGAGCGCGGTGCGCGACTACAACGGGGCCAAGTACGATTTGGCCACGAGCGAGTTCGCCGACGTGGTGAAGTACTATCCGCAGTCACCCGAAGCCGGCAACGCCAGCTTCTACCTGGGCGAGGTCGCCTACCGTCAGCAGCTCTACCCCGCCGCCATCCGCAACTACGACATCGTGCTGGAGCAATACGCGGGCAGCCCCAAAGCCCCCACCGCGCAGCTGCGCAAGGGCGAGGCCGAGCTGGCGAGCTCGCAGCGCGATGCGGGCATCCGCGACTTGCGGGCCCTGGTGCAGCGCTATCCCGCCTCGCCTGAGAGCAACCAGGCTCGCAGCCTGCTCAACGGCATGGGCGTACGCCTGACGGCGAGCAAGCCCAGCCCGGGGCGCCTGCCGTAAGATTGCCGGAAGGACCCTGCCATGGCGACGACAATGATTTCGATCGAAGAGTACCTGCACACGAGGTACGAACCGGACGCTGAGTATGTCGATGGCGTCGTCGAGGAGCGGCCGATGGGAGAGGGCCGCCACTCCGAGTGGCAAGCGACACTGTCCCACTTCTTCAAGCTGCATCGGCGGGAGTGGTCCATCCGGGTGCGTCCGGAGTATCGCACGAAAACGAGTGAGCGCCGCTACCGTGTGCCGGACCTCGCGGTGATCGAGGCCGCGTCTGCGGAAGAGCAGGTCGCCACCACGCCGCCCTTGATCGCCTTCGAGATTCTCAGCCCGGAGGACCGTCTGTCCC
>CAXUHL010000261.1:0-2114 GCA_964250745.1 uncultured Acidobacteriaceae bacterium
CCCCCGAGCGGCAGCACGAGGTGCCGATTGTGCTTCAGGTCCGCCCAGTACGCCGCGATCGAAGCAAACTGCCCCGGCCACAGCGCGACCGTGTTGGTTGCATTCGCCTCGATCGGCGGCACCCCGAGGTTGAGCAGGGCGGGGAAGGAGAGAAACGAGCCCCCGCCCGCGACCGCGTTGAGCAGGCCCGCGAGGAACGAGGCGAGGCAGAGCCAGAGGGTACGGGGGGGCAATTATTGACATTCATCGCAAGTTAATGCGGCGCGTACTGCAGGAGCTGGCATATAGTGTTAGTTGTCCTTAACGGGACATGGTCCACCGCCACAGGGCATTGAACCGCCACCTGAGCCTCCGCCCGATACGCCGAAGGAGATGTTGATGTCGGCATTCGTCGGACTCTCAAAAGGCGGATTAAAAGGATCATTTTGGTAGCTCATGATACTGGAGCCAGCCAAACAATTTTGGCAGTCGCCGAGAAAATAATCATGTGAGTCTTCATGGCTTGTAGCGTATGTCAGACCGGCGTCGTTGTTACCGAAGGACGTGCTTAAACCTATTGTCGCAGTAGTCGTGTCATTCAGGCCGGTTGTTGGATTGTAAGCAGCAGTCCAGTTATTCTGCCCATACTGAGTAGGGTCTACAAACTGGGTAGTAGTTATATACGCCTGTCCAGCGCTCAGCGTCGGGTATTGAGTCGTATTTACAAAGTTATAGGACACCGTGCTTCCGTAAGCGGCGGCGTTGTTGGAGAAGCCAGTGGCGACCGCGAACTCGGCGGAGCTACCCGGCGGGAAGGAAAGGCCGTCGATGAAAACAGTAACCGTCGAACCGGCGGGCCAACCTGACGGTATTTTATTTGCATTCATCGATGCATTGGAGGGTGGCGCGGTCGGCTGCTGCGCGAGCACTACAGTTGCTAAGAGAAGAAGTGGTGAGAGTGACCAGGGACGAAGCATGAAGCCTCCAATTCATTGCTGCGCAGCGATTTTCTCCCGAACGGAGCTAATAAGGTCGTCTTCAGAAGACGCTTCAACGCCAGTCGCTGTGGACCCCTGGGGAATGGGATGTCCGTCGTAGTCAAGCTGCTGAGGCTGCTTCCCGGTTAAATCCCATACTCGCGCTACTGTATACGCTCTAGTAAGGCTCGAGTATTTCAAGAACAGAAGGTATCTTGTGCTAAGGCGGACCGGATTAGCTCCTCCAATCTGGGCGGAAGAGACAATTCGACCACTCGGGAGGCGCATGCTCCCTCCTTCTTGAAGGATCGTTACTGGAGTATTCCCCGGTGAGGCGTCGTGAACATTCTTAAGCACAGTGTCGGGCTTGAAAAGCAGTTCGGTATAGACTTTCGTCTTGTCACTTGAGAGATACGGTTGATTCGTAACGACTGAGCCGGTCGCTACATAATCACTCGTTTCCACCGGGAGTGGTCGAGGCGGAAGAAAGCTCCGTGCGCCACCCGTGATAACTCCTGCACTGACAGAAGAGACACCCGTGGCGGCTGAGAGATCTGCTAATTGTGTTCTCTGGGGAGCCGGCGAATCGAATTGACGGGATCTTGCTCCCCGCGTATCTACATCAACCGATTCAGTTTCCGAAGCTGCTTGAGGCTTAGCTATGTTCAACCAGGTTGGCGGTGCATCCAAATTTTGGCTAGGGTTTTGCGCAGAAACGGTTGCTTGTAGAGCGCAACCTGCGGTGAAGATGAGTGCCGGAAGAATTAAGACACGCATTGCAGCACCTCCATGTACCTTTTGTGACGAACTCTCATTCTTGGAGGTTGCCCAACTCTCGAAAACAATCTTGCTACCTCCCCGCCCACACGTCTGCTCTGTAGCGCGCCCGCTTAAACATCTTTATGTAAAACGCGTATCGCGCTCCTCAGTACGAGGACGTCCGCCCCTGCGCCCGAGCGCCTCCATCCAGAGCCGGTTTCCGTACGAGCCCTCCAGCAGCCCCTGCACGCTGAACGACACGCCCAGCGAAGGCCAGTCCATGCCCGAGCCGCGGCCCAGCATCTCGAACTCGCGCAGCTGCGTGGGTGAGGCGAAGGCGAGGCCCTGGATGTCGTCGAGCGGCAGCTCGACCCGGCGGCCGTCGGACATGCAGAGGAT
>CAXUHL010000261.1:2214-4246 GCA_964250745.1 uncultured Acidobacteriaceae bacterium
TTGACCACCTGCGCCCCCACGCTCACGTCGAGCGCGGAGACCGGCTCGTCCAGCACCAGCACCTCGGGCCGCAGGGCCAGGGCGCGGGCAATGTTGATGCGCTGGCGCTGGCCTCCGGAGAACTCGTGCGGATAGCGCCCGAGCGCGGACTCGTCCAGCCCGACGACCCGCAACAGCTCCGACGAAGCGCTTTCCAGAGCAGCCCGAGACCGCGCGGCTTCGTGCCTATGAATTTGAAACGGTTCGGCCAGGATTTCACGGACGCGCATGCGCGGGTTGAGCGCCGCATAGGGGTCCTGAAAGACGGGCTGCATGCGCCGCCGCACCGCCTTCATCGCGGCCCCGGCGAGCGGCGCGCCGTCGAAGAAGACCTGCCCGGCGGAGGGCGGGATCAGCCCGAGCGCGATGCGGGCCAGCGTGCTCTTGCCCGAGCCCGACTCGCCGACCAAGCCTAGGGTTTCCCCGCGCCGCAGAGTGAGCGAAACGTCCGAAACGACAGGCGCGCTCCCGCCGGGGTAGGTTTTGGAAATCGCGCGCAATTCGAGCATGGTTCGTGTGTCCAGAAACGGGACTCCCGGCGTGAACGGAGAAGCAGGTCCTTCGCTTCGCTCAGGATGACAGATTTCCGCGCAGGCGCGGGAAAGGGTGCGGCTCGCAGAACTTCTTTTCCGGATGATTGGGTTCCCGTCACGACGCTTTCAAGAGGGACGCGCGGGACACACAGTATCGCGGGCGTTCCAGACAGGACGCACGCCCGGAGCGCGCCAGCACCCCTCGCCTTCCGCGCAGGAGCGCGCGGGAGGAGTTGCCACCCGTGCGGGCCGCGCTGTACATTCGCCACGTTTGCCGCCCGCCCATCCACATGGGGCGGCGCAAACAGGAGATCCCGCTCATGCCGCAACTGTCCCGCCGCAACCTCCTTGCCCTCGGCTCCGCGTCCGCGGCCGGCTTCGCTTTGCCCCAGGCCTTGATCCCGCAGGCCGCCCAAAGCCAGGCTTTGCCGCGATCGGTCGCCGGCGAGGCCCAGCTTCTGCTCACCTCCGTCAACAACGGCTTCACCTTCCAGAACCGCATGATGGACGCCTACGCGACCGGCTCCACCGTGCGCCTGACCCAGAGCTACAGCGACGAAGCGCTGGGCGCGACCGCCTTCACCTACGACAACGCGGTCGCGATCCACGCTTACCTGGCCGCCGGCGATCGGGACGACATCGCCCGGGCCGAGATCCTGGGCCAGGGCCTGCTGTACGCGCAGGCCCACAACTTCCCCATCGCCGACGGGCGGTTCGGGCAGGCGTATTTCGTCAACTTGCCGAGCGCGGACGGCGCCTACATCACCCCGGCGGCCGCGCCCTTTTACTTTTACGGCTCCGCGGTCGGCGACCAGGCCTGGCCCGGCATGGCGCTGGCCCAGCTGTTCCGCCGCACGGGCAATCAGCGGTACCTCGCGGGCGCGCTCGCGGTCGCGAACTGGATCGTCCGCAACACCTACGACACCAGGGGGCCGGGCGGGTTCCGGTTCGGCACAGTGATCAACCAGTTCAATCAGTCGCAGCCGTCGACAAACGGCAAGTCGACCGAGCACAACATCGACGTGTACGCGTTCTTCACGATGCTGAGCGTGCTGACCAAAGACGCGAACGCCGAAACCGGCCAAAGCTGGTCCTCGCTTGCCGCACACGCGCTCGCCTTCGTGCAGGCGCTCTACAATCCCGCCGGGCCGTTCTTCTACACGGGCACCCTGGGCGACCAGGTCACCACCAACACCAGCCCCATTCCGGAGGACACGCAGACCTGGTCGTTCCTGGCGCTGCTGGACCCGGCTTACGGCGGAACGATCGACTGGGCGCTGCGCAACCTCGTCACGACCGACACAGCGGCCGCGCGCAACTCTTCGCTCACCGGCTCGCAGCAGGTGCGGGGTTTGGTGTTCTCGACCGCCAGCCTGAACCCGACCGTCCCGTCGGCCGACCCCAACGCTGTCTGGCTCGAGGGAACGGGCCACACCGCCGCGGCGCTCGCGGCTCGGGCC
>CAXUHL010000262.1:0-4209 GCA_964250745.1 uncultured Acidobacteriaceae bacterium
GGGTGCGCGCGACGGGCAGGTGGTGCGGTTCGGGGGGCGGCAATGGGTGGCGCGGCGCAGCCCCTTCCGCGAGAACGGCCGCCCCCACGAGCTGCTTCTGCTGGCCGACGTGAGCGGCGCCCTGCGCGAGGAGGAGCGCCAAGCCTGGCAAAGGCTCATCCGCGTGCTCGGCCACGAGATCAACAACTCGCTCACGCCCATCAAGTCGCTGGCGGGCTCGCTGCGCGGGATGCTCGCGCGGGGCGCGCCGGGCGCGGAGTTCGATCGGCCGCTGGCCATCATCGAGGACCGGGCGGAGTCGCTCAACCGCTTTCTGGCGGCCTACCGGCAGGTGGCGCAGCTGCCGCCGCCGCGCGTTGCGGCGCTTCCGCTCGCTCCATTTCTGGAGAGCCTGGCGACGCTGGAAACGCGGCTCGCGGTGGCCGTGCTCCCCGGCGAGGAGATCGCGGTGCGGGCGGACAAGGACCAGCTGGGCCAGGCGCTCGTAAACCTGCTGCGCAATGCCGCCGAGGCCGCGCTGGAAAACGAAAGCGCGCCCGCGCGTGTGGAGCTGAGCCGGCGCGCCGAGGACGGCTTCGCTGTCATCGTCATCCGCGACTCCGGGCTCGGCCTGCTCAACCCCGCGAACCTGTTCGTGCCCTTCTACACCACCAAGCCGGGCGGTACCGGGATCGGCCTGCTGCTGGCCAAGCAGATCTCCGAGGCGCACGGGGGTTCGCTGACGCTGCGCAATCGTGAAGAAGGTGGAGCGGAAGCCGAGCTGCGGCTCCCGCTCAGTATTTGAGCCTGAACGCGAACTGGATTTCGCGCGGCGTCCCGGTGCCCACGGGGCTGGTGTTGACCGGCGTGGTGATCACGCCGAACACCCCCGGCCCGCCGGACAGGTCGGCCGAGGGCAGCCCGTACTGGGCGCGGTTGAACAGGTTGAAGAGCTCCGCCCTGAACTGCAGCTGGGCCTGCTCGCGGATGGGAATGTTCTTCGCGAGGCCGAGGTCGGTTTGCCACAGGCCGGGCCCGCGCGGGAGGTTGCGGCCCGCGTTGCCGTAGCCGCCGCCGGTCACCGGGGCGAACGCCGCGGGGTTGATCCAGTTCGCGATCCCCGCGCCGGTTTGCGGGGTCAGCGCTGTATTGGGCACGCGGTTCGGCCGCTGGTTGGTGGTGTAGCCGGTCGCCACGCCGGTGGGGTTCGCCGCCGAGAAGGTCGATGGGCGGTCGATGGTCACGTTGACCGGCAGGCCCCCGCGCGCGGTCACGATGTTCGACGCCTGCCAGTTGCCCAGCACCGCGCTGACGACGCCCCCGCCGTTGCCGAAGGCCTTGCCGCGCCCGTACGGCAGTTCGTACACCAGGTTGGAATTGAAGACGTGGCGCACGTCGAAGTCGCCTGAAGCGCGCTCGGCGGCGAAGTTCGCCGGGTCCTGCGGGAAGTCCGAGTCGCCGCCGCCCGCCGCGTCCTGGTCGATGGCGTGCGCGTAGGTGTAGTTGGCCTGGAAGAGCAGTCCGCTCGCGAAGGTCCGGCGCAGCTCCGCGACGAACGCGTTGTAGGAGGAGGAGTTGTCGTTGCCCCGGTACTCCACCTGGTTGAAGCCCGCGTACGGCCGCTTGCCCGTCGCCGGGTCCAGCAGGTTCACGTACGAGGTCCGGAGCAGCTTGGAGCCCTTTGCCCCGGCATAGGACAGCGTCCCGACCCAGCCCTTGCCCACCGCCTGCTGCGCGCTGAAGCCGTACTGGGTGACGTACTCATCATGGCGGTCGCGATTCATGTACCGCGGCGAGAGCACGGGCGTTGCCTGCGGCAGGAACGGGTCGATGGGGAAGCTGAGATTGCGGATGCCGTTGTACGAGAACCGTCCGACCTCGTTAGAGATGGGCAGGTTCTGGTCGTCCAGCTGGCCGTCGCCGTGGTAGATGCCGAAGCCCGCGCGCAGCACCGTCGTGGGACGCACCGCCCAGGTCAGCGCCAGGCGCGGATCTACGTCCAGAAGGCGCGGGCGAGAAAACTCCGCCCCCGCCCCGCAATAGCCGCCCGGTCCGCAGGAAACGAAATCGAACGGAAGCGCCCGCCCCTGGACCTCGTTGAAGCGGTTGAAGAACGAGTAGCGCACGCCCAGGTTGGCGGTCAGGGTCGGGGTCGCCTTCCACTCGTCCTGCGCGTAGGCCAGCACGTAGGTCTTGCGCAGGCCGTTGATGGGCAGCTCGGAGGCGTAATTGGCCGAGCTGACCGCGTTCGCCGCGAAGCCCGCGCGGGTAAAGCTGATCGCCCCGTTCGCGGTGTTGCCCTGGTTCAGCTGGATGCGCCGGACCTCCCCGCCCAGCTTGAGCGCGTGCGCCCCATGCACCCAGGTCAGCTGGTCGATGTACGAGAACGAGTTGCCCACACCGAGCGAGTAGCGGTTGTTGTTGAGCGTGGTGAGCCCGGAGACCGCGACCGAGTAGGGCAGATTGAGCGCGGCGAGGTTGGTGGTGTAGACATTGCCGCGGTTGAAGCCGAACTTGGCCTCGTTGACCCAGGCGGGCGAGAACAGATGCAGGAACTCGAGCACGCCGTTGACCGGCCGTGAGTTCACCTCCTGCCGGTCGAGCAGGTACGTGCCGCCGCCCGCGAGCGGCAGCCGCGAGCGCGCCGCGTCGAAGTTGAACCGCAGGTCCGCCGTGTCCTTCGCGGAAAAGCGGTGGTCGAGCCGCAGCATCGCGGAGTCCTCGTTGTCGGTCTGCTGGCCGACCCCATTGAACTGGGCAATGAGGCCGTTGCTGCCGGCGATGACGTTGGCGGAGATCGGGTACGCCGCGAGCACCGGGGCAAGCGCCGGATTGGCTGCCAGGATCTGCGCGCGGTAGGCCGCCGTGGGCACGCGGCCGATCAGTGTCTGGTCCAGGCTCTGACGAAAGCCCTCGTAGTTGAAGAAGAAGAAGGTCCGGTCGCGCCGGATCGGGCCGCCGATGGAGCCTCCGAACTGGTTCAGGCTGAAGGACGGCTTCGAAGGATTGACGTTGTCGATCGGCTCCCGCGCGTCGAAGACCGAGTTGCGCGCGAAATAAAAGAGGCTGCCGTGGACGGTGTTGGACCCGGCGCGCGACACCACCGCGACCTGCCCGCCCGAGGTCGAGCCGGACTCCGCCGTGAACAGCGCCGTGTCGACCCGGAACTCCTCGATCGACGAGGTCGGGATCGCCAAACGTACGAACGGCTGCTGCGCCTGGTTCACGATGTTGGTCGCGTCGATTCCGTCGTAGGTGAAGTTGTTGTCGTCCAGGCCCCGCCCGGCGAAGCGGATAGACCGCTGGTTGCTCCCGCCGGTGTCGACCGCGCCGGGCACCAGCGTGGTCAGGTTGATCCAGTTACGGCCGTTGATCGGCAGCTCGTCCACCTGCTTGTGCTCGATGCGCGCGCCCAGGGCGTCGGAGTTTCGGTTCAGGTCGGACCCCGCGTCGGTGACCTGCACGGTCTCGCTCGCGCCCGCGACGCGCATCACCGCGTCCAGCGTGCGGGTGCGGCCGACCGTCTGCGCCAGGCCGGTGTAGGTCACGCCGGCGAAGCCGCTGTGCGTGAACGAAAGCTCGTAAGTGCCGACGGGGAGCTCGGGGAGCTCGTAGCGCCCGTCGCCGGTTGAGACCGAGTCGCGGTGGAGCCCGGTCGCGGGGTCGATGGCGAAGATATGCACGTTGGGGACGGCCTTGCCCGCGTCGTCCACCACGGTGCCGGTGATGGCGGAGCGGTCGACCTGGGCGTGGGCGGCAAGGGCCGCAAGGCAAAGCAGCAACGGGGTCGAGCGTAGTTTTGACATCATGGTCGTGCCTTTATCGTGCGGAAATCCGAGAAGTTTGCGCTCCCCGGGCAGAGTGCGGAACCTCGTACCCGAAGGACCGTGTGGATTTGTCGGGTCATCCTGACGAGCCAGGCGAGACAAGGACCTGCTCTTGTGCTTGCGCGGAGGGAAAAGCGGGTCCTTTCGCTTCGCTCAGGATGACCCTTCCTTTCTAGTCGCTCCCTGTTGACCCATGATGACAGCGCCCGTTTCCCCACGGTTCGACCATGCATGCACGTCCAAGGCAGTCGGAGCCGTTGCCGGGGTCTGCTTCGTGCAAACACCGCGGGCACTCGCGAAAACTGGACAGGCACGGGGCATCGGGGTTCTCCTGGGCGGGACGGGCATGAAGCTCGTCGGAGATCGTTCTCTCACTTCTCCCGTAAGTGTTACGTTGCAGTAT
>CAXUHL010000263.1:0-4201 GCA_964250745.1 uncultured Acidobacteriaceae bacterium
TTCAACCTCTACCGGCTTTCGCCGCGCCCTGAAAACAGGGATGTCAACAGAGCCAGACCGCTTCTAGTGCATCCCTCTGTACGGATACAGTAAGAGAAGGATGAACAACGCTCCGATCGCGACACCCGCGCACACCCCCGCCTACGCCGCCTCGCTCGCCGAGCAGGCCGAGTCCATCGTCCGGCAAGCCTTGAAAGCAGGCGCGACCGACGCCGACGTCGTGATCCGCGAGGGCGACGAGTTCGACGCCACCGTCCGCATGGGCGAGCTCGAGTCTCTCAAGGACTCCGGCTCGCGCGGGGTGGGCTTGCGGGTCTTCCTCGCCGGGTCGGACGGCGCGCGCGTCGGGTCCACCTCGTCTTCGGACTTCACACCGGCAGGGCTGGCCCACCTGGTCGAGGGCGCGCTCGCTTTAGCCCGCATCAGCTCGCCCGACCCGCACCAGGGGCTGCCGGAAGCCGCCGCGTACGGCCGGCACGAAGGCGACCTCGCGCTTTACCACGACGACGTGTACTCCCTGCCCGGGGCGGAGCGCATCGAGTACGCCCGCCGGGTGGAGGCGGCCGCGCTCGGGGCCGACCCGCGCATCCGCAACTCCGACGGCGGCGGCTTTTCGGCCGCCACCAGCCTCCGCGTGCTGGCCAATTCGCGCGGCTTCACGGGCGCGTCCCGGTCGTCGTACTGCGGGCTTTCGGCCGTGCCGATCGCGACGGGCAAGAACGGCGAAATGCAGCGGGACGGCTGGTCGTCGAGCGCCCGGACGCTTGCGAAACTGGAAAGCCCGGAGGCGGTCGGTGCGGAAGCCGCCCGGCGCACCCTGCGCAGGCTCGACGGCCGCCGCGTCCCCACCCAGCGCGTGCCGGTGGTCTTCGCGCCGGAGATGGCCCGGTCCATGCTGGGCGCGATGGCCGAGGCCGCGAACGGCGACGCCGTCTACCGCGGCGGCAGCTTTTTCGCGGGCAAGCTGGGCGAGCGGGTCGCGGCCGAGAGCGTCACCGTCATCAACGACGGAACCATGCCGGGGCTGTTCGGCTCCTCGCCCTTCGACGGCGAAGGCCTTCCCACCCGGCGCACCGTGCTCATCGAGAACGGCATTCTGCGGTCCTACCTGCTCAACACGTACACCGGGCGCAAGCTGGGACTCGCGAGCACCGGTTCAGCCGCGCGCGGGCTGGCGGGCAACCCCGGCATCAGCACCCACAACCTGTATTTGCCTGCGGGCACGCAATCGCCCGAGGAAATCATCGCCGCCATCCCGCGGGGGCTGTACCTGACCGAGTTCCTGGGGCGAGGCATCAACATGGTCACCGGCGACTACTCGCGCGGTGCTTCGGGCTTGTGGATCGAAAACGGCGAGCTTGCCTACCCCGTTCAGGAGATCACGGTGGCCGGCAATCTCAAGGAGATGTTCATCAATATCTCCGCGATCGGCAGCGATCTGGAATTCCGCTCATCCACAGCCTGCCCCACCCTGCGCATCGACGGGCTCACCATCGCGGGTGCGTAGGTAACCTTTGAACGAGTGACTCATGCGCTCTTGCCGAGCGCCGCCCCTTGTATGTTAGGTTCGCCATGACTGGGGCAGCGGTCGATCCTGAGAAAAGCACAGGGAGTACACATGCGGAGACTTACCACGGTTGTAGGGATGCTTCTGGTTTTCGGCGCGTCGAGCGTCGCCGCCATGGCACAGGGCACGGCGGCAAGCACGCCCGCGGCGAAGCCGTCCACCGCGGCAGCGGCAAAGTCTTCGACCGCCGCCGCCTCGGGCAAGGTCGCGCCCAGCGGGCAAACCGACGCGCAGATCGCCGACGCCAAGGCGAAAGGGATGGTCTGGGCCAACAAGGATTCGAAGGTGTACCACAAGGAAGGCCAGTTCTACGGCAAAACCAAGCAGGGCCAGTTCATGACCGAGGCCGACGCCCAGAAAGCCGGCTACAAGGAAGCCAAGAGCTCGCCCGTAGGCAAGAAGAAGACGACCGCGGCGAAGTAAGCGCAGGGGCGGGCGCTGGCTTGGGCTCATGCTTTTCGCCGCTTCGCCGATAACTCCCTTGAGGCTTACGCTTGAAGCATGCTGTTCCGGCACGAAATCGCTTTCGACCCAATTGAACCGGAATCGGCCCTGGCTCAGGTACCATCCGGCCCGGCGGTGTTCGCGCTGCGCGGGGTCTCGGGCGAGCCGTACCTGAACCGCACGGCGGACCTGCGCCGGCGCTTGCGCAAGCTTCTTCTGCCGGCCCCGGCACAAAGCCGCCGCCTGCAGCTGGCCCGCCTGGTTCGGCGTATCGGCTGGACGGAGACCGCCTCCGAGTTCGGCGCGCAGGTGCTGCTGTACCGGGCCGCCTCGGCGGTCTTCGGCGCGGAAGCTTCCCGGCGGATGCGTCTGCGGGCGCCCTTTTTCCTGCGCATGGGCATGCGCAACCGCTTCCCGCGCGTGTGGGTCACCAATACGCTCGCGCCCTCCGCCATGGCGGACCTGTTTGGGCCCTTCCCTTCGCGCCACGCCGCCGAGCGCCATGCCGAGGAGGTGCTGGACCTTCACCTTCTGCGCCGGTGCTTTCAGGACCTCGAGCCCGACCCGGAGTTCCCGGGCTGCTTGTACTCGGAGATGAAGAAGTGCCTGGCACCCTGCTTCGGCGGCTGCTCCGACGAGCGCTACAGAGCGGAGGCGGCGGCGGTTCACGACTTTCTGCGCACACGCGGGCAAAGCCTGCTGGACTCGATCGCCGGGGAGCGCGAAGCAGCCAGCGAGCGGCTCGACTTCGAAGCCGCCGCCGCCGCGCATGGGCGCTGGCAAAAGGTGCAGGCGGTCGCGAAGGCTGCCCCGGAAGCGGCTGGGGCGCTCGCCGCGCAGCATGGCGTGCTTGTACAGGCGAGCGCCGAGCCGGACGAGGTGGACCTGTACCTGCTGCGGGAAGGCGTGCTCGCCGGGCCCGCAAGCTTTTCCATGCTGGCGATCCAACTGCCGAACGAGAGCTCCGGCTCGACCTCGCTCTTCGCGCACCCGGCCGCGCACAGGCCGTTGGCGCTGGGCGGCGAGGCCGCCGGTCGGGAGCCGGCCCCGGAGGACCGGCTGAGAGAAGCCCTGGACGCCCTCGATGCGAGCCGTCGCCCGGCCGACAAGGCCCTGCTCGCCGACCACCAGGCGTTGGTGGCCCGGTGGTATTTTCGCCCGCAAGCCAAGCGCGAAGGCGAGCTGCTGTTGGCCGAGGCCGGACAGGTGCCGCTCAAGGCCCTTCTGCGCGCGTGCGCCCGCGTGTACCGGGCGAGCATGGATCGCCATGCTGAGCCTGCCTCTACCGCAGCCGGCTGAGCTGCCCCGCGTGCGCGCCGAGCCAGCCTTGGAGGTTCGACCCCTGGGCGGCTCGAAACTGGGCGCAGTCCTTGATCTGCGCCTGCGCGACCTCAAGCCCGCGCGACGAAGCAGGCACGGGGTGCTCGGTGAAGAACCGCTTCACTTCCGCCGCTTTCTCCTCGGAGCAGAACGCGCCCGTTGCCCGGACGATGAAACCGTTATTGAGACCGCCTGTCATTTGGGCGGAAACAGCGGACCAGTTCCCCTGGATGTAGCTCCAGGCCGTGTCGCGGGTTGCGGTCCCGTGCAGCGCGGTGGCGAAGATAAACGTCGCGTCCTGGTTCCTGACCTTGCTCGACGCGGCATAGCGCATCGCGCGCTCGGTGAGGGCAGGCTGCTCGAAGGTCGCAAGTAACTGCAGCGCGCGCTCAGACCGCTCAGGGTCCGGGTCGGTCTCGAACTGCTTTTGAAACTGCTCGAACAGCGCCGCATCTCCGTTGCGCGCCGCGACCGCGAGCACCGCTGTCGTCAGCGTGGGGTCCACGGCGTTCGGGTCGGCGAACGACTTCGCAGCCAGCTCCTTCGCGCTCGCGATCGTCGCCGGGTCCTTGCCGATCTCCCCCACCAGGGCGAACAGGTCCGCGCGGCGCTGGGCCACGTCGGGCTGCTCTCCGGCCAGGGGCGCGCCGAGCTTGTCCAGCTCCGGCTTGTACGTCGCACGCACCCAGGCCGCGAACGCCGCGCGTCCGGCACCGTCGGCCAGCAGGCGCGCGTCGATCGAGCGCAGGTCGGCCAGCCCGGCCCCGGTTACCTCGGCGCTCGGGTCCGCATGGGTGGCGGCTGCCAGGTCGCGCCAGTCGCCCACGCCGCGTTTGCCCGCCCGCCCCTCGGCCCACCCATAGCACCGCC
>CAXUHL010000264.1:0-4093 GCA_964250745.1 uncultured Acidobacteriaceae bacterium
CATGCCGTGCTGGAGGAGGAACTCGGCGCGCTGGAAGCCTTCGGGGAGGCGCTGGCGGATGGTTTGCTCGATGACGCGGGGACCGGCGAAGCCGATCAGCGCGCCGGGTTCGGCGAGGTTGAGGTCGCCCAGCATGGCGAAGGAGGCGGTGACGCCGCCGAAGGTGGGGTCGGTGAGGACGGAGACGTAGGGCAGGCGCGCGCGGTCGAGCCGGGCGAGGACGGCGGAGATCTTGGCGAGCTGCATGAGCGAGGCGATGCCCTCCTGCATGCGCGCACCGCCGGAAGCCGACACGACGACGAGGGCGCACCGGGCGGCGAGGGCCCGGTCAGCCGCGCGGGCGATGGTTTCGCCGACCACCGCGCCCATCGAGCCGCCGATGAAGCCGTACTCCATGGCGGCGAGGATGACGGGGTGGGGGCCCAGGCGGCCTTCGGCCGAAAGGATGGCGTCGGGCAGGCCGGTGGTTTTTTCCGCCGCTGCCAGGCGCGCGGAGTAGGGCTTCAGGTCGGTGAACCGGAGGGGGTCGTTCGAGCGAAGGCCTCCGTCGACCAGGGTGTAGCCGGGATCGAGGAGACTTTCGATGCGGGCGAGAGCGGGTAAGCGGTGATGGTACCCGCATTTAGGGCACACTTCAAGGTTGGCGTGGAGGTCCGCCTTCCAGACGGTGGCGTCGCAGCCGGGGCACTTGCACCAGAGCCCTTCGGTGCGCACGGTTTTTTCGCCGTTGGGCTCGATGCCGGGTTTTTCGCGTTTGAACCAGCTCATGAAGGGGGGCGCCGGGGCCTTTCGGGTGGGTCACCAACGAGTGAAACCGGCCCCGGGCGACGGTGGGCTGGAAAGGGTCTCATGAATACTTCCGCGGCTTGGGCGGTCCTCATGAGCCCCGCTCTGCGGCGGGTCTCACTCCGGGGTTCCAAGGAGTTTTCGGGTCGATGCGGACGCTTCTACTTTTCGGCTTTAGCGGCTTTCTCGGGCTTCTCGGCGGCCTTCTTGGCCGGCGGGGCGATCGCGTCCTTGGCGGCCTTGGCGATGCGGAACTTCACCACGGTCTTGGCTTTGATCTTGATCGCCTCGCCGGTCTGGGGATTGCGGCCGGTGCGGGCCTTGCGCTCGGCCTTGACGAGGCGGCCGAGGCCGGGAATGACGAAGACGCCGTTTTTCTTGGTTTCCTTGACGGCGGTGTCGGCAAGCAGGTCGAAAAAGGAGACGGTTTGCTTGGAGGTGAGTTCGAGCGACTCGGCCATCTGGCGGACGAGGGCGGTTTTGGTGAGGGCGGTTGCCATGGCGGTAGGGATCCTTTCGTTGGTGCTGATGGGGCCTGAACCGTTTGCGCCAGTGTTGACGCGGGTTTCGGGAGGCTGCTCGGGTTTTAGCTTCGTGTTTGGCGGGCGCGGTGTCAAGCGGAAAGCAGTATTGGCGCGGGTTCCCGTCGATTTTCTTCGTCTTCGGGCGGAAAACCGTGCGCCCGGCATTACTTTGGTCCCGTACAAACCAGGCGAAGCCGTGTAGACAGGCGGCTATGCGCAGGGAGTGAAAAAGAAGCGAGACGGGTCTTGAAACAAAGTAACGGGTACACGAAAGAGGGTGAATGCGAAAGGGAATGGAGCAAGCATTGCGCGGTAATCATTCCCGCGCTTACCACGGCGTAGTGACGTTTCTGATTTTCCGGACGGGAAAGACGGTATTTATGAGGAGCGAAAGATGCCACGGACCGGCGTGCGGAAAAAAGCGCGAAGGAGCTCATGGAAGCGGAAAAGCTGCCGATAGAGCAGGTACCGGGAGAAAAGCGGCGGGATGCGGCTTTCGGGAACCGACGAAAAGAGAGCGGAACGATGACGAGAGTGAAGAAGGCGCTGGTGGTGGGGGCACATCCTGACGATTGCGCTCTGGGGGCTGCGGGATTTTCGGTGCTGCTGCGGCAGGCCGGTTGGCAAGTGACATTCCTTACGATGACGGATGGGGAGCTGGGCGGCAATCCCGTGACCCGGCTGAACGAGGAACGGGTGAGTGCATCGCTTCTGGACGTGCGGCTGGACTTCGCGCACCTGCCGGACGGCTCGATGAGCGGACGGCAAACGGTGGAGGTGCTGGAGGAAAAGCTGGGCACGCACGCGCCGGACCTGCTCCTGACACACGCGCCGACGGACTCGCACTCGGACCACCGCGTCCTCAGCGATTCGCTGGTTTCGGCGGCGCGGCGGCACGCGAGCGTCCTGTTCTTCGAAGGGCCTTCGACGCTCCAGTTCGGAGCGGCGCTTAAGGTCGACATCACCAGGACCTGGGACCTGAAGGTAAAAAGCCTGTTGGCTCATGCCTCGCAAAAGGAGCGGGTGCGCACGGTGGAGTGGGCGGAGGCCGCGGGGCGGCACCGGGCCTGGCCGCACTACCGCGGGGTGTGCGAGGCCTTCCAGCCGGTGCGGATGGATTTGCAGCTGATGGTGGACGTGGCGGCGGAAACGGGTCTGCCGCTGGCGGCCGTGGAGCATGTACGAGTGAGCGGGCAGGCCGAAGCCCGGAACTGGAGTGTGGTGTAGTGCGTGACGTCAAGGTGCTGATCGTGGGCGCGGGCCCCTGCGGGTTGGGGGCGGCGCTGGAGCTGGTGGAAAACGGGCAGGAATCGTTCCTGGTCGTGGACCCGGGGAAAGAAGCGGGCGGCTGGGCAACCTCGCGGATGACCGAGGAAGGCTTCACGTTCGACTTTGGCGGGCACGTTCTTTTTCCGCACAAACACTACGCGCGCTTCTCGGAGATGCTGGACGGCCTGGGCCTGAGCTGGGCGCGCTCACGGCCGGAACGCGGCGTGCAGACCGAAGGGCGCTTCCTGCCCTACCCGGCGCAGCGCAACCTGCACCGGCTGCCCATGCGCAAGCTGGCGGCGGCCGTGGGCAGCGTCAAGCTGCACCGCCGGCGCATCGGGAACAAGCCCGGCGACGTGGAAGCGATGGAGGGCGGCGACATGGGGAGCTACCTCCACGCGCACTTCGGCCCGTATGTGACCAAGCTGCTGATGGAGCCCCTGAACCGCAAGCAGTGGGCGCACGCGCCGGAGTCGCTGACCAACGTGTGGGCGCGGCACCGGTCGGGTTCTTCGACGCGCAACGTGGCCGACATGAACTTGAAGAAGACGCTGCGCAACTGGGTCAACGGCAAGGACGACCCGGGCTGGCAGGCGGACACGCGGGTGGCTTACCCGGAGAAGGGCGGCTCGGGGGCGATCTGGTCCGCGGTAGCGAGCCTGATCCCCGCGGAGAAGATGCTGCTGGGCGTCCGGGTCGAGGCGGTTTCGCTTGAAAACAAGGCGGCGCGGCTGAGCAACGGGGAAATGGTCCGCTGGGAGCGAATGGTTTCGACTATGCCGCTCGACACGCTGCTCAAGTCCGTCGAAGGGCGGCCGGAGCTCCACGCGCAGGCCGAGCGATTCATCAAGGCGCGGTCGCGGCTGTTCGGCTTCGGGATCAAGGGCGCGATCCCCGCGCGTTATCAGGGCCTGCACTCGTGCCAGGTCACGGACGCGGACGTGCCGTTCTGGCGCATGACCTTCCCCATGACGGTGAGCCGGGGCAACGGACCGGAGGGCTGCTACTCCGTGCTGTGCGAGGTGAGCGAGGCGGGCGGCGCACCCGCGATGGACGAGGCCGTGCTGCGCGGCAAGGTGGAAGCGAGCCTGTTCCGCATGGGCCTGGTCGGCAAGCCGGGGCAGAAGGTGGTGTCGCGCTGGGAGTACCGGATCGAGCACGGCTACCCCGTGCCGTTTCTGGAGCGGGACGCGCTGCTGGCCGAGGTGCAGCCGGTGCTCGAAGAAGCCGAGGTGTACAGCCGGGGCCGCTTCGGAGCCTGGCGGTACGAGATCTCGAACCAGGATCACGCCTTCATGCAGGGTGTGGAGGTGGTGCGGCGCATCCTGTTCCGCGTTCCCGAGGAGACCTGGGGCAACGCGGTACAGGTGAACCAGGGCGCACGAACGCCCCTGGCGGTGCCGCAGGCGCGGGTGCTGAAGCCGGTGACGGCTGGGTAAGCGCGCGAAAAAAGGGAACGACTGGCGATAAATTGCTTGCGGGTGCCGCTAAGGGGCGGCACCCGCTTTTTTTTC
>CAXUHL010000265.1:0-4079 GCA_964250745.1 uncultured Acidobacteriaceae bacterium
GTTCGGCGACCGCGGCGCGCCCGTGCTCGGAGGCGGGCTCGTAGAGGGTGGCCCAGGCGGTCCGGACCGCGCCCACGTCCTGCAGGCGCGCCATCAGCAGCGCGAGCGCGGAAGCAGCGATGTGCGCGACGACCAGGGCCGGGGTGTGTAGATCTCGTTAGTCCCAGTATCAATAAAAAATCGCGTCGCGCACCCAGGGCGAAGCGACCAGGACGCCGTGCTCGTTTTCGAGCGCGCCGGAAAGGTCGATAACGCTGCCGCGCGCCTCGACCGCGGCCTGCCAGTGCGCGGCGGTTTGCGCGGGCGCGCCGGCGAAGAAGACATAGTCCACATGCCGGAAGGAGTCTTCGTCGATGGCTTGCACGACGGTGACCTCCTCCCCGGCCGATTCGATCTGTCCGAGGCTGTCGTCCTCGTCCATGAGGACGATATCGGCGGCCGCGAACGGGCTCTCCTCGAGCGCCTCGGCCAGCTCCTTGCCGCGCAGGGTACCCGCGCCTACGATCGCAATCCTTTCCTTACCCGGCATACCGTCCTTTGCTGCGCTTACGCGTGATGGAGCTGGGCGTTGCCCGATTTGCGCTGCCAGCTGTAGAGAAGCCGCGCCAGGACGCCTGAAAACATATAGATGAGCGCGATGGCCGCAAGCAGGTACTGCGAGAAAAACACCAGCGCGTAGAGGAACGCGCCCAGCAGCACGATCCAGCGGAACGGGTGCGCGTTCGCGAGGTTGATCTCCTTGCCGCTCCAAAAGCGCCAGGTGCTGACCATGAGGAAGCCGATCGCCGCGACATACGCGCCCCAGACCAGCGCCACCCAGTTGAGCGAGACTGGGATGCCCCCGAAGAAGTGCACCACGGCCGCGATTGCCCCCGCCGCCGCCGGGATGGGCATGCCCACGAAGTATTTCCGGCCCGGCCGTCCGGGGTTCTTCGGCTTGGGCGTGCCTGTCGAGTTGAACCGCGCGAGGCGGGCCGCGCCGCACAACAGGAACAGAAAGCACAGAAGCGTTCCGAGCGAGACCAGTTTGTGCCGCAGTGCGTGCGGCAGGGAGTGCGGCAGCATTTCGAAGCCCCAGCAGTAGGCCAGCAGCGACGGTGCGATGCCGAAGGTGACGATGTCGGCCAGCGAATCGAGCTCCTTGCCGAAGTCGCTGGTGGTGTCGGTCATGCGGGCGATGCGGCCGTCGATGGTATCGAAGGGGATGGCGAAGCCGATGGCGAGGGCGGCGTAGTCGAAGTGCTGCGGCTCGAGCGCGGAGCCCAGAAGGCACTGGGTAATGGCGTAATAGCCCGCCGCGATGTTGCCGGCCGTGAACAGGGACGGCAGGATGTACATGCCGCGCGGTTTGCGGCGCTGCGCGCGGCCGGGCATCGAAAGCGGGCGGAGCCGATGCGGCTGCTCGGCCGGCCGTTCGCTGGGCTGCTCGTTCACCGGGGCGACTCGACGGCCGCGCCCGCGGCGACGGTTTGGCGCGCCGAGCCACCGGCCTGGGGCGCGACGAACGCCAGCACCGAGCTGCCGCCCCTGACAACCTCCCCGACCTGCACGCGCACTTCTGTCCCGGCAGGCAGGATCAGGTCGGTCCGCGAGCCGAACTTGATAAGTCCGACGCGCTGGCCGCGCGCGAGCCGGTCGCCGACGACCTGCTTGAACACGATGCGCCGAGCCAGCAACCCGGCGATCTGCTTGAAGACGACCTCGTAGCCATCTTCAGCCTCGACGACGCAGATATTCTGCTCGTTGCGATCGGCGGACGCTGCATCCATCGCGTTCACGAACGAGCCTTTCTGGTAGCGGACCTCGCGCACGACACCGGCGACCGGCGACCGGTTGACGTGGACGTTGAAGACAGAGAGAAAGATGGAGATACGGGTGCGCTCGCCGGATGGAGTGTCGATCCGCTCGACGCTGGTGACCTTGCCGTCGGCGGGCGAGACGACCAGGCCGGCCTCGGCGGGGATAGCACGCTTGGGGTCGCGGAAAAACCACAGGAAGAAGGCCGCGAACCCGAGCGGCAGGAGGCTCCACCACCAGGTCTGGGTCAGCGCCGCGATCACGATCGCGACCAGAACCAGTGAAATGCCGTACAGATAGCCGTCTCGCACCATTGGCTCGATTATAGAGCGGCAGCGGCGGCCGCAGCCCGCGGCTGTTTCGGTTCGCGCGCGGAGAGTCCCGTTTCAGGAAACGAGACTGCGGCGTTCCGAAACGGGACCGGCGGTCAGAGCGCCAGGCTCATCAGGACGGCATCCTCGTCCGGGTTGCGGTAATAGCGGCGGCGGGTTCCGTCGACACGGAAGCCCAGACTTGCGTAAAGCGTGAGCGCGGGGTGGTTGGAGGCGCGTGCCTCCAGGAGGATGCGGCGCGCGCCGGCCGCGCGGCTCCAGATAAGGGCGGCCTCGGCCAGCGCCCGCCCAAAGCCCTGCCTGCGAGCGTGCGGGGCAGTGACGATGGTTTCGAGCTCCGCTTCGCCCGCGGCACAGCTGGCCAGGGCGAAGCCGCATAGAGGCTCGTGCTCAGGCCCGGCGACCCAGGCGGCGCGCCGCGCGGGCTCTCCGGCGGCTACGGACAGCATGCGCCGGAACTCGAACTCCGGCCAGTGCGGGGCGGTTGGGACGGCGGCGGCAATGGCGAGCACCTGAGGCAGGTCTGAGTCGCGCATGGGCCGGATCGGGCTCACGGCAAAGCCCGGAGCATCTGCTCGGCTCGCCACAGATACAGGCCGTCGAGGGCCGCCGTGTCCTCCCAGTCTTCAGCGAGCACGCGCGGTAGAGCCAGGCGGAGCGCGTCGGTCGCATTGGGTTCGGATATTCGCTGCGCGAAAGGCAGCAGGGCCAGGGTGCGCTGCTCACAGGCCGCTACGCTTCGGCCGGCGGTTTGCGAGGCGGCTTCGTCGGCGGGCAGCAGCTGCTCGGTCCCGGTGACGGTCTCGCGGAGGTAAATGTGCCCGCGCGCGGCGTACAAAGCCGCGTAGTCCGAGTCCCCCGTCCTGGAAAGCACTTCAAGGCGCGAGAGCGCGACGACCGGCACGCCGGCAGCTTCGGCGAGGCCCTTGGCCGCGCTCAGGCCGACGCGGATGCCCGTGAAGCTGCCCGGGCCGCAGACGACGACGATCGCCCTGAGCTCTGACGGCGGTCTGCCGGCGAGCAGAGTTTCGAGAGCCCCGGTAAGCAGTGAGCCGGCCGTGCGCGCGGCCAGTTCGCTCGTGCGCACACTCGTCAGTGCGCCGCCGTCGAGCACGCCGAGGGCCAGGGTTGTCTCCGCGCCGCAGCAATCGATCCCGAGCAGGAACCGCCCGCTCACGGGCGCACACCGTCGAGCGCTCGCAGCGCTTTCGCGAGCTGCGCGTCGTTGGAGTAGCCGGACCGCTCCGCCCGAAGCCGGCCGGCGGCAGCGATCCGGGCCCGCTCCTCCGGGCGGTCGAGGTAGTGGCGGGCCTTCTCCGCGCACTCTTCCGCGGTCGAAAAGAACTCGGCTTCTCTGCCCTCCTCGAAACAGCGCCGGTGCCCCGGCGCGCGCTCGGCCAGCAAAAACTGCCCGCAGGCGGCAATCTCGATGGCCTTATGGGCCACGTCGTCCTCGTTCCGGTGGGTCACGAAGGCCAGGTTCACCTTCGAGCGCCAGATGCTTTCGCGATACGCCGCGTCGCGCATCATGCCGCCGGTCACATACCTAACACGCAGATCGGGCGGCCAGGCCTTGTCCCAACGGGGGCCGGCTACGGCGAGCGGCAGGCCGAACTCGCCACCTAGCCGGGCCAAAAACGCAGGCCGCTCCTCGAGCGGGCTGCCGGTGTAGGATACGCCCCGGTCCCGGTCCTTGTCCCCCCACTCCGGCGGCGGCGGGAAGTGCTGCGAGGGCTCGTACGAGAAGAGCAGCTGGACGAACGGCAGGCCCCACTCGCGGTAGCGCACCGCATCCACGTCGCGGAAGACGCAGCTCAGGTCGAACGAGCGGAAGACCCGCATGAACTGCGTCCAGCAACCGTCGCGCCGGGGCCCGAACGGGTTGTCCTGGTTGACGCACACGACCTTCGCGCCCGCACGTTGGATCGCTCCGATCGTCGCAGGGGTGAA
>CAXUHL010000266.1:0-1945 GCA_964250745.1 uncultured Acidobacteriaceae bacterium
ATCGATCCAAAGGAGTGAGGCTCTTCCCGCGCGCCTTTCCCGTCCCGCCCCCCTATAATTCACCTGGCCCTTCGGGGCCGGGGAGAGTGAACGATGTTTCTGCAAACGGGCTTGACCCTTGAAACAACCTTGAAAGAGCAACTCGAAAAACAATACGGTGTCGTCCTGGCCAGCCGCGAAGAATGGGACCACCGCTACAAGCTCGATTTCATCGTCTATGCGATGGCACATATGAACCGGATACCCGCGACCGGCGTCCAGGTCACGCAGAAGCTCGACGATATGGGAAAAATCACCGAATTTCTAAGCGTCAATCAAACTGCCTTCCGCGTCGCGGACCGGATCGTGTATCTCGAAATAGAAAACGGTTTCGACGAAAAACATATAGGCGAGTCCGTCTTTGCGCTCCTGCGGCAGATTCAGCTGGATCAAAGCGTACGCACCGTCGAAACGATCTATGTCCGCCTGTGCTCGGATCTCACTTACCGCATCGAGAATTTACGCAAGCACATTGAAACTTACGTCCAGGAAAAGAAAGCCGCGGCGGTGAAACCCTCGGTGGCCATCGACGGGCAGGCCCTGGCACAGGCCATGCGGGGCGACAAGCCGCCTGTCGTACCGCCGCCCAGGGAAGCCGTCGAAGCCGTTATGACTAATTACAATCCGGGTAAGGGAATAGGTTTCGCCACAACCAAGAACGGCGAGGTTTTCTTCATTCATATTTCCAATATCGTGGACCCCTCTCTTCGGGAAAGACTGATCGCCTACTCCGGCGCGAACGATATCAAGCTCGACCAGCCTGTCGCTTTCAGAAACGGAGGCAAGACCCGGCCCGATGCCCGCTACCCCGAGGCGTTTGAAATCGTCGCGCTGAGCTGACCGCGTTCAAGGTCCAGCGGGGCCTGCTGGCGGGTACAGGCCCCTGCTCGAAGCGGCTCGTAAACCCTCGCCGCCCGTGACACCCCCGGGTGCGACCGCCGTCAAGCGAGGCTCACGAGGACTGCCGAAGCCGAGAAAGCATGTATGAGACCGCTTTTCGGCCTTCACCCCTCGAACACTATCCGCCCCTCGCATACGGTCCAACGTACTTTGCCCCGCATCTCCCACCCATCGAACGGCGAGTTCTTCGACTTACTTATCGAACCTGCCGCCGAGTAAGTCCAGCTCGCCGGCGGATTGAAAATAACTAAGTCTCCAGGCGAGCCGGTCGCCAGCGTGCCGCCGGCCAGCCCCAGCACCCGCGCCGGGCCCAAGGTCAGCAGGGCCAAGACTTGCCCCAGCGGCATTCCCCGCTCCCCATGGAGCACCCGCAGCGCCAGCCCCAGAGCCGTTTCGAGACCCGTAATCCCGTTCGGCGCGCGCTCGAACTCCTGCTCCTTCTCCCACGAGGCATGCGGCGCGTGGTCGGTCGCGATGCAGTCGACCGTCCCGTCCAGGAGCCCTTCCAGCATCGACAGGCGGTCCCGCTCCGCCCGCAGCGGCGGGTTCATCTTCGCGAGCGTATCGTAGCCCCGGACCGCTTGCTCGTTCAAGGCGAAATGGTGCGGCGCGACCTCGCAGGTCACCCCGAGCCCTTCCCGCTTCGCCGCCCGGATCGCGTCGAGCGCCCGCGCCGTGGACACGTGCTGCACGTGCAAGCGCGCTTCGACGCCCTCGGCCCGCAGCTCCCGAACCAGACGGATATCCCGCTCCACCAGCCCCGACTCCGCCTCCACCGGCATGCCGCGCAGCCCCATCCTGAAGGCAAGCGCGCCCGCGTTCATCGACGCGCCGGCGGTCAGGCGCGTGTCCTCGGCATGCTGCACCACCGGCAGGCCCGCGCCGGCCCCGGCCTTGAGCGCCGCCCGCATCACCGTGTCCTCCAGCACGGGCTTGCCGTCGTCCGACACGGCGACCGCCCCCGCCGTCTTCAGGGCCGCATAGTCCGTAATCGCCGCGCCCAGGC
>CAXUHL010000266.1:1955-4031 GCA_964250745.1 uncultured Acidobacteriaceae bacterium
CCCCCACCGGCAGCACCCGCACAGCCGCGCCGCGCTCCGGCACCCGCACCCACCGCACCCACGCCGGCGTGTCCGTCACAGGCGTGGTGTTGGGCATCGCGCACACGGTGGTGAAGCCGCCCGCCGCCGCCGCCCGCGTGCCCGTCGCGATCGTCTCCTTCCAACCTTGACCCGGCTCACGCAGATGAACGTGGAGGTCGATCAGCCCCGGCGCGACGACCAGGCCGGCCGCGTCCAGGGTCTCCACTTCAGCCCCGCCCGGGCCGGGTGCGATGCGCCCATCCACGACCCACAGGTCGCGAACCTCGTCCGTTCCCGCGGCGGGGTCGAGCACCCGCCCGCCTCGCACCAGCAGCGCGCTCATACTGCCAACTCCCCCAGCGCACGGCTCACCAGGGCCATCCGCACCGCCAGCCCGTGCCGCACCTGCTCTTCGATCAGCGACTGCGGCCCGTCGGCCACGGCATCGGTGATCTCCATGCCGCGGATCATCGGGCCCGGGTGCATCACCCATTGGTCCGGACGCACGCGGCCCCCGTGCAGTTGGTACCGCTCCCTGTACTCCGCCACGTCGACGCTCAGCCCTGCTAGGCGCTCGGCCTGGATGCGCAGCATCATCACTACATTCGCCCCCCGAACTGCCCGATCGAACTCACGCTCGATCGCGAGTCCCGGGCCCAACTCGACCGCGATCTCCGGCAGCAGCGCCGGAGGCCCGCACAGAACCACCCTGGCCCCCAGACGCGGCAGCAGCAGCGCGTTCGAGCGTGCGACGCGGCTGTGCCGGAGATCGCCGCAGATCGCCACCGTCACGCCCTCGAGCGTGCGCGCGTCCACCTGCTCCTGCCCATCCCGCAAGACCCGCAGGATCGTCCGAAGGTCGAGCAGCGCCTGCGAAGGATGCTGGTGCATCCCGTCTCCGGCGTTCAAAACGGGCAGTCCCGTTACCCGCTCCAGCAGGGAGGGCGCGCCGGAGAACGCACTGCGCAGAATGATCGCCTCCGCGCCGAGCGCCCGCAGGGTCAGCCCCGTGTCCTTGAGCGACTCGCCCTTCTCGATGCTCGACGATTTGTCGCTGACCAGCGTCGTATCCGCGCCCAGGGCTTTCGCCGCCAGCTCGAAGCTGGTCCGTGTCCGTGTGCTCGCCTCGTAGAACAGAAGCGCCACGCGCCGCTTGAACAGCTGCCGCGACCGCGCGAATACGTCTTCCCGCTCCAGCTCCGTCGCCAGCCGCAGGATGTCGCTTACGTCGTCGAGCGCAAGGTCCTCGATGCCCAGCAGCGAGCCCTTCACGCCGGCATGCGCTCCACGATCAAAACCTGCTCGTCCCCGTCGATCTCCCGCAGCTTGACCTCGATGATCTCCTGCCGCGAGGTCTGCACCACACGCCCGGTAAAGCTGGCCTCGATGGGCAGTTCGCGATGTCCGCGGTCGATCAGCACCAGCAACTGCACCCGGTTCGGCCGCCCGTGCGCGAACAGGGCGTCGAGCGCCGCCCGCGTCGTCCGGCCCGTGTAGAGCACGTCGTCCACCAGCACGATGTTGCGCCCGGTGACGTCGAACCCGATCTCCCCCGGGTGCACCACGGGCCGCGTGTCGTGCGTGGACAGGTCGTCCCGGTAGAACTCGATGTCGAGCGCGCCCACGTCTACCGGCTGCTTCTCGATGCCCTCGATCAGACGGGCCAGCCGCTGCGCCAGGGGCACCCCGCGCCGCTTGATGCCCACCAGACCGAGATTGTCCCCGCCGTGGTTGCGTTCGATAATCTGGTGCGCCAACCGCACCAGCGTGCGCTCAATCTCCGAGGGCGAAAGAATCCGCCCCTTCTCCCGCAGCCGCGCCGTTCCCGTCCCCGCGTCACTCATCGCTTCCCAGCATAGCGCGGCCCCTGTGCGTCCGGAAAAGGCCCAAACGCGATCCCGGCGGCAATCCCCTTACCGGATCAACCCCAGCACCGCCCGAAACAGCTCCTCGAACTGGCCGCCCAGGCCCGCATCCTTCGCCAGCGCCGCATCCAGTGCCTTCTCGGCGGCCACCCGGTTATAGCCCAGGTTCACCAGCGCCGACAGAACGTCG
>CAXUHL010000267.1:0-4029 GCA_964250745.1 uncultured Acidobacteriaceae bacterium
GGCGGCGGCGGAGGCGGTGGGGCCGCGGCCTTGTGACGGCAGCCCGCGACAGGCCCCAGCAGCAGCAGGGCCGCCGCCGCGCGCAAGCAAGCGGGGCGCAGGTTCATGCGTTCACCCCGCCTACCGCGGCTTCCACATCGGCCCCGCGCTCCAGTTCCCGTTCGTTCACCCGGCTCAGCGGCAGGCGCACCGTGAAGACGGTGCCGTGGCCCGGTTCCGACTCCACCTCGATGATCCCCGAGTGGAGCTGCACGATTCGGTAGCACATCGCGAGACCGATGCCGTTGCCGCCTTTCTTGGTCGTGAAGTACAGGTCGAAGATCCGGGGCAGTACCTCCTGCGCGATCCCCTCGCCCGTATCGGCCACCGTGAGCACGGCCTGCCGTGCTTCCTCGTGCAAACGCACCCGCAACGATCCCCCGGCAGGCATCGCCTGCGCCCCGTTCAGGACGATGTTCAAAATCGCCTGCCGCAGCATATCAGCATCTACCTTCACGGGGACAATTTTCGCGGGCAACTCCGTATACAACTGCACATCCTGTGCCGCGAACTCCGCCGAGGCCAGGCTCAGCACGCTTTCGGTAACCTCGCGCAGGTCCGTCTCCTCGAGCTGAAGCTCCATAGGCCGCGAAAAGTCGACCAACGTCTGCACCACCCGGTCCAGCCGGTGGATCTCGCTCTGGATCACGTTTAGGTGCCGTAGCGCCGGGGCTTCCTCGCCGCTCAGCTTGCCTTTCATCAATTCCAGGTGCACCACGATCGCGTTGATGGGGTTTTTAACCTCATGCCCAACCCCGCCGGTCAGCCGCCCGATCGCCGAGAGCCGCCGCGACAACTCGAGCTCGCTCTCGATCTCGCGCACGGACTCGAGATCGTGCAGGGTCAGCAGCGCGCCCAAACTTTCACGCTCGTTGCCTTGGTTGGGAATAATTTCCAATGCGATCTCCAGCCGCCGCCCGCTCTCGGTGGCCACTTCCACCTGTGGAATGGACGTTCGGCTCGCAAAGGCGTCTCGCACCATCCTACCCAGTTTCGTGGACCGTGTAAATATTTTACTCACATCCGCGCCCAGCATCTGGTCCCGGCTGCCTCCCAGGAAGCGCTCCACCGAGCTCGAAACCAGGACCGCCCGCTGGTCGCGCGTGAACAGCATCATGCCGTCCTGCAGGTTCGACAGGATCTGATCCAGGTTCTCCTTGAGCGCCGAAAATACCTCCTCGGTGTTGCGCATACGCTCGCCGATCCGCTCGATCTTCGAGGACACGCGGATCAGCGCGTCGTCGTTCGGCGGGCGCGGCAGCCCATCGGCCGCTTCCGCGTTCAGCACGTCGAGCCGCCGGCTGATCTGCTCGAGCGGCGCGAGCGCGAGCGAGGCCACCACCGCAGCCAGCAGCAGAGAGATGAGCAGCGCCCCGACGGCGTAAGTGAAGCCTTGCAGGAACGACGGGCGAAACACTTCCAGGAGGAACGAGGTCCGCATGCCGATGTGCACGGTCGCGAACGGCATGCCGTTGCGCCGCAGCGCCAGGGGCAGGTCGTACACGCGGGGCTTGCCGAAGACGATCGCAAACAGCTTCACCGGCGAACGGTAGCGCAGTCTGCCGAAATCGGGTCGGAACGGGAAAGGCTGGTCGGTCAGCATGGGCTGGCTGCTCACCAGGCCCCGCTCGCGGCTGTCCGTCACCGTCACGTCGAAGACGGTGGGCGAGTAGCTGACGATCGAATCCATGAGGGCGGTGAGCGAGGCGTCGTTGCGCAGCGCCGCCGCCACCTGCGCCCGGAACAGCGGCGCCGGGTCCGCCGGGTCGATGCTGCCGCGGATCACGCCCTGCTCGATCGCCTGGCGGGTCGCGAACAGAACCTGGTGCGCGATGATGTCGGTCGACGCGTAGTTTTGGTCCAAATACTGCCGGAGCGAGCGCGCCAGATACAGGCAGGAGGACGCGGAAACCAGCAGGAACACCAGCAAGGTCACCGCGGCCACGAGTTTTGTCTTGAGCCGCATCGGTACGAGAAAACTCTACGTGGTCCTGCGCACAAAAGGCTATAAGAAGCTCACGGGAAAAGGTCCGGAGCGGCTTTCCCGATGCCGTGACGCGCGGCGTGCGTGCGATGCACTCTCAGGCGAACCGCCTCAGGAGGCGTGCTGCTCCTTTTCGGCTCCCGCCGCCCGCCGCAAACGGATCTGCCCGTACTCCTTGAGCTTGTTGTGCAGCGTCTTGAGGCTGATGCCGAGGATCTCCGCCGCCCGCGTCTTGTTGTTGTTGGTGCTCGCGAGTGTCTTGACGATCAAGAGCCGCTCGGCCTCGTCCACCGTCGTGCCTACCTCGACCTTAACGGTATTGGCCATCGCGGCATCGGCCGAGGTTTCCACCCCGCGCGTGCCGAAACCCGGCGGCAGGTGCTGCACCCCGACCGGGTTGGTCCCGCACAGGATCACGGCGCGCTCGATGGTGTTGCGCAGCTCGCGCACGTTGCCCGGCCAGTCGTACTGCATCAGCCGCTGCAGCATGCCCGGGTCCACGCCCGGCACCTTGCGGTCGTGCTTGTTGTTCATGTCCTGGATCATCGCTTCCACGATCGCCGGGATGTCTTCCTTGTGCTCGCGCAGCGGCGGCATGTGGATGTTGAAGACATTGAGCCGGTAGTACAGGTCCGCGCGCAGCTGGCCGGCATCGACGGCGGCATCGGGGTTTTTGTTGGTCGCCGCCAGCACCCGCACGTCGACCGGCGACTCGGTTTTCGACCCCAGCCGGCGCAGTTTCTTGTCTTCGAGCACCCGGAGCAGCTTGGCCTGGGTCGCGATGGGCATCTCGCCGATCTCGTCCAGCAGCAGCGTGCCTTCCTCCGCCAGCTCGAAGCAGCCCGCCCGGCGCTCCAGCGCGCCCGTGAAGGCTCCCTTTTCGTGCCCGAAGATCTCGCTCTCGATCAGCGTTTCCGGGATCGCCGCGCAGTTGACCGCGACAAACGGCTTGGGCTTGCGCGGGCTCAGCTCGTGCAGCGCGCGCGCCACCAGCTCCTTGCCCGTGCCGCTTTCGCCCGTGACCAGCACGGACACATTGGACGGCGCGACCTGCTCGATCATCGAGAAGATGTCGCGCATCTTGCGCGAGGACCCGACCAGCGGGCCCAGGATGCCGGTATCGCGCAGCTTGCGGCGGGTCACCTCCAGCTGGCGCTCGGTTTCCCGCTTGTGCGTCGCGTTCGACAAGGTCGTGCGCAGGCGGGTCGGCTCCACCGGCTTCGAGATGAAGTCGTAGGCGCCGATCTTCATCGCTTCCACCGCCAGGTCGATCGAGCCCTGTGCCGTCAGCACCACCACCGTGCAGTCGTTCTTGCCGGCGGAAAGCTTTTGCAGCAGCTCCAGCCCGTTCATGCGCGGCATCTTCAGGTCGGTCACGATGATGCCCGGCTTCCAGCCGCCCACTTTTTCGAGCGCCTCCACCCCGTCGCCGGCCATCTCCGTGTCATAGCCCCAGGAGCTGACCAGCTCGGCAAGCCCATGGAGGGCATGGACCTCGTCTTCCACGATCATCACGCGTTCGGCTGTTGCCACTTTCGGACCACTTTTCCCGTTCGCCCCTTCGAGCCTGGAGCGAACTCGTTCAGTTATTTTTAATTTCCGGCTGCCACCTGTATGCACCCAATTCGAACCGGAGTCAAGGGTTTTCCTTACCATCCGGTCAGATTCAGCCTCGAAGAAGCGGGTACACTCGATCCCATGGCTCCACTCGAGATCGAACCGGAAGCGTTGGCCGCTCTCCAACAGGGTACACAATCTTCGCCGTTTGTTCTTCTGGACGTGCGGGAACCGTCCGAAGTTGCGACCGCCGCCATGCCCGGCGCGCTCTCGATGCCGATGGGCGACGTGCCTGCCCGCGCCCACGCCGAGCTTGACCCGGACGCCCGCATCCTTGCCGTGTGTCACCACGGCGTGCGCTCCCTGCATGTGGCCAACTGGCTCCGCGGCCAGGGTTTCGAGCAGGCGCAGTCGCTCTCGGGCGGCATCGACGCCTATGCCGCGCGCGT